>JBBRUT010000046.1:0-22867 GCA_038247555.1 Phycisphaerales bacterium | reverse complement strand
GGTGGACGGAGTTTGATTGGTCTGTGTATCCATCTGGGTAAGCGACTCCCCATCATCGGCATGTCCCGGGGGCGTGGACACCAGAATGGCCTGAGGTTCTCCTATGACGGTAAGAGGGCGGGAGTTCGTGGGTGCGATAGTTACGCGGCCGCGGTTTGACAGCCGCGCATGCCGCGCACGCGTCGAGTCGGCCGTTGCGCAAGATGACGCGGGGGAGCGGCGATTCATTGTTCCAGAAGTTTGGGTTATGAAAGGTTGAATGCACAGAAATGGGAGGAGGATTTTGGATTAGGCATTAGGGACTCGGCACTGGGCGTACCGATCCAAGGGGATGATGGCGCGAACCCTACCATCGGGGATGCCTGGTGATACGTCTGCTGCCGCTTCGGTTCGGGTGACGCTGTCATCGCTCGCTCGGATGGCTGCGGAAGGGAAGCCGTTTGCGTGCCTGACGTGTTATGACGCGACGACGGCAAGGTGGCTTGCGCGGGGCGGGGTGCACGTGCTACTGGTGGGGGACACCGCGGCAGAGATGGTGCTTGGGCTGGGGCGGACGATCGACATGCCGCTGGAGGTGCTGATCGCGCTGACGGCGGGAGTGAAACGCGGCGCCCCGGATGTCGTGGTGATGGGAGATATGCCGTTCATGTCGTACCACGCGAGTGAGTCGGAAGCGATTCGCAACGCGGGCCGGTTTCTGACGGAAGGGATGGCGGATATTGTGAAGCTTGAGGCGGATGCGAGCTTTGCGCCGCTGGTGGAAAAGATGACGCGGGCCGGGATTCCGGTGTGCGGGCATGTGGGGAGCAAGCCGCAGCAGGCGGCGCTCACGAGCGGGTACGCCTCTGCGGGGCGGACCGCCTCGGAAGCGCGCCGGGTAGTTGATGATGCGGTTGCGCTCGAGCGTGCGGGGGCGAAGCTGCTGCTTGTGGAGGCGGTGCCGGCGGAGGTGACGCTCGCGATACTGGATGCGACGACGGTGGCGCTGATTGGGATCGGTGCGGGGACGGATTGTCATGGGCAGGTGCTGGTGTTACAGGACTTGGTGGGGATGACGGAAAGGCCGCCGCGGTTTGCTGAACCCGTGGCGAGCCTCGGGCGTAGCTTCGAGGATGCGGCGCGGGAATGGGTGGGCAGGGTCGGTACGCGGCGGATTGGCGGGCAGAGTTATTCCATGCGTGAAGGCGAAGCTGAAAAGCTGGCAGCGGAAGGATTTCCACGCGTGAGACAGGGTCTGGTCGACGATGCTTCCGCTGCGCCTGCGCGATCAGTGTCAATCCCCCGGTCGGGTGCACGGGATCAGCGGTCGACCTGAATCGATCGGCTTGGGTTCCCGAACAACCTTTGGGGCCGAAGCCGGTTGAATAGGCGGACTCGGAACGCAGAAGCCCGGAGGCGTGGATCGTCTGGTCCACTCCCATTAACGGACAAGGACAACATGAGACGCTTTATCACTTTCGGTCCTGCCATCGTCGTGCTCATCACTACGCTGGTTACGCTTGTCGCCGCGCCCGCCGCGGTGCGGATGGTTGGGTATGCGAACACGGATGCACAAATCCGGCTTGCACAGCAAACGCTGGCCGGGGATGACATTCTGGTGCGGATGGATCAGGCGGTACGGGCGATTGCCGAGAGCGTGGAGCCGTCGGTGGTACACATCGGCGTTGATGAACGCGCGGGCGGTGGACGGTGGATCCGGCAGTCGCAAGGCTCGGGCTGGGTATATGACGAGCAGGGGCACATCGTGACGAACGCTCACGTGGTACGCGGGGCGCAGCGGATCAGCCTGCAGTTTCAGGATGGCCGCACGGTCGATGCAGAGATGCTCGGTTACGACACATCGACGGATGTGGCGGTGCTTCAGGCCAAGACCACGGAGGGGCTGTTCCCCGTTCGCCGAGCGGATGGCGACCGGCTGCGGCAGGGCGATCGTGTGTTTGCCTTTGGCTCACCGTTTGGCTTCAAGTTCTCGATGTCGGAAGGAATTGTGTCGGGGCTGGGGCGGGACCCAAGATCGGTGATCGGGCAGAGCGGGTACACGAACTTCATTCAGACGGATGCGGCGGTGAACCCGGGGAACTCGGGCGGGCCGCTGGTGGATGCAAAGGGACAGCTGGTGGGAATGAACGTCGCCATCGCAACGGGGTCGCGGTCCGCGGCAGGAAATGAGGGACAGTCGGCGGGAATCTCGTTCCACATTCCTCTGTCGACGATCGAGTCGGTGGTGGAGCAGTTCATCGCGGGACAGCCGTTGTCAAAGGGGTTTTTCGGGATCAATCTGCCGATGGATCGCTCGCGGCCGGGCGACACGGATGCGCACGAGCGAATGAACCGGCAGTTGCTGGATCGGCTTGCGTATCGCGGGCAGGGCGTGGTGATCGTTGATGTCGAGCCGGATGGCCCCGCGGCAAAGGCGGGACTGCGCGCCAGTGACGTGATCGTGAAGATCGGTGATCAGCGGGCGACAAGCATTGCTGTAGCGCGGGCGCTGATTGCCAATCATGCGCCTGGCGCGACCCTAAACACGGAGATCTGGCGGAACGGAGAGTCGATCGCGGTGCCGGTGGTGCTTGGCGCTCGGCCGGTTGGTGAGCAACTGGATGCGGTGATCGAGGCGGTTGCGCGATTCGGGATGGGGGAGGTGATAAAGGCTGGGGATGAGCTGCTCATCAGCGAGATCGCGCGGAACTCGGGGGCGTTTCGGGCTGGATTGCGCCCGCAAATGGTGGTGACGAGCGTGGAGGGACGGGCGGTCGCGGAGCCGATTGATTTCTATCTCGCGCTGGCATCGGCGGGGATTGCACAGGGGCGAACGGTGTCAATCGGAGTTCGGAACGCCGATGGGACGGAACGGAACGTGGAGATCCAGCCGAACGGCTAAGCAGCGTTCGTTGTTTGACTTCTTGTGGCACTGCTCTCAAGAGCACTGTTCATCAGCGCCCAACAGGCCGCAGGCGTATGCGCACCTTCGTCCCCGGCGGAGGCGTGCGCGAGAAGTCCGCGATCCATTCCGGCGCATCGATGCTCGCATCGTGGCTGAACGTGCGCGACCAAGCGATCACCTCGCTCCCGAAGCAGCACAGCCCGACCACGATGCCCGTGCCGTCGGCGTCGTAGACCTCTTGCATCGCCCCCGCCTTGTCGGCAACCGTGCGCATGGATGAACCCGCGAACACCCAGCCGTGCCCACCCCCACTGGCATCTTCGGCATCGCTCCCGAAGCGACGAGGCTCGGGATTGTCGCGATCCGCGACGTTGATAAGCCAGGTGCGGGGGTCGGAGGCACTCCCTTGAGCTGAATGAACCTCGACGGTTACGCGATCACCGGTCGCGTCGACGGGTTGGAACTGGCCGTTCTCGAACTTGAAGAGACCGGGCGCACCGGGCACGAGGCCGATGGCGAGCATGGCGGCGTGCAGGTGCGAGGGCTTCACATCGGTGACGAGGAGCGACTCGTGCTCGCGCGTATCGGGCGAGCACACCAGTGTCTCGACGAAGAAGAGGGGTGCCTTTGGATCATCCATCAGCATCGGGGATGTGATCGCATCGAACTCTACCACCTTGGCTGAGAGATCCGCGCGGACGCCGGGAAAGAGCTCTTTCAAAGCGATGGGCGGAGTCGCACTTGCGGGTCGAATCGGCAGTAAGGGCGGCGTTGGAGGAGTCGGTGGCTGAGGCTGCGCTGCGCGCGCGGGTGGTGCGGACGGATGCGGAGCGACCGGGGGCAAGGGTGGCAGGGGTCGTGTCGCGTTGTTGTCTGTGGAGTGGCAGGCGGTGAGCGCGAAGCCGCATGCCGCCGCGAGCAACAGTGATAGGGCGGTAGTCACGCGGGAGCTCCGACCTTGGTGTGTTCTCGCACCAACTTGGCGAACTGCTCGCCGCGGAACTCGAAGTTCGTGAACTGATCCCACGATGCGCACGCCGGGCTGAGCAGCAGCACATCCCCCTTCTTCGCACGCGACATCGCCTCGCTCACCGCGCGGTCGAGCGTCTCGCATTCGATGACGCTCGAACCTGCACCGGCCAAACGAGCCGCGGCGGCAATGGTGGGGCTGGTCTTTCCAACCGTATACATCCCCGCGAGCGTCGGCGCAAGATTGGCGACCGGCGTCAGGTCGCTGCCCTTGTCATAACCGCCGACGATCAGGTGGATCCGCGATCGCCCGGGCTCGGGCTCGAACGCGGCGACAGCGAGCAGCGCGGCCTCGGGCGTCGTGCATTTGGAATCGTTGTAGCAGCGGACTCCGCCGAACTCGCCCACGAACTCCAGCCTATGCGGCAGGCCGCGGAAGTCGGCGAGGAGCGCGGCCGCGTTTGCGACGGCTCGAGGATGGATGCGACCACCGGGCTCAATGTTTGTTCTGCTTTCGCGGGCGAACGCGGCAGCGGCAGCCGTGCCGGCGACGAGGGCGTTCACACGGTTGTGCTCTCCGGGGACACTGAGGGTGAGCGTCTCGGGGAGCGCACTCCTCACAGACTCTGCATCGACATTGATAATCGTGACCTGGGCCTTGGCCACGGCGGAGAAACGCTGCGACGAAGCTGATTCGACGGATTCAATCGCGATGTCGGCGGGAGTCTGCTGCGCGAAGATGCCCTGCTTGCTCTGCGCGTAATGCGCAAACTCGCCGTGCCAGTCGATGTGATTGGGCTTGATGTTGGTCAAAACGGAGATCGCTGGCGACCACCCCCGCGCGTTCTTGTAGCCGGCCTCTTCGCCGAGCCAGTGCAGCATCGCGCTGGAGAGTTCCAGCACCACCCAGTCGACCGGTTGGATCCGCTGCAAGTCCGCAAGCAGCGAGCCGCCGATGTTCCCGCCCAAGTGCACATGCTCCGCCCCGAGCACGCGCCGGAGGATGTGGGCGATCATTGAGGTGGTGGTGCTCTTGCCCGCCGAGCCGGTGATGCCGATGGTGCGCTCGCGCGAGGGGAGACGCTCGATGAGCAGGCGGATCTCGGTGGTGATGGGGATGCGTGCCGCCTGCGCAGCACGTAGGAACCGGTTCTCCCACGGTTTGGGCACGGCGGGATTGGCGATGACGACATCACAGGTTGTGAAGTCCGCGACGTTGTGCTCACCAAGGCGCAGTGTGACACTGCCGGAATCGACAAGGTTCTGGATCTGCGCGATCGAGTCGGTAAGCTTGTCGGGCGGATCGAGATCGGTGACGAGGACATCGGCGTTCTGCGAAGCGAGCCAGCGTGTGACGCCGACGCCGCCGCCGAAGCGGCCAAGGCCCATGACGGTGACGCGTTTGCCAGCGATGTCGAGCATGGGGAAAGGGTACCGGGGAACAGAAAGCAGAAAGCAGGAGAGCGATCAGGCGTCGTCGCGCCCGGACTGGATGGCACTTATGAGCGTGCGGAGCAGTCGGACGGCGACGGGGCCGGGGTGGAGGGGGGCGTCGCCGACGGGTTTGCCGTCGAGCCTGGTCACGCTGGCGACCATGGTGGTGGTGCCCAGGAGCATGATCTCGCGGGCATCGCGCAGCTCGGCTGCGCGGATGGGACGCTGTGTGATCTCGGGTGCTTCGCGGAGGAGGATGCCGCGCGTGATTCCGGCAAGGATGGAGACGCTTTCGAGGGAGGGTGTGCAGACTTCGCCATCGCGGGTGACAATGACCACGTTGGTGGCAAGGCCTTCGGCAAGAAGGCCGTCTTCGCCGCCGCGGAGGAAAATGGCATCCTCGGCCCCGGCGGCATCGGCCTGCATCGCGCTCCAGACGTTGCCCATGAGGGAGATCGACTTGAGGTGCCCCATCTCCCAGCGGATATCGCGGAGAGTGATAGCGGACTTCGTTGCGGGATCGGAAGCGATGTTGAGGGGCGGCTGTGGGGAGCAGTAGGCGAAGGCGGTCGGCTGCATCTCCCTTGCGGGGACGCGCTGTCGGACGGGCATGGTTGCGGCGGGTGTGCCGCGGGTAATGTGCCAGTAGACGAATGCATCGCGCAAAGAGTTGGCGGCGAGGAGCTGCTCGGAGAGGGGGCCGAGCTGGTTGACGTTCCAGTCGATTGATGCCTCGCGGAGACCGGCGGACATGCGGTCTTCGTGCGCACGCAGACCGACGATGCGGGCAGCGGCGGGGTCGTGCGGGATGGCGCGGAGGCCTTCGTAGACACCATCGCCGAAGATGAAGCCGCGGTCGAACACGCTCACGCGTGCAAGGTCTTTGTGGAGCAGTTCGCCGTTCAGGTACACGATCAAGGTGATTGCCCTCTCAAAGGTCGTCTCGAACTCGCCGCAGACTACATCAATGCGATCGGGTCCACATCGACGGCGGTGCGGGAATCGCTCTTCAGGAGGCCACGGGCGCGGACACGCATAAGCGCTTCCTGTACGAGGCCGCGGCGAGGCGCGATGATTTCGATGGAGATGCGGTGGAAGCCTGCGATGCGCGAGACGGGGCAGGGCATGGGGCCCATGACCTCGACGCCCTGAAGGACATTCGACTCTTCGCGGAGGGCATCGGCGACAGCTTCGGCGGCGGCGATAGCCTTGGCGAGGTCCTCATCGCGGCAGACGATGCGGGCCATGCGTGTGACCGGGGGCAGGTTGGAGCCCTGGCGGAACTGGAGCTCTTCGCGGGCGAAAGACTCGAAGTCGTGGTGGGCGGCATGGACGATGGCCGGGGCATCGGGCTCGAGGGTTTGGACGAAGACGCGGCCGGCGTGCGTGCCGCGACCAGCGCGTCCGGCGACCTGGGAGACGAGCTGGAAGGTGCGCTCGGCGGCACGAAAATCGGGGAGAGAGAGAGCGGTGTCGGCATTGATGACGCCGACAAGCCGGACGTTGGGGAAGTCGAGGCCTTTAGCGATCATCTGGGTGCCGATGAGGACGCGGACTTCTGCGCGCGCGAAGCGTTCGAGGAGTTCGTGGAACTCGCGGCCGGTCTTCATGGTGTCGCCGTCGACGCGGACAAGCCAACCCGGGGCCGCGCCTGCCGCGGCGAGCACACGGCCGAACTTGGCTTCGAGCTCTTCTTCGACGCGCTGGGTGCCCATGCCAAGGAGCTGGATTCGGCCATCGCAAACGGGGCAGCGGTCGGGGACCTTCTGCTGGGCGAGGCAGTGGTGACAGCGGACGAAGTTGGCACCGCCCGTGCCCCGTCTGAGACGGTGCTCGACCATGCGGGCATCGCACTCGCTGCAACTGAGAACGTACCCGCACTTTGGTTCCGCGCAGGCGATGTAGCAGGAATAGCCGCGGCGATTGAGGAGGAGGATGGCCTGTCCGCCGTCGCGGAGGGTTTCGCCAAGTGCGTGTTCGAGCGTGGGACCGAGCATGTGTTCGCGCGGGCCCACCCCCCCACTCCCCCCACCAGCGCCACTGCCTGCGCCGTTACCGATCGGCGTGCCGGCACGGATGGCGTTCATCGAGCGGATCTTCCACTCCTCGCGGAGATCGACGATCTGGACGCGGGGCATTGCACCGCCGCCAACGCGCTCGCGGAGTCGCCAGAGGGTGTAGCGGCTGCGCGAGTCCGGCTTTGGATCCGGCGCTGCATTTGCCCAGCTCTCGAGGGCAGGGGTCGCGGAGCCGAGTATCACGGGGCAGCCTTCGAGCTGGGCGCGTTTGATGGCCACGTCGCGGCCGTGGTAGCGAGGCAACTGGTCCTGCTTGTAGTCGCTTGCGTGTTCTTCATCGACGACGATGATGCCGAGACGATCGAGCGGCGCAAAGACGGCAGAGCGCGCGCCGACGACCACGCGGGCCTTGCCGCCAGCGGCGGCGGCCCACTGGGCGTGACGCTGAGATGCGCTGAGGCCGGAATGGAGAACGGCGACACCCGCCGCGCCGATTGCGCCGACGGAGCCAAAGCGTGCCTGGAATCGGCCCGCGGTCTGCGGAGTGAGGGATATTTCGGGCACGAGGACGAGGGCGGTCTGTCCCTTGGCGAGGATGCGCTCGATGACGCGGAGATAGACCTCGGTTTTGCCGGAGCCTGTGACGCCGTAGAGAAGGTGGACGCTAAAGCTGTCGAGCGCGGCGGAGATGCCCTCGACCGCGGCGTGCTGATCGGGGGAGAGACGCATCCGCTGGGGCACCGCGGTGTCTGTGGCGCAAGAGGCGGATTGCTCGATAAGCACCGGGTCGGGCGCGCCGCCGATGCTGCGGACTTCCTCTCGCTGAATGCGGCGCAGCAGACCCGCGTTCACCAGTTTGTTCAGCGCGCCGATGTTGGTCGCGCCGATTCGCTGCGCGAGCACGCGGGCATCGAGGGGCAGCGACTCGCGTCCGAGCGCGGAGACGGAATCCCAGGCGGCACGCACGGCCTTGGTCATCTTCACTTCGATGAGCGGCGCTTCGACGCCGGGCTCGACACGGTCGAGGAGTTCACGGAGGACGTGGCCTGTGCGCCTTTTTACGGCCGCGGGCATCATCGCGGCCAGGACCATCCCGACAGGGCAGACGTAGTAGCCGGAGATCCAGCGGGCGAGTTCGATGAGCCGCGGGGGCAGGCCGACACCGACTTCGCGGAGGATGGATTTGACTTTATCTGGAGAGAACCCGCCTCCTGTGCCCCCAGCTGTTGCCGATTCGCAGAGTTCCACGCCACCCACTTCGACGACGATGCCGGCGGCAGTGACATTGCCGCGACCGAGGGGGACCTCGACGCGGCGGCCGACTTCGACCGGAACGGGGCTTCGGTAGGTGAATGCGGCTTCGGTGCCGCCTTTGTCCATGCCACGTTCGACGGCGACGCGGAGATAGAACCACCCGCCGTCGGGGGCGGGAGAATCGATCTGGTCCTGGGCGAAGAGGTGGGGCATGTAGACAGTGAAACGGTAACCGCGCGGAGCGGCGTGCGCCGGGGAAACGACCTATCATCTGCTTTGATGCACAACGAAAATGAACTTCCGCTGGGCCGGCTCGCACTTGAAGACGGTTCGGTGTTTTCAGGCCGCGCCTTTGGCGCGACGGGGCGATCGATCTGTCGGGGGGCGGAGGTCGTGTTCAACACGGCCATGACGGGGTATCAGGAGGCGCTCACCGATCCCTCTTATTCCGGGCAGATTCTGGTGTTCACCTCGCCGCTGATCGGCAATACCGGGGTGAACGAGGAAGACTTGGAGTCCGCCAAGGTGCAGGTGTCGGGGATGGTGGTGCGAGAGCTTGCACGGCAGCACTCAAACTTCCGGGCGACAACAGACCTTTCGACGTATCTGCGACGGGCGGAAATCCTGGGCGTGACGGGGGTCGATACGCGGGCGCTGACCCGTCGGCTTCGGGTCGCGGGCGTGATGAACGCGGCGATCACGGACGTGCCGCGGGAGACGCTGTCGGATGCGGCTTTGGTGAACGCGGCCAAGACCGCCCCGGATATGCGCGGACTGAATCTGGTGCCGCTGGTGGGCTGCACGAACGACAGCAAGTGGGGCGAGACGCTGGGGGAGTGGTCACCTGAGGCTCAGACTGGGCATAAGTCCAGCGTTGGCAGGCGCTTCCGGGTTCTTGCCCTGGATTGCGGAGCGAAACGAAACATCCTGCGGAACCTCGCGGACCGTGGGTGCGACATCACGGTGGTGCCCCACAACATTTCCGGCGCGGAGTTGAAGGCCCGGTTTGCCAAGGGCGAAATGGATGGGTTGTTTGTCTCGAACGGCCCGGGGGACCCTGCGGCCGTGGAAGCGACGATTGATGCCCTTAAAGTGGTGGTCGGAGATCCCAAGTTCACAATCCCCACTTTTGGGATTTGCTTGGGGCACCAGTTGCTATCGCTTGCGGTTGGCGCAAAGACGTACAAGCTGAAGTTCGGGCACCGCGGATTGAATCAACCGGTTCTGAACATGCTGACCAGGCAGGTGGAAATCACCAGTCAGAACCATGGATTCGCGGTGGACCCGGAATCCCTGAAAGCGGTGGGTGGAGTGCCGACCCATTTAAACCTGAATGACAACACGCTGGCAGGGTTCTGCATGAAGGACCGGCCGGTATTTGCGGTGCAGCACCACCCTGAGGCGTCGCCGGGCCCACATGATTCGTCGTATCTGTTTGATGCATTTGTGCAGATGATGACGGATCGCAAGCCGCTGACGGAGCAGGTGCGGGGGCGGGCGGCATCGGTGGCGGAAACCGCACCGACGTCGGGTTAAGGCAATAGAAGCGGTCGGAGATTGTTATTCTGTGGTCGGGGCGCTGTCGCGTCTCGCCCATACTGGAGACCATGCCATGCGCGCTCGTTCCCCTCGACGGTTCCGCGGTTTTTCATCGAGCACCCGAGTCGCCGCGGTCTTGGTCGCGGGCGCGGTGCTGGCGGCATCGCCCGCGTTTGGGCAGGGTCAGGGGGAGCGGGAGACGGGCCAGCGTGAAGGAGGTCGGCGAGGGGGCGGCGGAATGTTTGGCGGCTTTGGGGGGATGGGCGGCGGGCAGCAGATGTTCGAGGCACCGGTGAACTCGCGCGAGCTCGATAAGTATTCCAAGATCCTGGGGCTCGATGCAGACCAGAACGAGGCTCTGTCCGCGCTGCTTGAAGCGCACCAGCAGGAGTTCGCCGAGGCGGCAAAGCCGGCGCGTGAGAAGTTTGAGACGCTGCGCGAGCAGGCGCGGGAGGCTCGGGACCCTTCGGTGTGGCGCGAGATGGGCGCACAGATGGAAGTGTTTGGCAAAGCCCGGCAGAAGATGGAGGCCAGCTTCTTCTCTGACTTCAGGTCGGTGCTGACATCTGCGCAGTCGGAAAGGTTCCCGAAGATTGAGCGGCAGCGTCGGCGCGAACAGACGATCGGGCGGGGGCTGATGAGCGGGGAGCGGCTGGATCTGATCCGCACTGTTGAAGATCTGAAGCTTCCGGAGGCAGAGACGGCGACGGTGATGCCGACGCTGGATTTGTATGAGGCGGATCTGGATCGCGAGCTTGCCGCGAGGAACGCGGTCTATGAAGAGAGCCAGAGCAAGATCCGCGAGATGTTCGAGGCGGGGAACATGGACGAGATGCAGAAGGTGCTGGAAAAGGGGCGGGAAGCCTCGAAGCGCGTGCGGGATGTGAACCGGCGGTACGCGCGGCAACTGGAGACAACGCTCCCCACGGAGGCGCAAGCGAAGTTTGCGGAGCAGGTGCGCCGGGAGAGCTTCCCGATGGTGTATCGCCCCACGCAGGCCGGGCGTGCGCTGGATGCGGTGAAGGGGTTCACGGACCTGGATGACACGCAGGGCACGGCGTTGACATCGCTGAAGGAAAGCTATGAGCGGGAGCTGGGCGCGCTGAACAAGCAGCTTGAGCAGGCCACGCTGGATCGGGAGGAGAGCATCACGGCGCAAGACCTGATGTCTCGTGGGTTCGGCGGGTTTGGGGGAGAGGATGGCCCGGCCGGCGAGCTGCGCCAGAAACGCCGCGACCTTGACAGCACGACGATGGACAAGCTGCGGGCCTTGCTGACTCCGGAGCAGGTGGAAAAGCTGCCTCGACGGGATGTAGATGTACGCGGAGGACCAGGCGGCGGGGAACGCGAAGGCGGGCGAGATGGGGGCCGGCAGCAGCCGCGGCGGCGTCCGGGCGGAGGTGGTGAAGACACTGCTCCGCCGCCGAACTCGCGTACGTAAGCATGCGGGCTGACGGACTCTGCATCCGGGCGCATCTGGAATCAATGACGGGGCCGGGTTTTCCGGCCCTTTTTCCCTGAGGAGGAGTCTGGCATGTTTGCATCCGGGACCGTGCGTCGTTGGGCAATGGTGGCAGTGTGCGCGGTCGGCCTGACGGTGGGCGTTGCGGCAGACCAGGCGGCGGCGCAGCGCGGCGGAATGGCGATGGGGATGCGCGGGGGCATGGGGGGCGGGTTTGCGGCACCGATCAGCAAGGCGGACCTGAAGAAGTTTGGCGCGACACTGGCGCTGGATGAGGATCAGATGAGCACCGCGGAGGTGCTGCTGGAGGCGATGCAAGCGGAGCACGATGTCATCGCGAAGCAGGCACGCAAAGAGACGGACCGGATCCGCATGGAGTTTGAGGACTCGCGGGACCCATCGGTGTGGCGGGATGAGTTTCCGAAGATGATGGAGGAGTATCAGAAGGGGTCGCAGTCACTGGAGAAGCAGTTCTTCGAGGATATGAAGATGCTGCTGATACCGGCGCAGACGGAGCGGTGGCCGAAGGTGGAGCGCCTGCACCGGCGGATCAAGAGCCTTCCGGCAGGAATGCTGAGTGGGGAGACGGTCGACCTGATCGCCACGGTGGAGCAGTTGAAGCTGGAGACGCCGCCCGCGGAGTTGACGGCAACGCTGGACCGGTATGAGGCGGACATGGACCGCGCGCTCATCGATCGCGACAAGGTGCGGGAGGAGCGGACTTCCGGAATGATGCGTGGCGGGTTCAACTTCGACATGGAGCAGCTTCGCAAGGACATGGCGGAGCTTCGCAAGGCAGGGCTGACAGTGTGCGAGGTGAATCAACGGTACGCGCGGACGGTGGAGGCGACGCTTCCGGAGGAGCGGAGGGCGGAGTTTGCGCAGCAGGTCCGGGTGGAGAGCTTCCCGCGGGTGTATCGCGAGACCCACACGGGCAAGTGTGTGAAAGCCGCGGCGGGGTTTACAGATCTGAGCGGGGAGCAGAAGACGGCGATCGCCGAACTGCTTGCGACGTATGAGCGCGAGGTGAAGAGCTTGAACAGCAAGTGGGCGGACGCCGTTCAGGCCACCGAAGCGGATGGCGGCGGGGACCCGATGGCGATGTTCATGGGCGGGGGAGAAGACGGCGCGGTGGCGGATGCGCGGAAGGCCAAGCGGGAGTTGGATCGGGTGACGCGTGACAAGCTGATGGCAGTGCTCAACGAGGAGCAGAAGGAGCGCCTGCCGGAGCGGGAGGATGAATCGCAGGGCGGAATGATCATCCGCATGGGGGGCTGATCGGCTGATTTAGCCGATAGGGAAGCGGGGCCGGGGTGGCGAGGAATGGCGTGGAGCACGGATGACGACGGCCCCTTCGCAAACGATGGTGAACAGGACTCCGGAAGAGAACGCCGGCGCTGCGCGAGCGGCTGCGCTGACGCAGGTTCCGTCGGTGGAGGCACGGGCCGCGGCAACGGTATCGGCGGATCAAGCGGTGCGGCTCGGGGCGGTGCCGTACGCGTTTGAGGGCGATGTGCTGCTGGTGGCGATGACGGATACGTCCGACCTTGAGGCGGCGGATCAGGTTTCGATCTTGGCAGGAACGCCAGTTCGGCGGGTGGCGGTGGAGCCAGCGGTGTATGGGGAGCTTTTGCGGGAAGCGTTTGGAGCGACAGCGGCGCAGATGGCCAACCGGCTGGGCGGGGGCGCGGCGGGGGACACGGATGACCTGTCGAGCAATCTGCAGGCGGTCGATGCGGATGATGTGCAGCGGATGGCTGAGCAGCCGACGCTGATCAACCTTGTGAACCTGATCATTCTCGAGGCGATCCGGGAGCGGGCGAGCGACATTCACATCGAGCCGTTCGAGCGGGCGCTGACGGTGAAGTATCGCATCGACGGGATGCTGCGGACGCAGAACTCCCCGCCCAAGCACTTGCAGCCCGCGATCACGAGCCGCGTGAAGATCATGGCAAGCATGAACATCGCGGAGCGATACGTGCCCCAGGATGGGCATATCACGCTGCGGTTCGAGGGGCGGAAGGTCGATATCCGCGTCTCGACGGTGCCGACGATCTATGGCGAGAGCGTGGTGATGCGCATCCTGGATAAGGAAGCGATCACGCTCGACCTGACGACACTGGGGATGCGGCAGACCGACAGGGACACGCTGGATCGGTGGCTGGAACTGCCGCACGGGATGATTCTGGTGACGGGGCCGACAGGCTCGGGCAAGACGACGACGCTGTATGCGGCGCTGACGAAGCTGTATGATCCGTCGCTGAAGATCATCACGATCGAGGACCCGGTTGAGTATGAGCTTTCGGGGGTCAATCAGATCCCGGTGAATCCGGAGCGCGGCCTGACGTTCGTGACGGGGCTGCGGTCGATCCTCCGGCAGGATCCGGATGTGATCATGGTGGGTGAGATCCGCGATAACGCGACGGCGGACATTGCAGTTCGGGCGGCTCTCACGGGGCACCTGGTGTTCTCGACATTGCACACCAACGACGCGGTGAGCGCGGTGGGTCGGCTGCTTGATATGGATGTGGAGCCGTTCCTCGTGGCGAGCGTTCTCGAAGGGATCGTTGCGCAGCGGCTGGGGCGGAAGCTGTGCACGGGTTGCAGGCAGAGGATTGCGCTGACGGAAGCGGTTCGGCACCGGCTCAGCGGGCCGGAGCTTGCGCTCTTTGATCGCGGCCAGGGATGGATGGGCGCGGGGTGTGATAGGTGCGAGAACGCGGGCTTCCGCGGCCGGGTAGGGTTCTATGAAGTGCTCGCACTGACCCCCGGGCTGCGGGCTGCGATCACGGATGGACGGACGAGCCGGCAGGACTTGCTTGGGGTGGCGGGGCCGAGCCATGTGTCGATGCGAATGGATGGCGTGATCAAGGCCGCGGCGGGCGAGACAACGATGGATGAGGTTCTGCGCGCTACGCAGGATGCAGATGAAGTCGTGATTGTGGGAGGATGAGGTTTGTGTTTCGTGTTTTGGATTGCAGTACTGATGCCTGCGGCTGAGCACGCGTCCCCAAAGAACTCCTGACCGAAAGCCCTGCTGAGCCATTGCCAACTTTCACCTATCAACCCCTTGGCGGCGGAAACGCATCGGTGATCGATGCGCCGGATCGCGCCGCGGCGGTGCGGACACTGCGGGCGCAGGGGATCATCCCAGCGCGCATCGAGGCGGCGACGGGGAATCCGGGCAAGGCGTTCGCTTCGGAACAGGAAGATGGCGGAAGCATCGCGGGTGCGCCGCGGCATGTTGCGGGGTCCATGTCCGCGGCGGAGATGTGCTCATTCATGCGTGAGCTTGCGACGGCGGTGCAGGCGGGACTGCCGCTGGTGCTTGCGCTGAGGACGATCGCGAAACAGAGCCGAAGCCCGAAACGAAAGGCGATGCTGAACCATCTGATCCACGAGGTGGAGCATGGGCGATCGCTGGCCGAGGCCGCGGCGAGCTGCGGGAAACCGTTTGGCGAGATGGTGGTGAGCCTCATCCGCGCGGGGGAGTTGTCCGGCAAGCTCGGAGAGGTGCTGGATCAATCGGCGTCGCTGCTGGAGAGGGAACTGAAGCTGCGGCGGACACTGTCGGAAGGGCTGATTTATCCTGCGTTTCTGGCGGTACTGATCGGCGGCGCGATCGCGGTGATCTCTACGGTGATTGTGCCGCGGATTTTGAAACAGTTCACGGGGCAGATCGCGGCGTCGGAACTCCCGTTACCGATGCGGATGGTGATGGGGCTGACTGACTTTGTGCAGACGTGGTGGTGGCTGGTGCTTGGGCTGGTGGTCGGCGGGGTGCTGCTGCTGACGAACTACTACCGGCAGCCTGCGGGCCGCCTGGCGATTGATACGTTCCTGCTGCGGGTCCCGGCGCTTGGGAAGGTGCTGCGGGATGTGGCGGTGGCGCGGTTCACACGTGTGCTGGCGACGCTGGTGAGCGCGGGGCTGCCCGCGCTGACATCGCTTCGCATCACGAAAGGTGCGCTGGGTAATAAGGCGATGGAACAGGCGATCGAGGATGTGTGCAATCAGGTCGCGGCGGGCAGGACGATCGCAGAGCCAATGGAGGATTCGGGGTACTTTCCGCCGCTGCTGACACAGATCATGGGAGTGGGAGAACGGTCGGGGCGGTTGCCGCAGATGCTGGTGCAGGCGGCGGGTGTGTTTGAAGACCGGACGCAGTCGAGCATCCGGGTGTTTACGCAGTTGTTTCCGCTGATCATGGTCATTGTTGCGGCGGTGGTTGTGGGGTTTGTTGTCGCCGCGGTTCTTCTTCCGCTTGTGCAAATGCAGGACCTCATCAAATGAAGCGTTCAACTCAGTCCGCTCGGCGTGCGTTCACGCTGGTCGAGATCATCGTCGTGATTGTGATTCTGGGGATTCTGGCGACGCTGATCGCGCCGCGGATTCTGGGGCGGATCAGCCAGTCCAAGAGCGCGGTGGCGGCGAGCAACGCGGCGACCCTTGCGGGCGCGACAAAGCTGTTCCTTGCGGATTGCGGCGGGCGCGTGCCGGAGGGCGCGACGATCATGGCGCTGTGGGAGAAGCCCAGCGGCGTGGAAGAGGGACAGTGGAAAGGACCGTACGTGGATTCGGTGGATCAGCTCAAGGACCCGTGGGGGCAACTGTTTGTGCTGGTCGTGCCTGGGCGTAAGAACGTCGATTTCGACATCGTATCGTATGGAGCAGATAAGTCGGCGGGGGGCGAGGGCGATGATGCGGATATCACCAAGCCGTGAGCAGCGATGAGCGGAGCAATGACCATCGCGCGGATGAGCGGTTGTGCGCCGGGTGCGCGGGTGGGGATGCTGCGCGGATTTACACTGCTCGAGCTCGTGGTGGTCATCACGATCATCGCGATTCTGGCAGGAGTTTTTCTGCCGCGATTGACGGGGCAGTCGCAGCGAGCTGCGGAGGGGGAAGCGGTTGCGGTGCAGCGGCTGCTGGGGGCGGCGGCGGAACGGGCGAGCCTGGTGGGTGGGCAGCGGCTGGCGATTGAGTTTTCAAACGCAGACGGCGTGTCGAAGCTGGCGGTGGTTTCGCGCGTGGAGGCGGGCGGGGCAGAAGCATCCGGGAGTCGCGGTGGGAATCGGCGCGGGGTTGAGTGGAAGCAGGAAGCGCTGATTGAGCCGGTTGTGCTGTCGGAGCTGGAAGTGACGCAGGCGACGGTGGATGGGCGGCGGCTGGATCCGCGGTCATGGCTGGTCCCGCTTGGCGGCGCACAGGCGAGGCCGACGATCTCGATCGTGCTTGGGCCGCGGGAGCGATCGACTCCGACGGCGTACCGGATTGACCTCGGGGCGGATTCGGTGACGGCGGAACGGACAGGGATGCGGGCAGATCAGATGGGGATCGCGGGGAGCCGCGCGCTGGGGACCGGGCCATCCACACGTGCGATTGATCTGGATGCGACCGGGCGAGGAGACTCGCCATGGTGAGGCGTGTGCATGGAAGGCGGGACCGGCGTGGGTTTGCGCGGGTTGATGTGATTGTGGGCGCGGTGATTCTCGGCGCATCGCTGACGGTGGTGGTTGGGCTGGCGGGGCAGGCCGTGACGGCGCAGCTTCGCGGCCAGGATCTGACAACGGCGGCGATGCTGGCGGATGAGCAGCTTCAGATGGTGCTTGCGCGGGGGCCGGATGACTATCAGCGGCGGTTTCGCCCATCGGGGACATGCGATGAACCGTTTGAAGATTACAGCTACAACGTGGAGGTCGGGGGCACGGGTCAGTCCGCGCCGTATGAGGTGAGCGCGACGATTTCGTGGAAGCGCGCGTGGGGAGAGCAGTCGCTCACGATCCGCACGCTGGTTGCCTCGCGAATCGCAGGCGAGGAATTTGAGGAGGACCCCGAGCGGCGGCCCGAGACGCCCATCCAGAGGGTCATCGAATGACCCTTCGTTCACGAGATGATGCACGCGGGTTCACACTCGCGGAGTTGCTGGTTGCGATCGTGATCGCGGCGTTCGTGGTCGGCGCAACCTATGGCGCGCTCTCGCAGGTGATCCGTGGTCGTGAATCGGTGACGGCGCGGCAGCAGGCGTTTTCGCGGGCGACGCTGGCGGCGGAACTGATCGCCAGGGACCTTGAGAGTTCACTACGGGATGCGGATCTGATCGCGGTGAAGTTCGGAATTGTGAAGGGCGGAAGCAGCGCGGAGCCACGGGATGAGTTGATGCTGTTCTCGCATCACAGCTCGCCATCGCGGCCGTGGACGGAGCAGGCCGAAGGGGCGGAGCGGGAAGCGCATTACCGCATCGCTGCTTCCGGACTTGAGCCCCAGAAGGCGCCGCAGTTTTCACTGTGGCGACGGATTGATCCGGTGCCGGATGAGACGCCCGAGGGCGGGGGCGTGGCCTCGCCGCTGGTGGATGGGATCGTGATGCTGAAGGTCGAAGCGGCGGATGCGGAGGGGTGGTTCGACGAGTGGGACTCGGATCGGGACGGTATTCCGCACATGGTTCGGGTGACGGTGACGGCGGTTGATGATGCCGGCCGCGGCAGCGCGCGGGCGCGGCGGACTGTGGCGATCGACCGTGTTGCAGAACCGACCGCGCAGGTGTATGAAGAAGCGGGCGCGGAAGAATCGGGCACAGGGTCGACCACGAACCCCCCCACTGCCACGCCGCCCACCACGCCTCCGGCAACCGGCGGAACCGGCACGGGAGGAACAGGCGGGGGAGGCACCGGCGGAGGACGGACACCAACGCAAGGTGGCGGCGGCGGGACGGGGGGAGGTGCGACGCCGCGATGATCCGCCAAGAGAACTCAACTCGTTCGTTTACGACCTTCGTTGTGCTATGGACCATCGCGATCGCGGCGATCGTAGTGGCCGGACTGCAATCGGCGGCGTGGCGCGGGGCCGCATCGGGCCGCGAAACGGTTGCGCGGACACGTGCGAAGTGGGCGGCGCGGGCGGGGGTGGAGGCACAGATCGCCGCGCTCACGTTTGCGACACAGACTCCGGATACCTCGTCGGCGTTCGGAACGCGTGAAGACCTTGCCGGGGCCGCGGCGGGGACACTTGGCGATGTGACGTACTGGGTAGAGCACGAGGAGCGGACAGGGATCAAAGAAGGAGCGGCCGATGCGCACGCGAAGCTGAACATCAACAGGCTCTCGCGGGACAGCATGCTGCTTCTGCCCGATATGGATGAGTCGATCGCCGATTCCATCCTTGATTGGATCGATGCGGATGATGACCCAAACGACCTCGGGGCGGAGATCGGGCAGTATCTGTCGCTGAAGCAGTCGTATGTGCCGCGGAACGCGCCGTTTCGATCGGTTGAAGAGTTGGAGTTGGTGTCGGGGGTGAGGGCGGAGTATGTGCGGGGAGAGGATTGGAACCTGAACGGGGTGCTCGACCCCAACGAAAACGACGGGAACCTGTCATGGCCACCTGACAATGCTGACGGCAAGCTGGATGCGGGGTGGTCGGCGCTTCTGACTTGCGTGAGCGAGGCTGGCGGGCTCGCGGTCTCTGGCCTGCCTCGGCTGGATCTGACAATCGCCAGCGCGGAGGAGGTTCAGAATCGGCTGAAGCTGGACAGCCAGCAGGGGCAGGCGGTGGCGGATGCTTCGCAGACGGTGACATCGATGGCGGACTTCATCCGGACGCCTCTACGGGATCTGGTCCCGCAGGGAGCAACGTTGCTCTCGGGGCGGGCGCAGACAGCACTGCAGAACCTGACGAATGAGCAGATTGCGCTGCTTCTAAATGAGTGCACGCTGGGGGAAGAGGCTGCCGGTGGGCCGCGGCGGGGAAAGCTGAACATCAACACGTGCGATGATGAGCTGATTGAGTACATCGCGGAGATCACGCCGGGGGTCGCAGATGCACTGATCCTGGAAAGGAACGCGCGATCCGGAGGATTCAGCGATCTCATGGACCTGCTGAGCGTTCCCGCTGTAACCAACGAAATTCTCGCTCAGCTGTATGAAGTGCTCGACGTGCGGTCAAACGTGTATGTAGTCACCAGCCGCGGCCGGGACACGGGGACGGGCCTGGAGGTGGAGATGGTTGCGACCATCGACCGATCCACTCTTCCGGTGATGATTAAGGAAACTCGTATCCGATGACGCGCTCCTCTAACCAAAGCAACCCGTCGGTAACCCCCCGCGCAACGCGTGTGGCGGCCGTGCAGACCCTTCCGGGCGGCGAACTGGCGATAGTTTTCGCCGAAATTGGGGGGTCCAGCTTCGTCGTGACGGATGCGCTGCTCTCGGGGCCTGATGAGGCAGGAGAGGCTCTGCGATCGAGAAAGGTGGAACTGACGATCCGTCTGGTGCCCGCGACGGAGACGGTGTGCCGGGTTCTGACGAGCCCGGAGCTGACAACCGCGGATCGGGCTTCGGTGGCGGATGCGCTGTCGCTGCAGGCCGAGTCGGAGCTCCCGAGCTCGATCGCCTGGCACCGAAGGTCGGCGGGGATGATCCGCCTCGGGGGGCGGCAGGCGACGCTGCTGACGGGTTGGGTGCGCGGAGAAAAGGATGGCGCGGCCGGGGCCGCGCTTTCGGGGATACCCGAGGTGTGGGTCGCGGAAATCGCCGCGCTCGGCGCGCTTGGGCAGGCTTCGGGCGCGATCGGAATGGTCGGGCTTGCGGATCAAGCGACAGGTGCGCTTTCGCTGCTGGCGTTTGGGACGAAGCGGCCGGTGGGCCGGGTGCTGCGGCTGGGGGCTTCGGATGCGGGATGGGACAGCGCGGTGAGGGGCTCGTGGACCGAAACCGCCGCAGCAGCAGGAATCGATGCCGCGTGTCCGGCGACGGATGGATTGATGATGGAGGTGGGGACCACTGTCCGGCTCGGCGGTGGAAACCGCGATCGCGAGTGGATCTGGCGTCATGGCCTCGCGCTCGGCGCGATCGCGCTGTACGCCGATCCTGATGCGGCGGTGAGCGCGCTCGTAGGGATGACGCCGGAGGAGCCACGGCGGGCGATGCCGATTGCGCAGCGCGCGGTGGATTGGCTGTCGCGGCCTCGGAACGCGGCGGTCGTCGGCGCGGCGTGCATCGGGGCGTTGCTGTTTGCGCCGTGGGTAGCAGCGGAGATGCGGTACAAGATGCTTCGGAACGAGGCGGGCTCGCTGACAGAGCTTGATCGGAGACTAAGCGAGGCGGATCGGCAGGCGGAGTTCTACAAGTTGCTGAGTCAGAAGCGGTGGCCGATGACCAAGCTGCTCGCAGATATCGCGGGGGCCGCGCCGGTGGGGGTCACGCTCGAGTCGGTTGAGCTCACGCAAGGCGAGGCGATCAGCATTCGCGCGGTGGCGGAATCGTCGGACCTGGTAACCGCGTTCCGCAAGAACCTGTCGGACACCACGGTGTTCCGAGATGTGGCGACACCTTCAATTGATGCGACGTCGGAAGGAGTGACGTTTCAGCTTCAGGCGCGGCTGTCGCCAAGCGGGGCGATCACCGCAAGCCGACCGATTGTTGACTTTGCAAGCAAGACCCTCGCTCAGCACCTGTATGGCGACGATGCGACGATGTCTCCTGGATGGCGGACTGATGACGCTGAAGAGGACGATGGGGATCGGGCGAGTGATGACCGGGGGTCGCGGACCAGCGGGCGAGGGCGGGATGAGCCATCGCGCACGGCCTCGCGGGCGGACCGCCCGACGGCGGTAGCCCCGGTGATGATTCCGCCGCCACTCAGCGATGCCGATATCGCAGCGATGAACAAGACGGCAGCGATGAAGGAATGGGGCGTGCGGAAGAAGGCGTCGACGCAGCCGGGGATTGATCCGGCGGATAAGGAGCGTCTGGCGGCGGAAGCCGAGAAGTGTCGCGAGCGAATGGTCGCGGCGGGGAGCGGGACATGAGCAGCGTGAGCGACAGGCTGAATCGGATGCCGCGATCGATGCGGTGGCTGCTGGCGTTTGCCGCATTCCTGGCTTTGTACTTTGGCGTGCTGGAGCCTGCACTGACCGCGGCGAGCACTTCGCGCGATCGTGCGGATCGGCTGGAGGCGACGCTGCGGCGGGAGCGTTCGCTGCTGGCGGCGAACTCGCAGGCGGGGCGCGAGCTTGAGCGCGGTGTTGCGACGTATGGCCTGCCTCGGCACCCGACGGATACGGCGGCGCGGCCGGAAATGCTGCAACGCGCGGTGAACGCCATCCTGGTGAAGCATGGGGTGGGGAACGCGGCGTACAGCGAGCGATCGGGGACGATTCCGGCGACCGAAGCCGCGACCGTGGTCGGGGCGGGGGCGCGGCTGGAGCGGTTTGTTCTGGACGTGACGTTTGAGGCCTCGCCCGAGAACGCGATCGCGATTCTGGCGGACCTTGAGCAGGCGAGCGAGGTGACGGCGGTGTCCCGCATCAAGCTCGACAAATCGGGCGCAGGGCGGGCACGCAACGGCGCATCATCGGGGAGCCGGGTTGTGCGCGTGACGATCGCGGTGGAATCGTGGATCGCATCGCCCGGGACTGGCAGAAGCACGGCGAGCGCCGGATGGGAGCGCCGCTGATGAGCAGGATGACGAGTCTGATTCTGGGGCTTCGAAACCAGACCGGTGGCCCACGCTGGCTGGGCGTAGGGATGGCGGTGCTGGTGGCGTTCACGCTGGTGTGGCTTGCGGTGCAGGCGTGGCCGGTGGTGCAGACATCGCGGCTTCCGGAGAGGCCCGCCGAGGGTGAGCGGACAGATGAGGCCCGGCGGCAGGAGTTTGCCGCGGCGCTGATGAAGCATCAGGCGCAGGTGGATGGGCGGTCGATCTTCTTTGTGCCGCCACGGCCCCGACCGCCGCGACCTGAATATGTGGAAGACACGACCCCGCGAGAGGCTCCGAAGCCCACGCGGTATGGCGGACCGGCGATGATTGCGATGGTGAACGGGGCGGTGATGTTCTCTGACGGTCAGCGTGTGAATGTGGGCGAGTCGGGGCGGAATGTGAAAGTGCTCTCGGTGTCGCCGCCGTGGTCCGCGCGGCTGCTTTGGGACGGGGTGGAGTTTGAAGTTGATCTGTTCCAGCGTGACTCGGCGATCCTGCGGACCTCCAGCGCGGTGAGCGAAGGCGCGACGCAACTCACCCCGGCGAAGTCGCCCGAAGCCAAACCAGTTGAGCCGACGGAGGGAGCGACAGGTGCGCGTCCTGATGCCGGTGGCAATGCTGGGGGTGGTGCGGGGGGTGGTGCGGGCAGCGGTGCGGGCAGCGGTGCGGGGCCTGAACCAGAACCAGAACCAGAACCGGAACCCGAGCCCGAGCCAGAGCCAGAACCGCAGCCAGAACCTGAACCGGCGACGCCGCCGGCGCCACCCGCGCCGGAGACTCTTGGCTTCCGAGTTAGCGCGTGATTCATGCCTTGATGATTCAAATGTC
>JBBRUT010000045.1:0-23565 GCA_038247555.1 Phycisphaerales bacterium | reverse complement strand
CAAGCAACTTGGTCTTGTCGATCAGAAACTCAACCTGCGCAAGCGTCCGCTGCTGCGCCTCAAGACAGACCCCAGCGAGCCAGGACAGCCAGCCGGTGATCTCGCAAGACCGGTTGGCCGCCTCGAGCGCGCTGTAGTAGGCCTTCTGGCGAATGAGGATCGTCGCCGCGAGCGCGGTGAGTGTGGGATGGCCGAGGCACTGGGCCAGGCATTTCTCGCTCAGGGCTCGGCCGATGCGGCCGTTGCCATCTTCGAATGGATGGATGCTCTCGAAGTAAATATGCGATGTGCCCGCCCGAGCGAGCGCGGGCAGCGCCTCATCGCCCCCGGGTGCGGTGCGGTTGAACCAGTCTATGTAGCGTGCCATCTCGGTCGGGACCTGCGCAGTTGGCGGCGCTTCAAAGTGAACTGTCGGCCTGTCGATGCGCCCCGAGACGACCTGCATGGGGTCTGCATGCGTGCGGTACCTACCGATGTCGCGCAGGTCGTTGTGGCCCTGCATCATCATGCCGTGCCAGGCAAAGAGCGTCTCGTTCTCCAGCGGCGCGCTGAACGAACGGAACAGGCTGGTGATCATCTCGCTGATGCCCCGCTCGGCAGGCCCCACGCGCCGCTCGTCGGCGCTCAGTTTCAGTTCGCGGCGAATGGACGACTGAACACTCTCGCGATCAAGGATCTCTCCTTCGATTCTCGAAGTGGTCACGGCCTCATCGCTCATCGCTTCGACCAGAAGGACGTCCCGTGTCTCCGGCTCAAGATGCTTGACGGTCCCGAGGAAGACGCCGCTGGCGAGGACGAACCGCTGCTCGGCCTGTTCGAGCCGGTCGCCTTTCCACGCGAAGCGGGGCCAGTGGGGTTGTTCCCAGTTCCAGCACATGATGAAGGATACAGCCGCCTTCTATCGATCAAGAATAGCACAAACATGATCGATAGACGCGGCTTCTATCGATCATGGCCACTGTACGCCAAAGAATGGAATTTGTTAGGTAAGCACGGCTGGCTAGCGAAATGATCGCACTTCCGATTGCATTGCCGGTTCGGGAGCCACCGCTGGTGTCGGGGGGGTGGGGGTGGGTGCATTCAAACGCGGGTCGGCCTTCCCACCGATCATAAGCCCGAAAGTTGAAAGCACGGTCGCCGTCAGGAACAAGAAGGCGGTTGCGATCACCAGCCCGAACACCACCCACCACGGCAGCCAGCCCATCCAGAAAGCAACCGTGAGCACGAGTGCGATCACCAACATCGTTGCAAAGTAGAGAATCAGCCCGACCACAAATCTCGCGATGCGTGACGCAATGGCGGGCTCGTTGGTCTCGAGTCTGGGCTTGGCCCATCGCTCGCCGATCCGACTATCCAGAACGAGAATGCTGATCTCAAACCATACTCGCGCAAGCACAAAGACCGGCCAGAAAATCACTCTGATCACGAACCACAGAATCGCTGCGATGGCATCCTCGATCAATCTGAGTCCTCCGCGACATTGCGCGAGATCATCTTCATGCCAAGCCGCTTCTTCACTCCCTCTGCTATCGCTGCTTCTCTGAGTTCATCCGTCACCCCGCATACGGACATCCGCCACCAGCAGGCTTTTCGCCTGCCGCAGGTGTCGCCGGGCTCGGCGAACCGCCATATCCGCCGCCGAGCCGGTTGCGCACTGTCCACAAATCCGGCCAGAACGGCCGCGACAGCGTGCTTGCCAGATACTTCGCGCCTGAGGACCCGCCCGTGCCGCCCATCCCACCGATCATGCGCTCGACCATCTTGACATGGTGGAAGCGCCAGATCGAGAACTTCTCATCGAACTCGAGCAGGTGCTCGGCGACACGCATCTGCGCGTAGTACCGCTCGCCCGCGTGCTTCTTGCCGGATTCCGAACCTTCGTGCTGGGCGCGGTACAGAATCTCGAGTGAATCGACGAGCTGTTCGTTCTCCTCATGCGGGAGATTGGTATCCCGCTGCAGCGCGGCCGCGGGGATCTTGAAGATCCCGTTGTCCTCGCGCGCCAGGTGGTGCAGGAAATGGTCGTACGGCGTCGTCTTGTCGAGGAACGTCGCCATCTCCGCCCTCGCGGCGTCATCCTCGCCCACCAGCGCCAGCATCTTCGGGTTCTTGTTCCCGCAGAAGAACTCGATCTTGCGGAACTGCACGCTCTGGAACCCGCTTGCCGGACGGAGCGAATCCCGGAACCTCGCGAACTCCACGCTGAACATCGTCTCCAGCAACGGGATCTGTTCGATCAGCAAGTGCTGGATCTTGTGCACGCGTTCAAACAACTGCGCTGCCCGCAGTGGCCGGTCGGCATCCAGGTGCCCGCACACCTCCACCAGTTCATGCATCATCTGCTTGAACCACAGTTCGTATACCTGATGGCTGATGATGAACAGCAGCTCATCATGATGATCAGTCCGCGGCCGCTGCAGCCCAAGAAGCTCGTTGATCTTCAGGTAGCTGCTGTACGTCTGCTTGTCGCTGTGATAAATCGGATGTTCAGCCATGCCCGCATGGTAGGGGCATGTGCGTGTCACTGAGCCTCAGATCAGCAGTCCGGGTCCGTCCGATTTCCCAATCCAAAATCCAAAATCGACTTCCCCCGTTATCCTCCCCCATGGACATCTCCCTCATCGGCAAGCGTGCGCTCGTCTGCGGTTCCACCCAGGGCATCGGTCGCGCCGCAGCGATCGAGCTCGCATCGCTGGGCGCATCCGTTACCCTCGTCGCTCGCAACCCCGAGCGGCTCGATGCTGTGAGAAAGGAGCTGCCGTCCTCGAACGGTGCCAGGCAGACCCACCGCTGGTTCGCGGCGGACTTCGCCGATCCGAATGCCGTGCAGGAGGCGATCCGCACGGAACTCGGCCATGCGTCCGTCGCGGGTCCGTACACCATCCTCATCAATAACACCGGCGGACCCGCGGGCGGACCCATCGCAGACGCGTCCCCCGAAGCCTTCGTCGCGGCCTTCCGCTCACATCTGGTGTGCAACCAGCTCCTCGTGCAGGCACTGCTACCGGGCATGAAGGCCGCAAGCTACGGTCGCATCATCAACATCATCTCCACCAGCGTGAAGGCGCCGATCCCCGGGCTGGGCGTGAGCAACACCATCCGCGCGGCAGTGGCGAACTGGGCCAAGACCCTCGCCACCGAGCTCGCCCCCTTCGGCATTACGGTCAACAACGTGCTCCCCGGCTTCACCGATACCGAACGCCTCAAGCAGCTCTTCACCGCCCGCGCAACCAAAGAAAACAAGTCGCTCGAAGAAGTCACTAAGGCCGCCATCGGCACCATTCCCGCCGGCCGACTCGGCCGCGCTGAGGAAGTGGCCGCGGCCATTGCGTTCCTCGCCACGCCCGCCGCGGCGTACATCAACGGCATCAACGTGCCGGTGGATGGTGGACGGACACAATCACTCTAACTCTAGACGCCGGGTCTGAGCCGCGCTGGGCGAAGGCCCGGGTTGAAACCAGTCATCTCTCCAATTGAGGACACCCCATGCCCCTACTCCCCAAACTCTCCGCCGTCGCGATCCTCTCCGCACTCGCGCTCCTCCCCGCCTGCGGGTCGTCGACCAGCATCGGCATGATCATCCCGCCGGGCATGACGGCGACGGGTTCCGTCACCGGGCGTCTCCCCATCGTCGAGCTCCGCAACGACGGCCCCGAGTGGGTTGAGGCCCAGATCAAGACCATCGACGGTGAGGGCTTCGATGGCCGCCTCGGCCCCGGCGCATCGGCGACGCACAAGCTCCCCGGTCCGCTCCGCATTCGTCTTGAGAACAAGGGGACCGAGCGTGCTTCCATCTTCGTCGAGGCCCAGGGGGCCGACGGTGTCTCGCTCTCGGTGCCCGAGACGAAGTAGCCATCGGCTCTCGTGCCTCGCGTGCACGCGCGTCGATGCTTGGCGGCTGTTTTTCTGATCCGCGCTCATCCGCGTTGATCTGCGGCAAACACTCCCTGAATCCATCCGTTTCCGTACCAATCCGTTTCCCTGCCTCATTCGGATAGACTGCCCGCATGGAGAAGATCTCCAACTTCATCAACGGCCGCGCTGTCGCGCCCCGCGCCGGCCGATACCTCGACAACGTCGAGCCCGCCACCGGCCTCATCTACTCCCGCGTCCCCGACTCCGGCCCCGAAGACATCAACGACGCCGTTGCCGCCGCGGCCTCCGCTTTCCCCGCCTGGGCTGCAACGCCCGCCGCTGACCGCGCCCGCATCCTCAACCGTCTCGCCGACCTCATCGATGCCAACCTTGAGCGCTTCGTCCGCGTCGAGAGCATCGACACCGGCAAACCGATCACCCTCGCCCGCGCAGTCGACATCCCGCGCTGCGCTACCAACTTCCGTTTCTTTGCCGCGGCGTGCACGCAGAGCGCAAGCGAGTTCCACGACGCCGAGGGAGGTGTCTTCAGCTACACCCTCCGCCGCCCCCGCGGCGTCGCCGGCCTCATCTCTCCCTGGAACCTGCCACTGTACCTGCTCACTTGGAAGATCGCCCCCGCCATCGCCAGCGGCAACACCTGTGTCTGCAAACCCAGCGAAGTGACGCCGATGACGGCATTCATGCTCGGGGAGCTGCTGAACGAAGCGGGCGTCCCCCCGGGCGTGGTCAACGTCGTTCACGGCTCAGGTCCCGCGGCGGGCGGCGCGCTCGTCACGCATCCCGATGTCCCCGCCATCTCCTTCACCGGCTCGACAAACGTCGGCAGGTGGATCGCCCACCACGCCGGCCCGATGCTCAAACGCCTCTCGCTCGAGCTCGGCGGCAAGAACCCGTTTGTCATCTTCGATGATGCCGAGCTTGACGGCGAGCAAGGCGCGATCGCAACCGCCGCCCGCGCCGCATTCACCAACCAGGGGCAGATCTGCCTGTGCGGCTCGCGACTTCTGGTTCACCGCTCCATCTTCGACCGCGTCCTCACCGGCCTTGTGGATCGCGCCTGCGCACTCAAAGTCGGTGACCCGCTTGATGACTCGACCCAGTTCGGTGCACTCACCTCCGCACCGCACCTCGACAAAGTCGCTTCCTACGTGAAGCTCGCTCGCGAACTTGGCGCGACGATTCACTGCGGCGGGGATGTCGTCGATGCAGCGAATCTGCCGGACCGCTGCAAGCAAGGCAAAATTGGGGGGGGTGGGGGGGGCGGCCTGTTCTTTCAGCCCACCGTCATCTCCGGCCTCGACCCCTCCTGCCGCGTCGAGCAGGAAGAAATCTTTGGCCCCGTCGTTACGCTCCAGCCCTTCGACACCGATGAGCAGGCGATCGCGCTGGCCAACTCCACACCCTACGGCCTCGCCGCATCCATCTGGACGCAGAACGCCTCGCGCCTGCACCGTACCGCCGCGGCCATCCAATCCGGCGTTGTCTGGGCCAACTGCTGGATGATCCGCGACCTCCGCACACCCTTCGGCGGCTCCAAGCAGTCCGGCCTCGGCCGCGAAGGCGGCCTCGAAGCCATGCGGTTCTTCACCGAGCCTAAGGCTGTCACCATCCGCATCTGAGCAGTACCGAGCTACACGACTCATGAGTCCCATAGGACCTATCTGGATATGACCCCCGACATCCGCTCAACCAAGGCCGCCGAGCCTGTCGGCGCATATCCGCACGCGCGCCGTGTCGGCAACCTGCTCTTCCTCGCCGGTCTCGGCCCGCGCCGCCGCGGCAGCAAAGACATCCCCGGCGTGCAGCTCGATGACGCGGGCAGAGTGATCGACTACGACATCGAGGCGCAGGTCCGCGCCTGCTTCGAGAACGTCCGCATCGTTCTTGAAGAGGCAGGCTCGAAGTGGGAGAACATCGTCGATGTGCTGGTCTTCCTGACCGACATGCCGCGCGACTTTGCGACCTTCAACCGCATCTGGGCGGAGTACTTCCCCCCCGGCCCGACGCAGCCCACTCGCACCACCATCGCCATTACCGCCCTCCCGCAAGCCGGCAACGCACCGATCAACTTCGAGGTCAAGGTGATCGCGACGGTGTGACAGAGTCTCGCGCAGAGACCCAACGCCGGGGATCACAGGAACGACAGTTGACCACCGAGCACACCGAGATCGCGGAGAGGGTGCCGCGAACGATCGCTCGTCGCGCTATAGGAAACGTAGTTCCTTCTCGTTTGGACCTCTCTCCGTGCCCTCGGTGACCTCCGTGGTTCAATCGGTTTCGCCCGTTCTGTTCTGCTTTGCTGCTTGTCAATCTCCACGGCCTTTATCCGTGTCCATCCGTGCAATCCGCGGCTGGCTCGAATCGGTCACTGCCTCTCCGCGCGAGGCCCCTCATTCCCGCCAATCCGGGCAGTCCCCTTCAGCCGCCGCCCAAACACCCACCCTCTCAGACGAACAACTCGACGCCTTCAACACCGAGATCCTCATCCGCGTGCAGGAATCCGGCATCGCCGTCCCCTCCAATGCCCGCATCAATGGCCGCTTGGCCATCCGCGTCGCCAACGTCAACCACCGCACCCGCCGCGAAGACTTTGACACGTTGGTGCATGCGGTCCTTTCGACGGGGAAACGGTTGCTCTCGCACCCGCATCCATAGTCGATGGCCGCGCTCATCTAGCTCAGCTCGATCGTTCTGCTGTGTCGCATCGCGACTACTGCCCCGGCGCGCCCGCAAATCGCACCACTTCCTCAAGGAGCTCCGCCCAATCGAGCGACCCCTTGGGCACATACGCATTCGCGCCCGCCATCAAACACTTATCCTGGAGGTTCTGATCGTCCCTGCTGAACATCACCACCGGAACCGATGCAGCCCGCGGGATGGTCCGGATCGTGAGCAGCATGTCGAAGATCCCCGCCACACCGCAATCCAGAATGATCAGCACCGGGAGCTGAAACTGCAGACGCTTCACCACTTCGTCGCCGCAGTCCATCTCCGCCGCGGCGTAACTCTTTCCGCGGATCAGACTCGCCACCTTGCTCCGCGTGTCTTCGTGCTCGATCACGATCCAGATCATCACGCATCTTCCCGCGTCACGTTTCGCCCTCGCCTCGTCATCCCGCTTCCTTCTCGCGGATTTTCCGCGCCCCCGGCAGCCCCTTTTCCTTGGAGCCCGGTCCCACAAGTCGCACCATTTCACGCTGCAAATCCGCCCAGTCCATTGAGTGTTTCGTGACAAAGGCATCGGCGCCGGCTCGCATCGCCTTGACCTGAAGATCTCCGAGAGCAGCGCTGAACAGGATCACCGGAACCTTGCCGAGCCCCGCATCGCGACGGATCTCCTCGATCAACGCCACACCGTCCATGCCCGGCATGTTAAAGTCCGTGATCACCAGTGACGGTAGTTTTTCTCGCATCATCGCTAGCGCTTCTACACCGCCCTCCGCGCCCATGGCGACGTATCCGTCCAACTCCATCAGATGAACCAGCACGCTCCGCGTGTCCTCGTGATCTTCAACGATCAACACCGTTGGTGTTGGCCGCGGTTCGCCAGCCGTCCCCAGTCCCGGAGCGATGCTCCCAGTTGCTCCTACGCCTTCTGAGAGTTGGGTCATCACAATGTTCTCCAGGCCCATGTCCTCAGCGCGACTCCGCGCGTCCAGTTCTTCCGCGGCCCGCAGCGTGAGTTCAACGGCGCGGCCGTCGGCGGGATGAGTGCCTTTGATCAAGTAGACTCGTTCCATGCTGGAAGAATAGCCCCTCACTCTGAAGAATCCTTCATAGAAGGACCCTCACCCCCGAAGCACCGCCCGCACCGGGCTTGCGTCAAATCCCGCCAACTTCAGCGGCAACGCGATCAACTCATACTCCCCCCCCGGCACATCCAGCAGCACCAGGCCCTCGATGATCGCGACATCGCCTCGAAGGCACGCCGCGTGCGCAGGGAGGTCCTTCGAACTGAACGAATCCACGCTCGGCGTATCCACCCCGATCGTCCGCACGCCACGAGCAACCATCGCATCAATCAGCGATGGCTCAAGCCCTGCAAAGTCCTCGTTGAACTCGCGGCAATCCGGATAGGTGCCGGTCTTCAGGAGTACACGCGGGAGCCGAATCTTCCTCAGTGCGTCTGATCCACTCAGATCTGCATCGGGCCATCGCACATCCTCGATGCGGGCACGCATGCCGCGCTTGGTCTGGGCATCCAGCACATGGCAAGGCCCCAGAAACCGCTCAATCGGCCACGCCTCCACCCCCGCGGCCCCCTTTCCATAGTGGTTCGGACCATCCACATGCGACCCCAGATGCACCGTCGCCCGCAGCGTGCTCAGTGTCACGCTCGCGCCCTTCTGGAGTTCGCACACCACCTCGCGGCTCATCGGCGTGTCCCCCGGCCACACCTTCAGCTCCCCATCAATCAGGGGCGATATATCCCAGATCTTCATCGAGTGTTCCCGTCTATGCCCCCGCGAGGTTTGCTTGTAACCCAGCTCCGATGTCCCAGCACCGCGGCGATCACCACCGCCAACACACACGCCATGACCAGTGCAAACCCCACTCCCGCTGACTGGGTCATGAACCCGCGAGCATTCATGCCGGAACCGCCTCCAAGCACCGGCGACACCGCATCAAAGAACTGTACCGCTTCCGCGCTCCCGCCCCGGCTAGACAGCCCGTGCTTGGCCGTCACACCCCCGCCGCGCGCGTAGTACCCGATTGCCATCCCGCCCTGCGCCACAACGCCGATCGCGCCGCCCCCGGTTGCGACGCCTCCGAAGGAAAACCCGCCCACCGCAAAAGCGCCGATCGTCATCCCTCCCATCGCGCTCAGGAGTCCGATACTCATCCCCCCCATGCTCGCCACGCCGAACGCCAACCCGCCGACCGCGACGATCCCTGTCGCGCGCCCGCCAATCGCAATTCCCCCGCGCGCCACATCGCCGATTGCGATGATCCCGATCGCGTGTCCGTATGCCTCACCGAACTCTGGTCTGGCTCCCAGCGCAATGCTCACAATCGGCAAGCCAAACATCGTCGACTCGCTTCGATAGCGCTTTGCCTTCCGTGATGCTCCGCCCCACCGCGCGAGCACTTCCACCAGTGGCTTCCCGCACTCCGGGCACTTGGAAGAGTCCTGCAGATTGATCAGAGAGTAACCGCAGTTCGCGCAGTACGGGTCCCCCGGTCTCCGCGCCGGTGCAGAAGCCGTATGAATCGAAACCGGATTCGTGGGGGGCGTGTCGCTGGCCATGGGCGCAGTCTACCACTCCGGCTGCTCAGCCGCGAACCAGAGGAATCAGCAGGTCGCGCAATCCCTTCTTTGCTGCTTTGCTGCTTTGCCTATGCCGCCGCCCGCACCGTCCGCTTCCCTTCCGCCCGCTCCAGCAATGGCATCACATCCTTCACGATCGTCACCAGCGACCGTGCCTGTTCCGTCGCCTGGTTCATGCAGCGGTCCAGCAACTCGGAGCGTGCCACGGCAACCTGCGTCACGGCTTCAAGCGCTTCTCTCGCCGGCACACTGTGGCCGATCAATGCATTCAGACGCACCGCAGCATCGTTGCATTCCGTGACCGCAAGCTCCGCCGCGGACACCGCGTGCGAGAGTGATCCTTCGATTGCTGCTCCTCCGTGGCCGCCGTTTCCTATCAACGACTGTGCCCGCGTGAACAATCTCTCAAACTCGTCAAGCGTTGGGCCGGAAAGGTCCGCCGCGCGACGCTCCAGCTGCTCAATCCGTTCCTCGGTCTGGTCGAGCGCCAGTGCGCATCTGGCCTGCACGGCCGCTGCTTTTCGATCGAGAGCAGCGCTCACCGTATCCATGCGCTGCACATTCGCGGCCAGTTGCCGCTCCAGTGCATGATCCTGGGCCAGGAGCCTTGCTTCAAACGCTGCCCGTTCGGTATCCAGCCGCAAGGACCACGACTGCTCCCATTCCTCCTTGGCCCTGTGCACCCGCGCAATGAGCCCTTCCAGTGCGCGCAGCCCCGCCGTCGTCTTTTCGAGGATCGTCACCGCTCCCGTTGCGCCGGCAAGCCGGACATCCATCTCAGCGTTAAAGCGTTCGCCCTGCTCCAGACGCCGCGACAGCTCCTCGACGCGTTCGCGCACCAGCCGGTCGCTCTCGGCCGCTTCTTCGAGTGTCCGCCGCAGCGAACCGATCTGTACCGCCGCTCGCTGCACCAACCCCGCAAACTCGTCGGACTCGGACAGCTTCATCTGCACTCCCACGCTGTTTTCGCCGCGGCTCATCACGTTCTTCCCCATGGTTTCCAAGAGGGAAAGGGCCGCATCTGCTCCGCGGCCCATTCCTTCTTTCCCCTGCCACCCTCTCGCCAGGACCTTCCGGGTTCCCGGACCCACTCTCATCTCTTGTGCACATCGTCCGAAAACGACACCGACCTGAGCCCCACCGAACAACACGACATCCGGTGAAGTAGGCAGGCTCGGGGAACCATCCCCGCACCCGGCGACGAATGGACTTCACAAGGTTGTCCAGACGAGCCACCTTTACTCGTTTCAGGGCCACTTGGGATGGTCCCCGGGCAGGATAAACCCGGGGGAGATGGGCCGGGGCCCTGTGGCGGGGAGTGCTTCTATCATGCTGCGTATGAACAGAGCCTTGTCTATTGGTCGCTTGGCGGTGCTCGTTGTTGTGTGTGGTATTTGTACGGCATCGACCGATGCTAAGCCTCTACAACAGGGTGATCCCGTGCCCGTTTCACCCCGTTGGGAGGCCATTTCCGAGGCCTTCGGCGGCGTGAAGTCTGAGACTCGGCCAAGTCGCGATGCCACCATGTCCTTCACCTTCGCCACCGAGGTGCGTGAGGTGCACGTCAAGGGTGGTCAACGCGTAAAGCGCGATGACCCGCTCATGCGGGCCCGGGACGATGAAGTCGTCGCCGCCTTGGAGCAGCAGCGAACGATGGCCGAGAACGATCTTGAGATCCAGGGTGCCTCCGCCGCGCTCGAACTCGCCAAGTTCCGTTTCGAACAGCTCAAACGCGGCGGAACATTCACCCCAAGTGAGTTCGCGGAGCTTGAGATCCAGGCCAAGACCGCTGAAATCCAGCGGAACCTCGCGATCTTCAACCGTGAGCAGCAGCAGCACCGCCTGCGTCAGCTCGAAGCTCAATCTATCCGCTACCACCTCACTGCCCCCTTTGATGGTGTCGTGTCCCAGGTCATGGTCGACGTGGGTCAGGGTGTCAACGAGCAACAGAAGCTCATCCGTATCGTCAACACCGACCAGCTCCGGCTCGATGCCTGGGCCGGCACCGAAGAGACCATGCGACTGTCATTGAAGGATGGCGCCCGCGCGTGGGTGCTCGTCGATGTCCCCGACAGGCCCGTTGTCGCAGAGGGCCGGGTCATCGAGATCGACCCCGTCGCCGACTCGGTCAGCCAGACCCGGCGCATCCGTGTCGAGATCGACAACGTCGCAGGCTGGCCCGCGGGCACTCAGGCCCGTGTCCGCCTGGCTGGTCCGCCTCCCGCGAGCGGCAACTGGGCCGCGCTCCCCGCACGCGATCCGCACGCGCAGGCGCTCACTACTCCTCAGGTCGAGCCCGCCACCGCGCTCAACTCCAGCAATGGTCCTGCTGGCAAGGAGCCCCAGCCTTGATCGACCTCTCAAACGTCCGCGCGCCAGGTTGGCAGCAGGTCGTCACCGAGCTCAACTCCCCAGCGCCCGATGACCGCGTGTTCCTCGAGCGCCTCGTGCGAATCGTGGCGCAGGTCACCGCCGCGCGACAGGGCGTCCTCTTCGGGCCCGACCGCACCGATGGCGAAGAGATCGAGCCCAAGGTCGAACTCATCTGGCCGACCCCCGGCGCCGCCACCGTGCTTCCCGATGAGCCCGGCGCACCCAAAGCCGACAAGGACAAGGGAGTCGAGTTCGCTCAGGAAGTCCACGCCGCCGCTCGGGCAGCTTTCTCCTCGGGGCAGGCCCGTGCTTTCTCGCTCGACAAAGCAGGCATCTATTACGACGGCGGCACTTCGCAGGGATGCGTGCTCGCCGTGCCGGTCCGCTCCCCCGCTCCCACTGCGCCCGGTAAGCCGCCCACAGAAGCTGTCTCCGCCGTCCTCACGATGCTCATCGAGCCACGGTCCAAGGACGCGATCCGCTCCACCCTCGCCATGGCCGAGGTACTCACCGGATATGTCCACGGCCACGCCGCGCGTTCTGCTCTCCGCCGCACACAAACTGCTTCCTTCGCCTTTGATCTTGCCACCCGGCTCATCGCTTCCATCAACACCGCGCCCAACTTCAAGGGCGCATGTCTCCAGCTCGTCAACGAACTCTCCAAGCAGTTCGGCCTCGACCGCGTCGCCCTCGGCTGGGTGAAGAACGACACCGTCCGAACCCAGGCCATCAGCGACACCGAGTTCTTCGACCGCCGCATGGCCATGATGGTCAAGCTCGAAGCCGCCATGGATGAGTGCCTTGACCAGGAGCAGCCCGTCGTGTTCCCGCAGCCCGCGGCCGAAGGCCCCGGCGGCGATGTCCTGCTCGCACAGGCCATCGTTCACTCCCATCGCGAACTCGCCGCCGGAAACGCCAAGCTCAAGCTCTGCTCACTCCCCCTCCGCATCGACGATGACATCGTCGGTGTCGTCCTGCTGGAGGCCTCTACCGAGCAGCCCATCGATCTCAATACCGTTGAGCTCCTTCAGGCCGCGATGGACCTTGTCGCCCCTGTCCTCCGCCTCCGCAAGAGCGACGACCGCATGCTCGCCGTCCGCGCGTGGGACAGCACCGTCAAGTCCGCCGCCTGGGCAGTCGGCCCAAAGCACACGGTCTGGAAGGTCGCCGGGATTGCACTCCTTGCCGGCATGATCTTTGTCACCCTGTTCACCAAGACTTACCGCGTCAGCGCGGATGCAACCCTCGAGCCGCGCACGCGCCGCATGGTTTCCGCGCCGTTTGACGGCCAACTCAAGCTCCTCCTCCCGGGCATTGAGCCGGGATCCAAGGTCACCAAGGGACAGGTCCTGGCCGAACTCGACACCACCGAGTACGAACTCAGCCTGGCCAGCGCCAACGCCAAGCTTTATCAGGCCGAAAAGGCCGCGGCCGCGGCACGGCAGGAGCGCGACCAAGGGAAGGCCGCATCCTTCGAAGAGCAAGCCAAAGCCGCTCTCTCCGAAGCAAAGGCCTATCGCTTCCGCATCGAGCGCTCGCAGATCATCGCGCCCATGGATGGAGAGATCATCGCCGGCGACCTGAAGGAGCGGGTCGGCTCGACGCTCAAGCTCGGCGATCCGCTCTTCCAGATCGCGTCCATGGACGAGTTTGTCATCGTCGCCAAGGTCGATGAACGCGATATCGCACTCGTGCGCGAAGCGTTCGCGGAGAAAGGGGGCAAGGGGCAGATTGCCACCAAGACCCGCCCCGCCGAGCCCTTCGACATCATCATCGAACGCGTCATCCCGCTCGCCCAGCCCGCGGAAGGCAAGAATGTCTTCGAGATCCGGGCCAAGCTCTCCGGCACCGGTGCCTGGCTCCGCCCGGGAATGGAAGGCGTCGCCAAGTTCGACACCCAGGAGCGTTCCCTTCTCTGGATCGGTACCCGCCGGATCATTGATGCCGTCCGCATGTGGTGGTGGTGAGTCGGAGGCTCAAAGCGAAAAGTTCAAAGCACGGATGCTGCGAACCGCATGAGCCTCCTGAGTTTGAGCTTTGAACTTTCCGCTTTGAACTTTCCCCCATGAACGACCGTCCCACATTTTCTCCCTTCTGGCACCGTGTCCGTGCGATGAAGCCGCGACTGCGGCCCCACGTCGAGATCACCCGCCAGCAATACCGCGGTCGCCGGTGGCACGTCGTTCACGATCCGACAAGCAACCAGTTCTATCGCCTCAATCCCATCGCCAATGACCTCATCGGCATGCTCGACGGAACCCGCGAGGTCGAGGCCGCGTGGAAGGCCTCCCTCCAGAAGTTCGGCGACATGGCCCCCACGCAGAACGAAGTCATCCAGCTCATCAGCCAGCTCTACTCCGCCAATCTTCTCGCCTGCGATACCACGCCCGAGACCGATCAACTGCTCCGCCGCGGCCGCGACCGCCTCAAGAAGAAGGTAGCCGCCCAGGCCATCGGCATCATGTACTTCAAGGTCCGGCTCTTCAACCCTGACCGCCTTCTCAATCTCACTGAGCCCATCTTCCGCCCCATCCTCAACATGTGGGGCTTCATCGCCTGGTGCATCCTCCTCATCGCCGCCCTCGCCACCGTCCTCCCCGAATGGGAGCGACTCGCGCAAGGTTTCGACGATCTTCGTGGCGATCCTGCTCAGTGGGTATGGATCGGTATCGTCTTTGTCATCACCAAGGCCTTCCACGAGTTCGGCCACGGCGTCCTCTGCAAACGCCACGGCGGACAGGTCCCCGAGTTTGGCTTCATGCTCCTGGTCCTCTTCCCCTCGCCCTATGTCGATGCCTCCTCCACATGGGCCTTCCCGAACAAGTGGAAGCGCATGAGCGTCGGCGCCGGCGGCATGATCTTCGAGCTCGCCATCGCCTCCATCGCCGCTTTCGTCTGGGCCTCCGGTCAGGCCGGGGAACTCTCCACCAAACTTGCGTACAACGCCATGCTCACCGCGAGCGTTTCCACCGTGCTCTTCAATGCCAACCCGCTCATGCGGTTCGACGGTTACTACATCCTGGCTGACCTGCTCGAGATTCCCAACCTCGCGCAGCGCTCCAACAAGATGCTCAACCATCTGGCTCAGAAGTATCTCTACCGCCTGCGCAATCTCACGCCCCCAAGCTCGCTCCGCGGCGAGCAGCTCCTCCTCATCGGTTACGGCATCCTCGCGCTCGTCTACCGAATATTCCTCTTCATCACCATCACTCTCTATGTGATGGGGCAGCTCTTTGCCATCGGCCTCCTACTCGCCGTCTGGACCGCCGCCGCGTGGTTCATCATGCCCGTCGGCAAGTTCATCCACTGGCACGCCTCGAGCCCTCAGCACTCCGAGCACCGGGCCCGCGGCTGGGGAATCAGCCTTGCCCTCCTGGCCCTTGGCGTCACACTCATCGGCCTGGTCCCCTTCCCGGATCGTCGCCACGGGTTCGGGGTCGTCGAGAGTGCGGAGCGAACGCCTGTCACCTTCGGCTCCGAAGGCTTCATCGACCTGGTTCATAAACGACCCGGTGACCGTGTTGTCAAGGGCGAACCTATCGCCACGCTCATCAACCCCGAGCTTGCGCTCCGCCGCGACTCGATTGTCGCCCAGCTCGAGGAGTTCAAAGTCCAGGAACGCGGCGCTCGGCAGGCGAACGAACTCGGTGCCGTGGACATCGCCCGCGACCGCATCCGCGTCGCCGAGCGAAACCTGGGCGAGATCGACCGCCTCGTCGGCGAGCTCATCGTCCGTGCGCCCCACGACGGTGTCGTCGCCGGAGCCGACCCCGAGATGCGTCTGGGCGCGTACGTCAAGCGCGCTGAAGCGCTGTGCGAGATCGTCGAACCCGCCAACCTCCGCATCACCGCCGTGATGGAGCAGCGACAGGCCGGTTGGCTCTTTGGCGAACCCGGCGTAAGCCTCCCCGTCAGTCTCCGTCTCTACTCCGACCCCTCACGCGTCATCGAGGGAGTCGGCGTCCCCTATGTCGAGGCCGGCCAGAAGCTCATGCCCAGCGCCGCCCTCACCTTCGCCGGCGGCGGCTCTGCCGAGCCCGAGTCCCGCGACGAATCCGGGCGCATCGCAAAGCGACCCTGGTTTCCTGTCCGCATCACCGCCGATCTTCCCCTCGACCTCGTCGCCGCGGCCTACCCGGGCGAGCGCGTCAAAGTCCGCTTCAACCTTCCCGCAAAGCCCCTCATGACTCAGTGGATCGACCGCCTGCAGAAAGAGATACAAGGCCGCGTCCAGTTGTAATGATCGTGCCGTTCCGCATTCGTTGCTCTGACGCTTTGGTGAAACCGATGTCCCAGACCGTCTCTCGCTACCACGCACTGTTCGAGTCGCTGCGTAGCCGCCGGCGCAAGCCGGAAAACCGCAAAGGCCTCGATCTCTTCGCCGCACACGCGACGATGAAGCTGCGCAATGCCAAGGTCACACTGCGCTGGCTCCGCGCCCAGGCCGAGCTCATCGACACTCTCGCGCCGGACATCCGTTCCCATTCCGATCGCGCGCTCGACGACGTTGTTCGGACCGTCCGCGAGTCTTTCGTTCGCGGCCGCGCGGACGATGAAGCCGTCCGTCGCGCATTCGGCTGTGTCCGCGAGGTCGCACGCCGCGCCACCGGCGAAGAGGCCTATATCGTCCAGCTCATGGGAGCTCTTGCGCTCTACAAAGGTCGCATCGTCGAGATGGTGACCGGCGAGGGCAAGACCCTGACCGGCTCCATCGCCGCAGTGCCGCTCGCCTGGAAGCACCGCCACGTTCACGTCTTCACCGTCAACGACTACCTCGCCGCCCGCGATGCTGAATCTCGAAAGCCCATTTTTTCCCGCTGCGGGTGCGATGTCGGCGCCATCATCCAGTCTCTCGAGGAACGCGACCGCGCCGGCGTGTACGCCCGCGCCATCGTCTACGGAACCCCCAAGCAGATCACCGCCGACTGGCTCCGAGATCAGATCCGACTCGGCCAGCTCAACACCGCGTGGTCCGGCCGCTCCATGCTCGGCCGTGCTGCCGGCCCCTCCACGCCCGGCGGCGGCCCCCTCATCCCCGGCCTGCACGCCTGCCTTGTCGATGAGGCCGACGCCGTCCTCATTGATGAAGGTGTCGTTCCGCTGATCATTGCCCGCGCCCGCCGTGAAGATGAGATGTCACAGATCTACAAGGATGCCGCCGAGATCGCCCGCAAGCTCGACGACAAGGCCGACTTCACGATGGACCATCTCCGCCGCCGCGCAGACCTTACCCGGCGCGGCCAGCACCGCGCGAGCCAGATCGCCGAAACCTACGAAGAAGCGATCTGGCGCGCCCCGCGCCGTGCGGAGGAACTCGTCCGCCAGGCGCTTGTCGCCCGACATTGCTACCTCAACGGCCACCAATATCAGATCGTCGATGGCCGCGTTGTCATCGTTGATGAGTACACCGGCCGCTTCCTCCCCGACCGATCGTGGGAGCACGGACTGCACCAGGCCGTCGAAGCCAAAGAGAATCTCGAGATCACCGCGGACCGCGAGACCCTTGCCCGCATGAGCTTCCAGCGATTCTTCCGCACCTACCCCTTCCTTTGCGGCATGACCGGCACCGCCGCCGATGCTGCTGGCGAGATGGAGCGCGTCTATCAGCGCCCCGTCACGGTCGTCCCCACCAACCGCCCGCTCATCCGCAAGCGCCTTCCCACGCGCGCCTTCCGCACCAGTGAGGCACGCTGGAACGCTGTGGTTGATTCCATTCAGGAACTCCACCAGCAGCGAAGACCCATTCTCGTTGGCACCCGCTCCATCGAAGCCTCCGAGCATCTCTCCACGCGCCTCACCGCTCGTGGCCTCGTCCACCGTGTCCTCAACGCCTCATTTGACAAGGATGAAGCCGACATCGTCTCACAGGCAGGTAAGCACTCGAACATCACCGTCGCCACCAACATGGCCGGCCGCGGCACCGACATCAAGCTCGACCGCGAAGCCCGTGAGCACGGTGGCCTCCACGTCCTCCTGACCGAGATGCACTCCGCGCTTCGCATCGACCGACAGTTCATCGGCCGCGCCGGCCGCCAGGGCGACCCTGGCTCCGCGCAGCTCTTCGTCTCGCTCGAAGATGAACTCGTCCGCCACCAGACCCCGCATCTGCTCGGCTATCTCCGCGCCCTCTCCAGCGCAGATGAACTCACCGGCCCCGCGCGCCAGCAGGCACACGCCATCTTCCGTCTCGCACAGCGCCGCGCTGAGGCCCGTGGCCGCCGAAGCCGCGCCGATGTCCTCCGTCACGACGACTGGGTCGAGAAGCACATGCCCGGCGCATAGTTCGGCCGCACAGCACAGTGAGATTTTTCACTTTACTTGCCTGTCGATCCTCGTGCCCGCCATCGCACCTGCCGGATCCGTCGATGCGGCCGCAGGCGGTGCGAGCTCAAGGAAAGCGGTGGGGGGGGGATTCGAACCCCCGAACGATATTAAACCGTTACCGGTTTTCAAGACCGGCGCATTCGACCACTCTGCCACCCCACCGGGGGTGTTTGCATGCCGCGTCCAACCCGTGTCGGGCGGGCATGCTGGGCCAAGTCTATCACGCATCGACGGGTTGGCGGAAAGAGGCGGGCAGTCGGGGCGAGCGAGCTACTTGCCGGCGATAAGTCTGGCCGTAACGCGGTTGGCCTCGGCGATGCTCCCCATGTTGAAATCAGATACGTTCTGGATGGTGGTCTGGGCGATGGCGGCGCATGCTTCGCGGGTGAAGAAGCCCTGGTGCGCGGTAATGAGGACGTTTGGGAAGGTGATGAGGCGGACGAAGATGTCGTCCTGGATTACCTGCTCGGACAGGTCGCGGAAGAAGAGATCGCCTTCTTCTTCATACACATCGAGGCCCACCGAGCCAACCTTGCCGCTCTTGAGCGCGGCGATAAGGGCACGCGTGTCGATGACCCCGCCGCGGCTGGTATTGATAAGCATGACATCGGGCTTCATCGAGGCGAGCACGGCGGCGTTGATCAGGTGATGCGTGGTGGGCGTAAGGGGGCAGTGGAGCGAGATGATGTCCGACTGTGTGTACAGCTCGGCGAGTGGCACGTACTTCACTCCAAGCGATTCGCAATCAGGGTTGGGTGTCGGGTCGCTGGCGAGGACCCGGCAGCCGAAGCCCAGGAGGATTCGGCAGACTGCCTCGCCGATCTTTCCGGTGCCGATCACGCCGGCGGCTTTCCCGTGCATGTCGAAGCCCATGAGGCCATCGAGCGAGAAGTTCTGCTCGCGCACGCGATTGTGGGCGCGGTGCAGCTTGCGATTGAGCGTGAGCATGAGGCCCACCGCGTGTTCGGCGACAGAGTAGGGGGAGTACGCCGGGACACGCAGGACGGTGAGCCCCAGGCGATGGGCTTCCTCGATATCCACATGGTTGAAGCCGGCGGAGCGAAGCGCGAGCAGTCGCGTACCGCCGGCGTGGAGAGCCTGGAGGACAGCCCCGGAGCCGTCGTCGCCGACGAAGATGGACACCGCTTCGCAGCCCGCGGCCAGACTGGCTGTGGCTGCGGACAGGCGCGCATCAAGGTAGAGGAGTTCGTGCGCGGGACTGCCGGATGCGCCGACGGAGTTGGCGTGATCAAGGAGTGGCCGCTCATACGCCTTGGTCGAATAGATCGCAATCTTCATGCAGAATCATTGGTGCGGAAGAGTGCTGGGTCGGCGGAATTGTGCGACGAAGAGACTGATGAATGGTCAGCCCTGCTTGCCGTACTGGCGAGCGTAGTAATCGCGGTACGCACCGCTCTTGACACGCTTCCACCATTCCTGGTTGTCGCGGTACCAGTCGATCGTCGCGGCGAGGGCGCTCGGCCAGTCGGATCGGGAAGGCTTCCAGCCGAGCTCGCTCTCAATCTTGCTGCCATCGATGGCGTAGCGTCGATCGTGCCCCGGACGGTCCTGCACGTAGCGGATCATCTCATCGCCTTTGCCCATGAGCTTGAGAATCGTGTGGGTCAGTTCGAGGTTGGAGCGTTCGTTGTTCCCACCGATGTTGTAGACCTCGCCGGCGCGGCCGCGTTCCAGCACAGCGAGCACCGCTTCGCAGTGATCTTCCACATGGATCCAGTCACGGACATTGAGGCCATCGCCATAGAGAGGAACCTTCTGGCCTTCGATGAGGTTCGTGACGAACAGGGGGATGACTTTCTCGGGGAACTGATAAGGGCCGAAGTTGTTGGAGCAGCGGGTGATGACGGCGTTGAGGTGGAAGGTGTGGAAGTAGGCGCGGACCAGCAGATCGCCGGCGGCCTTGCTTGCGGAGTAGGGGCTATTGGCTTCCAGCGGCATGGACTCGGTAAACTTGATCTCAGGCCGATCCAGCGGCAGCGAGCCATAGACCTCATCGGTGGAGACATACACAAGCCGGCCTGGCCAGGGGTCGGTTCCACGCTTGGCGCGGCGGCACGCGTCGAGGACCGTCTGGGTGCCGAGCGTGTTGCTGACGACGAAGGGGCGGGAGTCGAGGATGGAACGGTCGACGTGGCTCTCGGCCGCCATGTGCACGACGGCGTCGCACTCCTCAACGAGCTTGAGCATGAGCTCCGCTTCGCAGACATCGCCCTTGACAAAGCGGTAGCGAGAGTCGTTCTCGATCTCGCGGAGGTTCTCGAGATTACCGGAGTAGCTCAGGACATCGAGGTTGGTGATGCGCCAGCTGGGGCGATCGCGCAGGATGAGCCGCACGAAGTTTGAACCGATGAAGCCGGCGCCGCCGGTGAGGAGCAGGTGCATGGATCTTGTTCCTGAGAGCGGGTGAAGCGTGTGCGGTCAGGGCTCGAGGCGGGCGAGCACGGAATCGAGGTTGGCTCTCCAGTCGGTCAGCGGGCCGATGAGCGCGCCGGTCTCGGCGAGGTCAAGCACGCTGTAGGAGGGTCGCCGCGCCGGTCGCGGGAACTCGGCGGATGTACAGGGTTCAACGGTGCAGGCAGGGTTGGCGAAGGCGGCGATCCGGCGGGCGAAGTCATACCAGGTGGTCTCGCCGCCATCGGTGGCGTGCATGGTGCCCGATGCGCCGGCATCGAGCAAGGCAAAGGTAATGGCGGCGAGATGCTCCGCGGAAGTCGGGCGGCCGCGCTGGTCGCTCACGACACGCAGCGTCGAACGCTGACGCGCGGCGGACGCGATGGTGCGGACGAAGTTCTTGCCCCAGGGCGCATAGAGCCAGCTTGTGCGGAGGACAAGGGCGTGCAGACCGTGGCCGGATTCCGCGGCGATGAGCTGTTCCCCGAGGGCTTTGCTCCGGCCGTAAGCGTTGAGAGGGCGAATCGGCGCATCGACGGGGTAGGGGGAGGTGCCCTGACCGTCAAAGACATAGTCGGTGCTGTAGTGCACCAGCGTGGCGCGGGCTGCTCGGCACGCGGCCGCGAGGCGACCGACGGCGTGACCGTTGAGCTCGGTGGCGGCCTCTTCGTTCGCCTCCGCTCCGTCGACATCGGTCCATGCGGCGCAGTTGATGACGGTACTTGGTTGCACTTCGGCCAGGGCGGTGAGGACCGAATCATCGCGGGAGAGATTGACCTCAGCCTTGGTGGCGGCCCGGTGAGGGCTGCCGCGATGGCGGAGGGCATCGCTGACTGCGCGGCCGAGCATGCCGGTTGCGCCGATGACCAGGAATGGGCCTTCTGCCACGATGCATTCCTTCCGCGCGGGGCGCGATCAGCCGTGCCGCACGTGCCAAGGGAAGCCGGCGACGCTGTCGTGTGCGCGGCGTTCCTCATCAGGCTTGGCGGGGTTGTAGGCGTGAGTGACGTAGTACAGGAGTCCGCCGGGCACATCGCTCACCGTGGCCGCGCCGTGCCAGAGAGTTGGCGGGATGATGAGCACGCCCGGCCGCTTCTCGCCGATGACCAGAAGCCAGGACTTGTTGTCGGTCTCGCGGAAGATGCCGGCCTTGATGTGCCCCGTGAGGCCGATCCAGAAGTCGGTCTGAAGCTGGTGGCGGTGCCAGGCTTTGACGACGCCGGGATACTGGGTGGAGAAGTTCACCTGACCGTCGGGGCCCATGACGCCCTGAAGCTGGTTCATGAGTGACCAGCCTCGATCGTCGGCATAGACCGACGCGGGAACGAAGATCGGCTCGTGGTGCTCGAGCGCGAGCGCATGTGCCTTGGGCAGCGGCTCGTTGACGGTGCGTGGGTTGACGGGCTGCATGTGGAGTTCCGTCAGACGTGTGCCGCGGCGAAGAGTGCAGGTTTGGAGGCGCTGAGGTCGAGGTGGTTCGCTCCGCTTTCAGCGACGTATCGGCTGGCGCGGTGGAGACTCTCGAAGGTGCCCGCATCGGTCCACCAGCCCTCGAGGATGTCGTGGGTGAGCTGGCCCTTGGAGAGGTAGTCGTTGTTGACGTCGGTGATCTCAAGTTCGCCGCGCTTGCTGGGCTTGAGGGTGCGGCAGATCTCAAAGACACGGTTGTCGTAGAAGTAGATGCCGGTCACCGCATAGTTGCTGGTGGGCTTCTCCGGCTTCTCAACGATGCCGGTGATCTTGGCCCGCGCGCCCTCGCCGGACATCTCGGCGACGCCGAAGCGCTGGGGGTCGGGCACTTCCTTGAGCAGGATCTTGGCGCCAGCAGCCTGGGTGAAGAAGTCGCCGGCTGCGCGGCGGATGTTCCCCTCGATGATGTTGTCCCCGAGAATGACGCAGATTTTCCCGCCGTCGGCAAACTCTTCCGCGAGTTTGAGCGCGTCGGCGATGCCGCCCTCGCCTTCCTGATACGCGTACTCAAGGTGACGCAGGCCCAGGTGCTTTCCGTTCTTGAGGAGCTTGAGGAAGTCTCCGGCGTGTTCGCCGCCGGTGACAATGAGGACATCGGTGATGCCCGCGTTCTGCAGGCACTTGATGGGGTAATGAATCATCGGCTGGTCGTAGACCGGCAGGAGGTGCTTGTTGGTGACAAGGGTGAGCGGACGGAGCCGCGAACCGAGGCCGCCGGCGAGGATGATGCCCTTCATCGAATGATTCCCGTTAGAAAGCGATCCACACGAGGAGAGAAGAAACGGCGACCCGCTGACCACCGCACCCCCATTACCCGCCGCGATGGGCAGCTAGTACGAAGCGGGGGGCAAGAGGGCTTGCCCAGACTACCACGAACACCTGTTTATCGTGCCTTTGGGTGCCAAGGTTCGGTGCAGAATGCAGGCTTGGGCCCTGTTCTGAGCGCAAGACAAAGGGAGGGCCCATGAGGACCCTCCCTTTAGGAGAAAACTGCGATTGCCGGTGATCGCGTTGAGCCCAGGGCTCAGAGGCGATTACTGCGCGGCGTTCTTGCGGCGGCGGATGTAGCCGACGAAGCCGACGCCGGCGAGGGTCGAAAGGCCCGCCCAAGCTGCGGGGGGAAGCGGGATGAGGACCATCTGATCCTGACCACCGGTACCGCTCAGGGAGCGAACAAGGATGGGGGTGTTCAAGTTGTTGTAGATGGTCGTCGCGCTCGCGCTGAGGGAAGCCACGATCGCGAGCACTCCCGCGGAGGGGATGTTTGAGTTCGTGTGATAAAAATTTCCCTGGTTTGTCGCGATGTTCCAACTGCCACCCTGAGCAGCGGGTTCCCACAGAGATTCCCATGTGAGCAACTGCATCGCGACGCTCGCATCTACGCCTTGGCCAATGTTGAAAAAGCCAAGATTGTTGACGTACCCGGCATTGCGGGCGGCCAAAACGACTGCGTTCAGTCGACGCTCTTGCGTTGTGTTGTAGCTGAATCCGGGCGCACCCCAGTTGCCCGAAGCGGCAATCGGAGCTTGGGTAATTCGAACGAGCCCGAATTGACTATCGGCCCCGCTGACCTGCTGGTTATCGATGCAAAAGGAAAGGTGCTGGCCGTTGTACGCGGCGGTTTGCCCCGTTCCGGTATGCCAGGTGTGAGTAAGCGCGCCGACACTGAACGTCGTGCTTTGCGGCACGGCGACTGAGCGAACAGTGACGTTCGAGCGCACGCCAAGGTTAATGTTGTTGTAAGCGCCCATGATGGTCGATCCCATCGCCGTACCCGCCGCGCTCAGCGCGACGATTGCCGTAATTCCCACGATTCGAGACGTCATTGCATGCCCTTTCTT
>JBBRUT010000044.1:0-23989 GCA_038247555.1 Phycisphaerales bacterium | reverse complement strand
CCGTGTTCGCCGCGGCATCGACTGCATCCATACACAACGCGCTCCCCTTCCCGCTCGCCGCCCGCGGCAGAACATCCGGCACGCGCAACTCGAGGTCGTTGTGTGATCGCGGCGCCCAGCTCTTCAAGAACGCCATCTGCAGACCCGTCGTCGAATCCACCCGGTCCGCGGCCTCCATCAATGAAACCAGCATCACCGCTTCAAGCTCGGGCTGGAGGCTCTTTGCGGCAATCGCCTCGCGGATCGCATCGACGCGTGCGCCGTTCTTCGGCTGCAAGAACCGCGACTTCTCGCAGAAGGTCTGTGTGAAATACCCCGGAGATCCCCGCAGTGAGTTGAACTCGCTCACCAGTTTCGCGGCATTCTCAAGCACATCCTGAGCATCCGCCTGCACATAACACCGCGCAAGTGTCGCGGCGTACGTGTTGTGGTCGTTGGCGATGACGCGGTAGCCCGCGCGCTTCAGCGCATGCCCGACACGCGAAGTGCCCGAGAAGAGATCGAGCACGGTGCAGGGCGCATCGCCCGCCGCGCTGCGCACCGCCTCCAGAATCACCGGCACCAGCGTTCGCTTCGATCCAATGTACTTGATCACGAGCGTGTGCTCCCGGCGCAAAGCGTACTGGCGATCACGATCGCGGGGAATCGATCTGTCGCCACGGAAACCCCTCCGGCATCACCTCCGGCCGATCATTCAGCCACCCCACCAGCCACTCAAACGCATCCACCAGCCGCGGCCCGGGACGGTTGAACATCTGATTGCCATCGACAACCGCCACCCGCCCCGCCCGCACCGCCGGCAACTCGCGCCACCACGGCTTCTCCGCCAATAGCCGCGTTTCGCGCCATGCATCCTCAAGCGACAGTCCACACGGGCACACGACCACAAACTCCGGGCGGATCGCCGCGACCACTTCCGCCGGCACGCGGATCGAGGGCCCCGCCGCCCGCAGCGTCTGTCCGATCGGGCCCGCCGCAGCGCCGGCACTCTGCGGTGCGGCCGTCGGGTTCAGCGGGTGCAGCCCGCCCGCCCGCTCGATGAGTTGCGGCGTCCAGTGCCCGCCCGCGAAAATCGGGTCCGTCCATTCCAGAAACGCCACCGTGGGTGCCGCCGCAAACGGCGTGACGAACTCCTCCGCGCGGTACATCCGCTCCCGCAGCCCTCCAACCACCGCCGCGGCCTGGGGCTCCATGCCGATCGCCCGCCCGATCGCAAGTATGTCGTCGAACACCGCTTCGATGGTGGTGGGATTCAGGGAAACCACCAAGGGCCGCCGCGACATCTTCGCGACGACGCCGCGAACGGTGTTCAGATCGATCGAGCACACCTTGCACAGGTCCTGCGTGATGATCACATCCGGCCGCAACTCCGCCAACCGCTCGACATCGAGCGTGTAAAGCGACTCCCCGGTTGCAAGTTGAGCCGAAACCGCCTGATTGATCTGCGCGGACGACTCAAACTTCGTCTTGGCCGCGGTCAGAATCGGGACGGCTTCGAGTCCCGGGCTGCCGGGATAGTCGCACTCGTGTGATCGCCCGACCAGTTGGGCGCGCGGGTTCGCCGGCGACTCTGTGATCGCCAAAAGGGATTCCGTCGCCGACGGCAAAAGACTGACAACCCGCATGGTGCGGAGCGTAGCGGCTTGCGCATTGAGTTCTTGTCCGCAGTTTTCGCGGCGGGATCGTACCGACCAACCGATAAAGCTGCGGTATAAGCCGCCGCGCGGCAGCGATTCCGTGCGCTCAGGCCGTTTCTGCATCCTCCACCCCAGCCGGGTGGTAAAGTGCAGCGGCTTAGGGCGTCTCGGCGTGAGCCGGGCGGTACAGTAGCGGATAGCCACCCCATTACCGGGTGGCTGTTCAGCGATGGAGTTCCCTGATGCCAGCCACTTTTCGCCACCCGTTTTCGACCAACCACCCGAAGTCATCGGGCTTGCGCCCTGCTGCATTCGTCGCGGCGTTGACAATCGCCTGCGGTGCGACCTCGGGCCTCGCTCAGGAGAGCAAGCCCATCGTTCCGCCCGCTCGCGCGGCCGCGCCGCGAATCCAGCCCCCAACCCCCACACCCACCCGTCCAGGGCAGCCTGGCGCGCAACCTGCGGCCCAACCCGCCTCCGGCCGCGGAGCAGAAATGCTCGATGCCATGAAGCTGCAGGGCGGCCTGCGCGATGACGGCACGTTCGTCTTCTCCGCATTTGCTGAGCCGGTCGACATCGCCAACCTGGTCGAACTCGTTCGCGATGAACTGGGTCTGCAGTTGCTGTACACCGATGGAGGGCTCGCGACGCAGTCGGTGGTGATCAACACCCCGATCGTGCTGCAACGCGATCAGGTGCTCCCGTTCCTGCTCACACTCATGGAGCAGAAGGACTACACGATCATCCAGGACGCCTCTGGCGTCCACATGGTCATGCCCAAAGGGTCCATCCAGTCAAACTTCAGCACCGGAATCTTCGCGCCCACCAAGGTCATCCGCACGCCCGGCATCAAGCCCAGCGCGATGACCGGGCTGGTGCAGAGCCTCGTCGGCGCAAAGGCGGCGGGGGGTGGTGCCAGCATTCAGTATCTCGATGAGCTGGGCGTCATCGTCATCACCGACACTCCACGCAACACACGTCTGGTCGAAGAAGCAGTGCAGACGGTGCTCACCGAGCGCATGGAGCAGAAGTTCCAGCGCTTTGAGATTCAGAATGTCGCCGCCACCTCCGCGCGCGACCGCATCATTGAGCTCATGGGCGCAACCGCGCCCCGCGCCGCGGGCGCGCAGCAGAACCCAGGCCAGGGCAATCAGCCCATCGCCGCCCCCACCGGCGGTTCGTTCTCCAACCTGCCCGAACGCCTCAGCGTCGAGCCAGGCGGAAACGCGCTCTTCTTCCGAGGCCGCGAAGATGAGGCCCGCCTCCTCGCCGATCTCCTGGCCATCGTCGATGTCCCCATCACCCTCGTCTCCAGGTTCTACCCCGTGGGGATCGACACCGCGGAAACGGTCGCGACCGAAGGCTCTCGCCAGCAACTCGGCGAGGTCACCACGTTTGAATCCAGCGCGTCAACCAGTGGCGCGAGCGCCGGCCTGGGTCGTGCACAGCAGCTTGGGCGCGCCGGCCAGGCAAATCAGCTCGGCGGCTCGCAGCAAGTCAGCAGCTCCGGCAGCGGGTTTGTCATCTATCCCGCCGCGGGAGGGTTCATCTATCGCGGCACCGAGGCCCAGCACGCCCGTGTCGATTCCCTCGTCAGAGAACTCGGCGACCTCATCGACCGCGACTCGGTGACGACCGAGTTCTACAAACTCAAATACGCAAAGGCCGAGGACGTCGCAGAAACCATTAACGGGCTGATCTCCGGGCAGGCGCCGACGGGTGGCAGCAGTTCTCCCCTGCTCGGCCGAGACCTGGGCTCGCGCGATGCCGCCGGTCGGCAACGCAGGGTGACCAACCCGCTGCAGAATCAGCCCGCCGAGGCGGCCGCCGGCGCAGCGGGCTCCGCAACCGGCGAAACCGCGCTCGGGGAACTCGAAGGCGCAAACGTCTTCGTGCTCGCGGATGTGAGCAACAACCAGGTGCTCATCAAGGCCCCCAAGAAGCTCCAGCCGCAGATGAAGACGCTGATCTCGCGCCTCGATCTCCTGCGCCCGCAGGTGTACATCGAAGCCAAGATCGTGACCGTCACCATCGGTGACGACTTCCGCTTCGCCGGCGAAGTTCAGGCGATCATCGGCCAGTTCGCGCTCAACACCAACTTCGGGCTTGGCAGCTTCGCCGATGGTGGCGGCCTCACAAGCCCCAAAGTTCCCGCATCCAACCTCGCGGGCCTGACCAGCGCGCTGATCCGTTCCAAGGATGTGCCCTTCATCATCAACACCATCGCGCGCGACAACAACGCCCGCGTCGTCGCCTCGCCCCAGTTGCTCGTCGACGACAACGAGGAAGCCGAAGTCTCCAGCCTCGACCAGCAGCCCACGCTCACAACCAGCATCGGCACCGATGGAGGCAATGACACGCAGAGCTTCGGCGGGTTCGAGCCCGCAGGTCCCAGGCTCCGCGTCATCCCGCAAATCTCTGACGGCGGAAGCATCAAGCTCGAATACGAAATCGAGCTCTCCGCCTTCTCGGGCGAATCCACCATCCCCGGCGTTCCCCCGCCCAAGCGCGAGGACAGGGTCCGTGCCGATTCGGTCACGGTCCCCAGCGACACCACCATTGTCGTCGGCGGCCTGGTGTTTGATTCTGCCACCGAGACCCGCTCGGGCATCCCCCTCCTCATGGACATCCCGATCATCGGGTACATGTTCAGCGATACCCGCAAGAACACCCGCAAGACCCTGCTCTACGTCTTCATGACGCCACGCGTCATGCGCGACACCAGCTTCAACGATCTCCGGCTTCTCACCAAGGGCGCAATGGCCGACGGCAAGCTCGATCCTGAGATCCCCGATGCCGAGCCGCTCCGCATGGAGCTAGTCGATCAGAACATCCGGCGGCCCCTGCCGCCAGATGAGGGCAGCCTCCGCCGCCCGCCGCCCCCACAGCGCAACGAATGGCCGTCCGACTGATCACCGTTCGCTGTGATACCCCAACCGCTCCGTGCACGCCGCTCCAGGACCTCACGTACATGAACCTTGGCAAAGGTCTCGGCAAACTGAGTAAGAAGGATGCGGCCGCTGCCGCCGCGGAGCGGCGCGAAGCCCCTGCGCTCAACTGGTCCGTGGTTGCGCGCAACTTCGGCCAGCTCGAGCTCAAGCCCGAGCAGATCCGCACCTTCCCCCAGCTTCCCGGTAGCGATGATGAGCCGTGGGATGTCCTGCTCTCGATGCTCGCCATCGATGAGCACACCGCCCTCGGCAAGCTCGCCGCACGCACCGGCCTCGCGATGGATTCCGAACCCCGGTTCCACGAGTCCGCGGCCCGCTTCTACGAAACCGTCCCCGCTTCCGTCGCGCGCGAGCGTCTCGTTGCGGGCATCGAAAGCGATGGTTCCGTCATGGTCTGTGCGACCGCGCAGCCCATGCAGCCCGCAGTGTTCAGCCTGCTGGAAGAACGCCTCGGCATGCCGGTGCGGCTCGTGCTCTCTCCCCGCGCGGCGGTTGTCAACCTCATCAACCGCGGCTACGAGCAGAAGACCGACCTCGTCACCGAAATCGTGGAAGAGATGCCGCTCGATGAGCGGGCGATCGAATCCGCCGCGGGCAGCATCCGCAACGCGACGGACCTCCTGCAGCTTGCGCGGCAGACGCCGGTCATCCGCCTGGTGAACATGATCCTGTTCGAGGCGCTCCGCCGCCGCGCCAGCGATATCCACGTCCACCCGATGGAGAGCAAGCTCGTCATCCGCTACCGCATCGACGGCATGTTGATTGATGCGTTCAGCCCGCCGCTCTCCCTCGCCCCCGCCATCAGCTCGCGTCTGAAGGTCATGACCGAGCTCGACATCGCCAACCGACACTCCCCGCAGGACGGTCACTCCACCGTGCGCGTCGGCAACCGAAAGATCGACATCCGTCTCTCGGTGATCCCCACAGTCTACGGCGAGCGCGTGGTGCTGCGTCTGCTCGACCAGGCTCAGACCCAGCTCTCCCTCGACGACATCGGCATGACCAAGGGAATGCAGCAGGACATGCTCCAGCTCCTGCGGAAGAACACCGGCATCATCCTCGTGACCGGCCCCACCGGCTCAGGCAAGACGACGACGCTCTACGGCGGGCTGGGCATGGTCGATCGTTCCAGCCGCAATGTGATGACCATCGAGGACCCGGTTGAGTATCACCTCGAGGGCATTAGCCAGACGCAGGTGAATGTGAAGCGCGGCGTGACCTTCGCGGCGGGCCTTCGAGCCCTGCTGCGTCAGGATCCGGACGTCATCCTCGTCGGCGAAATCCGCGACCAGGAAACCGCGCAGCTTGCCGTGCAGGCCTCGCTCACGGGCCACCTCGTGCTCGCGACCCTGCACACCAACGATGCGCCCGGCGCAATCGCGCGACTCATCGACATCGGCATCGAGCCGTACCTCATCACGTCGACGCTGCTGGCCAGCATGGCCCAGCGCCTGCTCCGCCGCACCTGCAAGGTCTGCCACGGCACGGGCAAGGGCGCTACGTTCGTCGCCGGTGCCGGCGGCGGCGCTGGAAGGTGCGACAAGTGCTTCGGCAGCGGCTACTTCGGCCGGATCGCGGTGTACGAGATCATGCGGATGACCGACCGCCTGCGAGAGCTGACGGTTCAGGGTGCCGATGCGGTTACCCTGGCCAAGGTTGCACGCGAAGGCGGAATGAGGACCATGATCGATGATGCACGCGACAAAATCGCCGCGGGCCTGACGGATGAAAACGAGATCCAGCGGGTGCTGGATTGATGCTTGCCGTCAACGGTTGACCATCCGCTGCCGATCGAGCTACACATGTCGGTTAGACGCGCAGGGCTTGACGCGCGATGTCTGGCTCAGGCGCTCTTACGCCGCGCCTCGATCTCGCGGATGATCTCATCCAAGGTCAAGTCCTTGAAGAGGTCGCGGCGATCCTTGGTAAAGTCGCCATGTCCGGTGTCGAACTGCTGAATGAACCTGATGGCATCAGTAGGGCCAAGTCGCTCGATCAGCGCGCGAAACCCCTCGCGACGCAGTTCAGGAACGCTCAACGGATTTGCGGTCATTTCATGAACTCCGTTGCTGCGAAAACAGCGGGATTCTCGACCCGCACGGCACTTGGCGGCGTCAAGCGCTGGCATCGCCTCAGCAACACATCATCCGTCGTGAGAAGGATATCACATCCTGCCCGCTCGGCCAGAGCCAAGTGCAGTGCATCCAGAGGGTCAAGGCCTTGAAGGCCAAGTTCCCGGGCCCGAGACTGGACCGCCGAGTCCAATGCCGTTCTCTCGTGGAGTCCGTTGAGGATCTCCATCGCGGCCACCCGCCGCTCCGGATCGGTCCCACGTTCGATCTCAAACTCCACCGCCTCGCTGCAAACCAGAGTATGACTGTGGTTCCGAATGCCGTGGACTATCGAGAGAACCGCCTCGCTTTCGAGGCGCACCCGGTCCTGAGACTGATCGTCGAACGGTCGAAGCAGGCAGCATGCGTCGAGATAAATCCGCATCGCTTCAGCATATCAAAGCCGCCGAATGTCTGTTGAGGCGCCTCTTCCGACCGACGCTTACCACAACAGCCGCACCCGGATCGTCTCCGGAATCGCCTTGAGCCGATCGACAATCTCCGCGGCGTTGGTCGGATCGACATCCAGCACCACGTACCCCACCTCCGGGTTCGTCTGCAAGTACTCCGCCGCGATGTTCGCGCCGACTTCCGCGATGATCGCGTGCATCTTGCTCAGCACGCCGGGCACGTTGCGGTGAAAGTGCAAGATGCGGTGACGGCGCGCCCCGCCGTCGGCCACATCTTCCGTCCCTTGATCCCCCGCTCCCTCGATCCCTTCCTGGCCCGGCAGTTCCACCTGCGGCGAGTTCACGCTCCCGCTCGTCGACCCGTTGTTGATGAAGCGGATGAGCTTGGTGGCGACATCGACCGCGATCGACTCCTGCGCCTCCTCGGTCGAGCCCGCCACATGCGGCGTCAGAATGACATTTCCCAGCCCCCGCAGCTCGCTCTCAAACGGCTCGCTGTTGCTGCTCGGCTCCTTCGGGAACACATCGAGCGCAGCGCCCGCGATCTTCTTCTCCCGCAGCGCGGCCGCCAGTGCGGCGATATCCACCACGCCCCCGCGCGCGTTGTTGATCAGATAGCTCCCCGGCTTCATCGCCGCGATCTGCTTCGCCCCGATCAATCGATCCGTCGCCTTTGTCGCGGGCACATGCAGCGACACGACATCGGACTGCGCCAGAAGCTCATCGAGCGAGCGCACCGGCCGCGCATTGCCCAGCGGCAGCACCGCCGCTGTATCAAAGAACACCACCCGCATGCCCATCGCCTCGGCCATCACCGAGACCTGCGAACCGATCCGCCCATACCCCACCAGCCCGAGGGTCCGGCCACGCACCTCGTGTGCTCCCGCGGCGGATTTATCCCACACGCCCGCGTGCATCTGCGACGTCTTATCAGTCAGCCGGCGGTACAGCGAAACGATCTCCGCGATTGTCAGTTCGGCGACGCTGCGTGTGTTGGAGAAAGGCGAGTTGAACACCGGCACACCGGCGAGGTTCGCCGCGCGAAGGTCTACCTGGTTCGTCCCGATGCAGAAGCAACCGACCGTCAGCAGCCGCGGGCACTGCTCCAGAACCGGCGAGCGTAACTGCGAAGCAGAGCGCAGACCCAGCACATGCGCTTCCCGGGCTGCCTCAGCCAGAGCCGTGCCATCGAACGCACCGTTCTGCTGATCAATCTGGAACCCCTCCGCCGCGAAGAGTTCCTCCGCGCGCGGGTGAATCCGTTCCAGCAGCAGGACACGGATCTTGTCTTTGGGGAAAGAGGTTCGCACGGGTGAAGGTAGGCGGATCGTCTTGGTTGCCGGAGACATGGTTATCGACCCCTGGGCCGTGGGATTGGGCCTCGTGCCCTGCCGCGGCCAGCAATCATCGGCTCGGCGAGGCCGCCGCGAAAGTGATGGCAGGGGCAGCGAAGGGCGAGATCGATCCCGCCGCCGTTTCCGCTTCGGGTGCAATCCGCACAATCCCGCCGACGATCAGCCCCAGAAGCCCCAGGGCAAGCAGCAGCCTGTACCACCCAAACGGCGCCAGGCCGCGACGGTTCAGGAAGCCCACCAGCCACTTGATCGCAAGCACCGCCGAGAGCGTTGCCACCGCGATCCCGATCAGGATCGGCATCGCCCCGATCGACTTGAACATGCTCACATGCCCGTCGTGCCCGTCCCGCATCAGGTCCTTGGCGAGCTTGTAAACACACGCCCCGCCGAGCGTGGGCAGGCCGAGCAGGAACGAGAACTCTGCCGCCGCGGCCGGCCGCAGGCGCACCAGATACCCCGCCGTGATCGTCATCATCGAGCGGCTCGTACCCGGCCACATCGCCACGCACTGCATCAGTCCGATCACCAGAGCCCGCAGCGGGGTCAGTTCCTCAAGCCCGATCTCCGCGTGCGATGAGCGAACCTGTGAGTACTTCCCGCTCCGCCAGGCCTCCAGCGCCAGCATGTAGATTCCACCCACCGCCAGCGCGGCGATCACCGGGCCCGGCCAAAACAGCATCGCCTCGATGTAGTCATCCAGCAGTACGCCCAGCACCGCCGCCGGGAGGAACGCGATTCCGATGTTCATGACCAGCCGGAATCCGACCGGGTCTTTGCCCATCAGCCCGCGGATCATCTGCCAAACTCGGGCCCGGTAAAGCCCCAGCACGGCCAGAATCGCCCCGCCCTGAATCACCACCACAAACGCGTCGACAGCCGACTTCGTCTCCGGCGGCTCATCTAGCCCCAGCAGTGCCGCGGCGATAATGAGGTGCCCGGTCGATGAGACCGGCAGATACTCCGTCACCCCTTCGACGATGCCGAGAATGATTGCTTGCCACCAATTCAGGGTGTTTCCCTTCGGATTTGAGTAGTGGGTTCAGTTTGACTTTGGTGGCACCGGTCTTTGGTGGCACCGGTCTCCAGACCGGTGAACGTGCCCCACCAAGAACCAGCCAATCCGGCCATTTACCTGATCTCGTCAGCCAAGTTGATACCGCGGGTTGCGGACAGTTCATCGGCTAATTGGGCCTCGGCCGTGCCGACAGTTACTGTGCCGATTGAAGGTGAAAGGGGGCTGGCCTAGCATCTCGGCCCCACGGAACAGCCCTCTCGGCGTACCGGAAGGGGCTGAGTTTGCGACCTTTAGCCGCGGGATAGATGCCATGGGCAACGCTGTCGACATCATCAAGGGCCTCACCGTAGGCCAGATCAAGACCGATCTCCCCAAGATCGAGATCGGCGACACGCTCAACGTGCACTGCCGCATCGTCGAAGGCTCCAAGGAACGCATCCAGGTGTTTCAGGGCGTCCTGATTGCCCGGGCCGGTGGCGGTGTCACCGAGATGATCACCGTCCGCCGCATTGTGGACAACATGGGCGTCGAGCGCGTGTTTCCCATCAACTCCCCCAAAATCGCCAAGATTGACGTCATCCGCAAGGCCGACGCCCGTCGCGCCAAGCTCTACTTCCTCCGCGATCGCGCCGGCAAGTCCCGCCGCCTCCGCGACAAGCGTCGCGGCCTCGAGGTCGTCTCCAAGACCGACGCCGCCGCAAGCTGACCGCACGTATCGCCGAATCCACTACAATGCATCGCCGATTCAACTGCCCGCTCCGGCTCCGGATGCGGGCAGTTTTCTTATCCGCATTACCGATTCGAAAGGCTGTCGACATGCGCGCCATCACCGTAAAGCAGCCAATCCCAGGCTCTCCCATCCAGCAGCAGGTCGCGCTGGTTTCCAACTGGCCCGATGTTGCTCCCCCCGGTCCGGGAGAGGCCGTGGTGAAGACCCTCGCCACCGCCCTCAACCATCTCGACCTCTGGGTAGTCAGGGGCGTGCCCGGGCTCGACCTCGACTATCCCCGCGTCGGCGGTTGCGATGGCTGCGGCATCATCGAACAGGTCGGATCAGGCGTTGACGGCGCATGGCTCGGCCGCAAAGTCATCATGAACGGAGCCATCCCCCGCTTGCAATCCCCCAGGCCCGATGACGGTCCGTCATCGACGCTCGCTCCAGAATATGAAGTGCTTGGCGAGCATCGTCACGGCACCAACCGCGAGCGCTTCATCGCGCCCATCACCGCGCTCCAGCCGATCCCGGATCACTTCGACCACATCGAAGCCGCGGCCTTCGGCCTCGCATTCCTCACCGCCTACTCCATGGTCACGGGCAAGGCCCAGCTGCGCGCCGGGCAATGGGTGCTCATTACCGGAATCGGTGGCGGTGTCGCTCTTGCCGCGATGGCCCTTGCGCGGCACCTGGGCTGCCGGGCAGTCGTCACAAGCCGGCATCAATGGAAGCTCGACAAGGCCCGCGAACTGGGAGCTGCCGCAACCATTCTCGATGAAGGTCAGGACTGGTCCCGCCAGGTTCGGGAAGTCACCTCAAAACGCGGCGTCGATGTCGCCGTCGATTCCTCCGGCAAGGCTACGCACATCAAATGCATCAAGTCCCTCGCCCGCGGCGGTGCCTACGTCACACCCGGCTGCACCTCCGGACCCGACGCCGTCACCGACCTCGCCCGCATCTTCTGGAACCAGCTGCGCATCTTCGGCTCAACGATGGGCACTCCCGCCGAGTTCGCCGAGGTCGCCTCCCTCTATCGCGCCGGAAGCGTCCGCCCCACAGTCGACAACGTTTTCTCCCTGGAGAAGTGCGGCGACGGCTACGCCCGTCTCGAAGCCGGCGAACAGTTCGGCAAGATCGTCATCAACTGGGCCTGAATCGCGCTCTCAAAAACAAGAACAGGGGCAGCGCCCGGCGCTGTCCCCTGGAAGTGGTCGAACCGGCTTTCAAACTCAGTCCCTTCGCCGGCGAACGCCCATCGCCGCAAGTGCCACAGCCGCAAGCGCTGCGGTCGCGGGAACGGGAACGACCGCCGTGACCTGATCCTGCGCGGAGGCCGACTGCAGCACCACGATCTGCGGAAGCTCGGAGCTCCTCGTGTAGCCCACCGAACTCACCGCGCCCAGCCAGCTGCTCGCGAGCGTGACCGCTGGGTTGGCGGAGTTCACCCTGAAGCTGCCCGAGCCAAGGTCAACACTCGGATCGTGCACGATCTCCCACACCGACATCTGAAACGCCGCGGATTTGTCCGCATTGTCGATTCCCGGGTAGTAGTCCGCCCACAACCGCTGAAGCATCGTCACCTGAAGCGGCGCAAACCCGTAAGCATCCGGTGTCATCACCGAGAAAATGTTGTTCACACCCGCCGAGATTCCCTGCGACGGTTCGATGCACACCGAGTTGAATGTGCTGTCGATCATGGTGTCGACACCCGGCCCCGGCGAATCCTGCCGAGTCCAGTTGAACTTCACCGTGTTCACGTTCCCGCTCGTGACCGGCGACGTGATGTTGACCTGCTGCAGATGCTCATACGTGAACCGGCCGGTGATCGTGTCCGCATTGGCCGCGGCGGGCATTCCCGTCGCAATGATCAAGAAGGCGACAAACTTCACGGAGGACTTCTTCATGGTGGGCTCCCTTTCTGTCGTCCGAAATCAACCCAGGTGACCAACGTGCACCCGGCCCGACCCGGCAAGAACATCTCGGGGCATCGACCCCGGCCGCTCGTGCTAGCGGCATGACAAAGGTCGAATTCATCTCCCCCACCGCCAGCCCCCAGCCCGTCTCCGCGCCCTCTCGAGGTTGCTCTGCAACGCCCGCGGTGTCTGGGAAAGCTGGTCTTCGCCCATCCGGTTTGCCATGATTCCTGAGGCCGTGCCCGCTCTGCGGCACCCCGTTACCGGTCCCAACCGGCCAGCCCGAAGAGCTTTTCCGCTATACTCCCCGTCCAATGCCAACCGACTGGTCCGAAGGAATCCTGCTCTCCGATCTCGCCGATGAGCCCGAGCTCTCCGAGGAGTTTTCCGCCGTCTTCTCCCGGCTCCGCAGCAGCGAGGGGGGCGGCGAGGATGACGGTCCGTCGTTTGGCTCAGCCCGCGACGGTTCCCGAGGAGAGGAACCCCTGAGCCCGGGAGATCCTGTCCCGCATGTTGTGCTCAACTTCTCCGGCGTCTCGTACCTGAACTCATCACACATCGCCGCACTGCTGCGCATGCGCAAGCGCCTCGTCGAAGCGGGCAAGCAGCTCGTCCTCTGTTCTATGGGCGATGAGGTCTGGTCCATGATGCTCCTCACCGGGCTCGACAAGGTCTTCCAGTTCGCGCCCGATCCGCTCACTGCGCTCGCGTCCGTGCAGTTGAAGCAGCAGGAAGGCTGACCGCTTTCCGCGCCCCTCCCCGCGGCGCAGCCGGTCCCGGCCGGTACCATCAACTCACGATGACGACCATGGCCGCGACACCCTGCACCCCGCCCGTCAACCCCCGCTGGGGTGCGGCGATCGCCGAGTTGCTCGGGGTGACCAAAACCTACTACAAGCCCGATGGCAGCGTGCTGGTGGAGGCCGTCGGTCGAAACGGCAAGGGTGTCGACCTCGTTGTGCCGCGCGGCCAATACGTCGCGATCATGGGCGCATCCGGTTCCGGCAAATCGACCCTGATGAACATGCTCGGCTGCCTCGATCGTCCGACCACCGGCAAATATCTCCTCGACGGCGAGGATGTTTCCGTCATGGCCGATGAGCGACTCTCGGGCTACCGCGGCCGCAAGATCGGCTTCGTCTTCCAGGCCTTCAATCTCATCCCCGAACTCACGGTCGTCGAGAACGTTGAAGTACCCCTGCTCTATCAGAAGGTCTCGCGCTCGGAGCGTCGCCAGCGTGCCATCGACAAGCTCACGCTTGTCGGCCTCGGAGATCGCCTCGGCCACCGCCCGCGAGAACTCTCCGGCGGTCAGCAGCAGCGCACCGCCATCGCCCGCGCCCTCGTCACCGATCCCGTCGTACTCATGGCCGATGAACCCACGGGCAATCTGGACTCTTCCACCGGCGAGGCGATCCTCGCCGTCATCGAGGACCTGCACAACCGCGGCATGACCATCATCATGGTGACCCACGACGATCGCATCAGCCAGCGTTGCGAGCGCATCTTCCGGCTCAAGGACGGCATGGTCGAATCGGACCGCTTCGTCCGAGTCCGCACCTGAACTCAATCGCGCTGCGCCGCATCGGTCCCCATCAGCCGGGACGCCGCCGTCCCGCCGGGCTCCCGCACACTCGTCGTCTGGAACGACAGCACCGACACATCATCATCCTGATGCAGCGAGCCGGTCTGCGCATCCAGGTCGTCGGCCAGCCGGTCCATCGCCGCCCCCAGGCTTGCCAGCGCATCGCCACGCCGCATCTGCGCGAAGTGATGGAAGTGGGGGGGGATCGGCCGCGTGCCCGCCTCACCCGGCCGTGAGTTGCGCGCAAACGCCGATTCGATCCCGTCGGAATGAATCACCAGGATCTCATCTTCTTCAAGCCGCACCGTCACCTGCTGATACTCAAACTCCGGCACCACGCCTAGCAGCATCCCCGATACGTTGATCGGCCGCACCCCGTGCGGACCGACGCGCAGCGGCGGCGGATGCCCCGCCGCGGCCAGCGTGATCAGTCCTGTCCGCGTGTCGATCAATCCGCACACCGCCGTTGCAAACCGTGCCGGACCCGCGATCGAATCAGCCAGTTCCGCATTCAGCCGCTGCAGCGATTCCGCCGGAGGAATTAGCCGATACCCCGCCCCCCCGGCAAGGCCGATCTCTTTCCGCGGAATCGAACCCGCGATATACAGTGTCATCAGCGCCGCGGGCACGCCATGCCCCATCGCATCTGCCAGGAAAAAGCCGATGTGAAACTCATCGAGCTGGCTTACGTCATACGTGTCGCCCGACACAAAGCCCGCGGGCCGGTACAGCACCGAGCACTGCACACCGTCGAGCATCGGCATCCGCTTGGGCAGAAAGTCGCGCTGCACCTTTGCCGCAAGCAGCAACTCCTGATGCAGCCGATCGATCTCCGCAGACGTCTCCCCCTGAAAGGACTGCGCCAGCCGGATCGTCTGATCCAGCGAGCGGATCGCCGGCTGCCGCTGAGCAAGCCCAAACAGCAATCCGGCGGTCGTCCGCGGGTCCGCGCTGGCCCGCTGTGTCACGACCGATCCCGGATTGAAACCCTCCAGCCGCGCTTCCTGATCCGGGTTGTCAGCCAGCAGCAGCACCGTCGGTACCAGCGACTGCTGAAGCACATCGATCACCCGATACAGAATCGATCCCGAGGACCCCGCAAACGGCGCAACCGCCGCGACGTCCCAGGACTGCGTCGGCTTCAGCGCACGCGAACTCGACAGCACCTGCTCGGGCGTCAGGAACTCCACTTTCGGCGGAGCGCCAGGCCAGCCCTTGAGCATCGGTTCCCACCAGCCCGGGCGGGATGCCTCGGTGCCCGATGCGGCGATCAATGCCAGGGATTGGCTCTGCATGCCCGGCTGCCTCCGGCAGAAGCATCACGCCTTGGTCCGGCGCCCTGCGTACGGGCCGCGAACCCCAGGTGAGCTTCCTGCCAAAGCGTGGGAATCGGCCTACCGAGCCAGCTTCTTGAGAGCAGCATGGTCGAACACGGCGAGATCGCCCTCCTTCAGGCCCAGAGTCTTAATCGACCCGGCCTTCAGTTCAATCGCAAACGTCGCCGGATAACGGCTCGAGTATCGGGGCAGCCGTTTGTCGTACGCGGCGTTGGTCATGTCCCCCTCCTTGCCTTCATCTTTCGCCGGGTCGCGCGGGGCTTCCTTCTTCATCTCGTGCATCGCAAGCATCCGCCCCACCCCATCGGTGTAGATGATGTCGATGTCGATCGGGCAGTCCCGCATCACAAAGCTCTGCACCATCACCTGCGTCGCGGGGAATACAAAGATCATCCCCCCGTTGTCTTCGATCTGCGTCCGTCCCCCCAGCCCCTTCATCCGTGTATCGGGGTCGGCCGCGATCTCCAGGAAGCACGTCTTCCCGCCGACTTTCACCGTGGCCACGCCCGTGCTCACCGTGTCCTTCTCCACGCAGCCGCTCCCGACCATTGCGCCCGTCAGCATCATCATCGCAAACATCAGTTTCAGCGTGCCTGGGAAAGCAACCATCGGTCATCCTCATCTGTGAAGGTCTTCGGGCCGGCAGGAATCGTATCCAGATTGAGCGAAGCCATGAACGCCTTCGCATCCAGTTGCTGCCGCGCCCCATTCACCCCGCTCCAGAAAGCGATCAGCCCGATCACCGCCGCCGCGGGCACACCCTTCGCGCGGTAGTGGTCGATCCTCGTGTCCCCGTGCCGTTTGGCCAGCCGCCGCCCATCCGGCCCAAGCACCAGCGGAAGGTGCATGAACGTCGGCTCCGGCAAGTATCCCAAGGCCCGCCACAGCAGCAACTGCCTCGCCGCCGAATCCAGCAGGTCATCGCCCCGCACAATCTGCGTCACACCCTGCCGATGGTCATCCACAACAACCGCAAGCTGATACGAGGGCTGCCCCCGCCTGGTCCACAGCACAAAGTCCCCGACCGTCTGCGAGGGGTCGATCCGCTGCTCTCCCGCAAACCCATCCACAAACCCCACCTCTCCCGGCGGCGTGCAGAATCGCCAGTTCGGCACCTCCCCCCCGCCCTCCCCCCAAGCAGCATCGAAATCGATCCGCCTGCCCGCCTCCCGCGGCCGGAGTGCCGTCGGAAACGGCGTCTCGTGGGCTCCCTCCTGCGGCGCGCTCGATACCGCCTCGATCTCGCCGCGGCTCAGCATGCACGGATACGCAAGCCCCTTCGCCGCCAGCGACCGCATCGCCGCCCTGTACGGCTCCAAGTCGTCGGATTGCACCATCACCCCGTTCAGCTCTTCCCGGCCCGGCGGCTTCGCCGCCTCCGGCCACACATCCCAATCAATCCCCAGCCACCGCAGCGTTTCAATTACCCCGCCGATCGCCCCCGCCTTCACCCGCGGCGTGTCCAGATCCTCGATCCGCAGCGGGATCGACCACCCCCGTTGCCGCGCAATCGCCCAGTTCACCAGGAACGTCCGGGCGTTACCAAGGTGCAAGGCGCCGGTGGGTGATGGTGCAAGTCTGGTAACAACAGGCACTTGTGGCTCGCAAGGGGCAGGCTGACCCCGCAATACATTCCCCCGCATGACCAAGCCCCCCGACACGATACACTGCCCCCTGCCCCAAGAGGGCGGGTGCGGCCGTCGGGTGGCCGCGGCGTGTCGAGGATTGACGAAACGAAACCAAGGCGGAGGCCGACGGCGATGGACAAGTTGACCGATGCACAGATCACCGGCATGCTCACCGCCCGGCCCGACTGGTCCGAATCCGGTGGCGCGATCCAGCGCACCTTCCACTTCAAGGACTTCGTCGAAGCGATGACCTTTGTCGACAAAGTCGCCGTCGCGGCCGAGGCCGCGCAGCACCACCCGGACATCCTGATCCGCTACAACAAGGTCACGCTCTCGCTGAACACGCACGATGCCGGTGGCATCACCGAGAAGGATTTCGACCTCGCCGCGAAGATCGATGCGATGACCCTCGCCGCGGGCGCCAAGACGGGCCCGAAGAAGGCCAAGTCCTGATCACGCCGCCCGGGCGACGCATCATTTCAGTTCGACATTCCAGTACGCATCATCGAGGAACGCCTTCCACGATGAATACCTTTCCTGCCCGAGCCGCAGCGTGATCAGCGGGTTGCGCTTGGGCTTTACAGGTGCGCGGACCAGCTTCATGCTCGCCTGGTCGGGCGTTCGCCCGCCCTTGCGAGCGTTGCACTTCACGCACGAACACACGAGGTTCTCCCACGACTCGCCACCCCCCTGCGTGCGCGGCTTGACGTGGTCGATGGAGAGCTCGCTCGTCGGGAAGATCCTGCCGCAATACTGGCACTGGTTCCTGTCGCGCGCAAACAGGTTGCGCCGGTTCAGCTTCACGATCTGTGCCGGCAGCCGGTCATACCCGAGCAGACGGATCACCCGCGGCACCGCGAGATCGATCCGAACAGTCTTGATCCAGTCGTGCTTGTCCGGCTCAAACGTCTTCCGTAACGCCGACAGCTCCGCCCACGACTCGAAGTCGTAGTTGATGTACTTGCCCTCATCGACGTGGATGACCTCTGCCAGCTCGCGGCACAAAAGCGAGAACGCCCGCCGCGCCGAGACCACCCGCACAGCCACGTACAGCTTGTTGAGGACAAGAACTTTGGTATCAAGTGCCGAGGGAAGAGCGATGCCGCCAGCCCCGCCGCTCCAGCCGCCCCCCCAGGCTGGGCTACCCACAAGCGGGTCCGACCCCCCGGCCGCTTCTTCAAGGGCAGCCTGACGGATTGCAGCCGTTCTGGCTCGGGGAGCGCTCATGATGCTCTCTCCGTCGCCTCTCGGCGGCGGTGAGTTTCACAAATCTGACCGGTATCAGCATAGGTGCCACCACTTTCCGCGTCGACTTTGCGCGGCAGGAATGTGTTCGGGCTGACGGAAGATTCACAAAGTCCGGAAGGGAGCAGGGACCGAGGGGACCAAGACAGCACATTCGGACATGGCACGACGCCCGCGCCTCTCAGCGGACCGGTGCAGATTCAGACATTCACGATCGGCGGCTGCCCACACTGCCCCCTCGTCTTGAAGTGCCACCGGTCCCGCAGCTTTGGGCGGGGCCGGTGCGCTTGCGCTCGTGCGCACCCACAAGCGCCATGGGTTCGCGATGCTCGCCTTCAAGGCATCACGCTAAGTTCCACCAAGCACGACGCTTCTTCCCTCAATGCCTGAAGTGCCGCATCCCCGTCACCACGCACGTCACCCCGCGCTGCTGGCACAGATCGATCGTTTCCTGATCGCGCTTCGAGCCGCCCGGGTGCACGATCATCTTCACCCCCGCCTCGATCAGCACCGCCGGGCCATCGGGGAACGGGAAGAACGCATCCCCCGCTGCGGCCGCGCCCTGCGCGCTCGCCCCCGCCCTTGCCGCCGCGAGCCGACACGCCGAAACCCGATCCACCTGCCCCGATCCCACGCCAAACAGCCGGATGCACGGCGACGAATCGCCCGCGGGCCCGTCCGCCGCATCCACCCCGCCGATCACCACCGCGTTGCTCGACACATACTTAACGAGCGTCTCCATCGCGATCGCCGCGGCGTGCAACTCACGCGGCGCATCGGGCCCCGCCTTCTTCTCCCACCGCGTCGGCTCCGATGGCGCAACATCCCGGTCTTGCACGATCATCCCGCCCGGTACCGAGCGATACTCAAGCTTCCGCGCCACCGACGATGCGTGATCACCAACCGCCAGCAGCCGCACATTCACCCACCGCTCGCGCAGCACGGCCAGCGCGCCGGGCTCAAACTCCGGCGCGATGATCACCTCAAAGAAGTTCTTCTCACCCGCGATCACCTTCGCCGCGGCCAGATCCACACGCTGGTTCGTCGCCAGAATGCCGCCGTACGCCGCGACCGGGTCCCCCGCGATTGCGCGATCCACCGCGCGGGCAAGGCTTATCGCCATCGCCGCGCCGCACGGGTTGGTGTGCTTCACCACCACCGCGCACGCGGGGAAGCTCGCCAAAGCCGGCAGCGCCGAGATCTTTCCCAGCGACCGCGCCGCCTCCAGCGCGGCCGCGGCATCCAGAATGTTGTTGTACGACAGCTCCTTGCCGTGGAGCTGCTTGGCGTTCACAACCGTCGGCCCGATCGAAGACGGGTCGCGATAAAGCGCGGCCTCCTGATGCGGGTTCTCGCCGTAGCGAAGCTCATCGACCTTGGTGTACGAGATCTTCAACACCTGCGGGAACGCGCCCGGAGTGCGCCGGCCAAGGAACGTCGCGATCGACGCGTCATACTCAGCCGTCTTGCCAAACGCCGCGGTCGCCAGCTCCGCCCGAGTCCGAAGCGTCGTCGCCCCGCCGTTGGCATCCATCTCCGACACAATCCGGTCGTAATACTGCGGCGACGGAATCACCGTCACCCATTGATAGTTCTTCGCAGCGCCGCGAATCATCGCCGGCCCGCCCACATCGATGTTCTCGATCGCCTCGTTGAGCGACACACCCGCCTTGCTCACCGTTTCTTCAAACGGGTACAGGTTGATGCACACCAGATCGATCGGCGTGATGTTGTGCGTCTTGAGGAACGCCGCGTGCGCGGGCAGGTCCCGCACCGCCAGCAGCCCGCCGTGCACCGCGGGGTGCAGCGTCTTCACGCGACCGTCAAGCCCCTCCGGAAACCCTGTGACCTTCTCGACCGCAATGACCTCGATCCCCGCCGCGCTCAGCGCCTTCGCCGTCCCGCCCGTCGAGACAATCTCCACCCCGCGTTCGCGCAGCGCACGCGCAAACGGGATCAGATCGGTTTTGTCGCTGACGGAGAGAAGCGCCCGGCGGATCGTGACAAGTTCCGGCATAAGAGTGAACGCCTGGCGTCAGTGTGAAGGAAATCAGTTCCGGGGCACAAGCTTGAAAACTACGCCGTTCGCCGTTGCGCCATACAGGTTGCCGTCGACCATCGGCTGCGCACGCAGGAACTTCACCCTATCGAGCGTCACCGTGTCGATCACATCCCCACGCGCCGGGTCAATCGTGGTCGCCGTCGAGTTCGAGGCATTCCAGAACACCAGCCGGCCCTTGCGCACCGCCGTCAGCACACCGTGCGCGGCCTTGTTCTGCCACACAATCTGGCCCGTCGCGCTGTTAAACGCGGTCAGCCCGGGTGTTCCAAGATCGCAGTACACAACGCCCTCGTGATGCACCGGCGCCGAACGCAGCGGCTCTTCCGTGCGGTGCCGCCAGAGCGTCGCCGCGGAAGTGCGAGAGACCGCGTACAGCGAATGATCCAGGCTGGCGATGAACAGTGTCGAGTCCGAGGCGCCAAGCGGTGCGCCCGGACCAGCGAACACCCTGCCGCGGCCGATCGAGTACCCCGAGATCCCGTCAATGACCAGGATCTCCCCGCGCGAGGATACCAGCGCTACGGCGGTGTCTTCGCCAAACTGCACCGGGTCGGTGTCGATCGACCCGTCAAGGCCCGAGCCCCACTGCCGGAACCCGTTGAGTGTCAGATGCCCGAGCACCTGCCCATCGGAGCAGCCATACACCAGAATGTCGCCGACCTTCGTCGGCCGCGTATTCACCACGCGCTCCAGACGCTGCTTGTCGAGCAGGTTGCCCGTCTCGATGTCGAAGAAGTACGCCTCCGATTCGCTCGAGCAGATGATGCGATTGTCATCGCGAATGTTGCCGGTGAACTTGGTAAGCGACTGCGCCGGTTGATCCGACCACCGCCGCTCTCCGCTCCGGTCTTCCAGCACGCTCAGCACCCCGGCAGTGTCCTGCGCCAGGATGACATCGCCCGCGACATTCAAGAACTGCAAGGTCGACCCCGCAAACATCGTCGGAAAGCCGCGCCAGTCGATGCGGTAACCCAGCTTCGCATACTGCTCGGTGTGCACCGGCACGAGCGCCGCCCGCGACTCGGGCGCAACGGATTCGACCATGTCGGATTCGCATCCGGCAAGAGAGCCCAAGCAGGCAAGCACCAGGCCCGCGATCGCCCGGAATGGCACACAACGGTTCAACGGACGACGGATTCTCGACGCGGGCTGGTCAACGGGCATCGTGGTCGGCCTTTCCTGCGATGGTTCCGGGTGCCCTCATTGGGCGGGGGCCGGGGGGTTCTGGCACGGGCAAACAAGCTCTCAGGGGCAAGCAGTATCAACCCCCCCGGGGGAACCGTCAAGCCGGACCCCAAAACCCCCAAACTTCACAACCCCCGCGGCTACGCTCAGGGCCATGTTCACGGGACTTGTCCAGGCTGTCGGAATCGTACGAAAACTCGAACGAGCCAGCCGCGGCCCGGATGCTCCGGTTCGGCTCACGATCGACCCCGGTTCCTGGGACCACCGGCCCAGGCATGGGGATTCCATCAGTGTTTGCGGAGTCTGCCTCACCGTCGACAACCGCCCGGCCGCCCGCTCCCGCTCGCTGGAGTTCGTCGCCATCCCCGAGACTCTGAGCCGCACCACCCTCGGCGGGCTCCGTACCGGCAGCCCGGTCAACCTCGAACATGCCGTCACCCCCACCACCCTCCTTGGTGGACACCTTGTTCAGGGGCATGTTGACGGTCTCGCAACCGTCGCCTCTGTCCGCCGCGGCAACGACTGGCGGGTCCGGCTCCGGCTGCCCGCGGACCTTCGCGAGTTCATCATGCCCAAGGGCTCGGTCTGCCTCAACGGCGTCTCCCTCACCATCGCCCGGGTCTACCCCGACGGCTTCGAGGTCGCACTGATCCCCACCACCCTCAAGCTCACCACGCTCGAAGCCTTGCAACCCGGCGATGGCGCCAACATCGAGGTCGACATGGTCGTCAAAACCATCCTCACCTGGGCGCAGCGCTCCGCCAGCCGCGGCCGGCCGAAAGCCAGCAAGCGCAAAGCTTCGAGCCGCCCCTCGCCTTCACCTCGATCGCGGCGATAAGGAACCCCTTTTGCGCATCCTCGGCATCGATCCCGGCCTGCGTCTCACCGGCTTCGCCTGCCTCGAGCTCGCTCGCGCCTCCCGCAATCCGTCTGGCGCAACACTCATCGAAGCCGGGGTCATCCGCCTCAACGCCAAGACCACCGTCGCCGATCGCCTGCTGGAACTCGATACCGACCTCGCCGAGATCATCGCCCGCGTAAAGCCTGCCGCGCTCGCCGTCGAGAAGCTCTACGCCCACTACGCCCACCCGACGACCGCCATCGTGATGGGCCACGCCCGCGGCATCATCCTGCTCCAGGCACGAAAGGCCAAGCTCAGCGTCGTCGAGCTCGGCGCAACCGAAGTCAAAAAATCTCTCACCGGCAACGGCCACGCCAGCAAGTCGCAGATGCAGGACAGCGCGAAGATGCAGCTCGGCCTGACCACCCGCCCCGAACCGGCCGACGTCGCCGACGCCATCGCCATCGCCCTGTGCGCGATGCGGCGGACCACGTCGATTCGACGCTAAACTTCCCCCATGCCCCCAGCCTCGAAGCACGAAAAGCTCGCCGCCCAGGTCCTCATTGTCGAGGATGAGTCCGAACACGCCGACGTCATGGCCGAGGCCCTGAAGAAGTTCGGCCACGTCTGCACCATTGTTGGCGGCGTCGCCGCCGCGCTCGATGAGCTCAGGCACGGCCAGTTTGATGTCATCATCACCGACCTCCGCATGCCCTCTTCCGCCGGCGTCATCGGCACCGCCGCCGATGGCTCCGATGCCGGGCTGAAGGTCCTGCAATCCGCCCGCGAGCTTCAGCCCCAGGCCGAGACCATCATGGTCACCGCCCACGGCGATGTCCCAACCGCCCGCGCCGCCTTCAAGTTCGGCGCATACGACTTTATCGAGAAGCCCCTCGAGCTCGAGGTCTTCCGCAATCTCGTCAACCGCGCGGCGGAAACCGTGCTGCTTCGGCACGAGGCAATCGCCGGCACCGAGCCCGGAGGAGGAGGGGCGGCCGGGCTTGATGAGCTGATCCAGCACAACGGCTTTGAGGGCATCATCGCCGGCTCTGAGCCCATGCGACGCATCCTCCAGACCGTCCGCGCCGTCGCCCCGTCGAATCTCCCCGTGCTCATCACCGGCGAGAGCGGCACCGGCAAGGAACTCATCGCCCAGGCGATCCACCGCAACAGCCCGCGGACCAAAGCTCGCTTCGTTCCCTTCAACTGTGCCGGCCAGAGCGAAACCCTGCTCGAAGATGCCCTCTTCGGCCACGTCCGCGGTGCATTCACCGGAGCCGAGAAGGACCGTGAAGGTGTGTTTGAGTATGCAGGCGGCGGCGGCCCCGGCCATGCGGGGGGCGGCCACGGCACGCTCTTCCTCGATGAGATCGGCGACATGCCCCTGACAATGCAGGCCAAGCTCCTCCGCGTGCTGGAGAATGGTGAGGTCGTGCGCCTCGGCAGCAACGAGGCCCGCAAGGTCGATGCTCGCTTCGTCAGCGCGACCAACAAGGACCTGGTGAAAGCTTCGAAGGACGGGCTGTTCCGCGAGGACCTGTACTTCCGGATCAAGGGCGCGCACATCCACCTTCCCCCCTTGCGCGAACGCCGCGAGGACATCCCACGCATCGCCCGCCACGCGATCACCCGCTACGCCACGCAGATGGCCCCCAAGGGCAAGCCGCCCATCATCCCCGACATCACCGATGCCGCGATGATGCGTCTCACCGCCTACTCCTGGCCGGGCAACGTCCGCCAACTCCTCAACGTCGTGCAGAACATGGTGGTGATGGTGATGGGGGAGGCGGCCCAGTCCGGCGGCTCGACCACTGCCGATGCGCCCCTGCGGATCGACACGCGCCACATCCCTGACGAGGTTTCCAGCCCGGACATGCCCGATGACGACTCGCTTGCCGCCGCGGCGGGCTTAGGCGGCGATTCTGGTAACGCGGGCTTAGTTCTTAGCAGCGGGGGCAGCGGACCAGTGGGCGGTGGTGGCGGGGGTGGGGGCACAGGG
>JBBRUT010000043.1:0-24186 GCA_038247555.1 Phycisphaerales bacterium | reverse complement strand
TCTGTGCCCATCTGGGTCTTCCATCTGGGCCATCTGTATCAACGCCTTCTCCCTTCTCCTCTCTGATCCGTCCCCATCCGTGGCCGTCTTCTCCCCGCTTCTCCGAATCTGCGGCCATCTGCGTTGATCTGCGGCCAAAGCCGTCTTCCCGGCACCTTCCGCCGCCCGACCCGGTACGATCCCCCAATGTCGCAGGCCACAGGGAGTCAGGCTGGCCCCCCCTCGGACCCCCGCACCGCCGCAGCTGTCGGCGCAGGGGAACCGGGAGGCACGGACGGTGCTCGGAGGAGCCCCGCCGCGACGTCATCCCCCATGCTGGCGCGTCTGCCGGAGGCGGACGCCCAGCTTTATCTGCACCCCCAGACGCTGGCGCGCCTCGGAACGCTCGAACTCCGCGCCAAGATGATCGTCGAGGGCGTGATGAGCGGCGCCCACCGCTCGCCCTACCACGGGTTTTCCGTCGAGTTCGCCCAGCACCGGCCATATGTCCCCGGCGATGACATCCGTCACCTCGACTGGAAGGTTTTCGGCCGCTCCGACAAGCTGCACCTCAAGCAGTATCAGCAGGAAACCAATCTCGATCTGGTCGTGATGGTCGATTCATCCGGCTCGATGGCCTTCGGCTCGCGCATGTTCGCCGAGGCATCGGGTCAGGGCCGCACCACCAACCCCCGCGGCGGCCCGGAATGGACCAAGTTCGACCACGCCACCGCGGTCGGCGCTGCCCTGTCCTACATGGCCCTTACCCAGGGCGACCGGACCGGGCTGGTCGTCTTTGCCGATGAGGTCCGCGCGATGCTCAAACGCTCCAGCGCGCAGGGCGTCTGGCGACAGATCGTCGGCGCGCTGGGCGTGCAGCCGGTCGACAAGGCCACGAACTTCCCGCGCGTCATCGACCAGATGCTCGGCAAACTGACCAACCGCTGCCTGATCGCGCTGGTGAGCGACCTGTACGTCGACCCCGAGGAGTATCGCACCGCGCTTGCGCGCATCCGCCACCGCCGGCACGATGTCATCGTCTTCCAGATCATCGATCAGCGCGAACGCGACTTCGACCTCTCAGAGACCGCGCCATTTGAAGGGCTCGAAGGCGAGGGAAGGCTCCAGGTCGATCCCCGCGCGATCCGCAAGGCGTATCAGCAGGTCTTCGCCGAGCACCTCGCGAAGATCGAGCAGATCACCCGCAGCATGGGCTTTGACTACCAGCTTGTCAGCACGCACGACTGGCTCGGCCCGCCGATGGCGGCGTTCATGGCGCGGCGGAATGCGGAGATGAAGAGGAGTAAGTTCGGATGACTTTTCTTCATCCGGCACTTCTCGCCGCCGGCCTCGCATCGATCGCGATCCCGATCATCATTCACCTGCTGATGAACCGGCGGCGCAAGCCCGTGATGTGGGGCGCGATGCGCTTCCTCGAGGAAGCCTTCCGCCGCACGCGCAAGCGCCTCCTGCTGGAAAAGTGGCTGCTGCTCGCGGCACGCTGCCTGCTCCTCGCACTCCTGGCGCTGGCGATCGGTCGCCCGCTGCTGGGCTCACTGGGCGGCGCGGCAGGGAGCGGCCGCACATTCTTTATCGTCATCGACAACTCGGTCGCCTCACAGGCAACCGATGATGCAGGGAGCACCGCGCTCTCTCGCCACATCGCCGCCACCCGCGAGGTGCTCGGAACACTCCGCCCGCTGGTCGGCGGTGCGGGCGGAGGCGACCGTGTCGCTCTGATCACGCTCGCGCACCCCGCCGAGGGCCTGGTGCTCCCCGCCTCGCCGGATGCAGGAGCAGTCGCCTCCCTGCTCGATGGCCTGGAAGCCGCCGACTCCAAGGCAGATGTCGCCGGGGCGATGCAGCTCATTGCCCAGGCGCTCGCTCCCGATGACACCGGCACGCGCAGCGCAATCGCCGGCGCAGCCTACGTCGTATTGCTTTCCGATTTTCTCGAGGGCTCGGCGGAGCTTGGTTCCGGGGCCTCCGGGGTTTCAGCGAGCGGAGCCGCAAACGCGGCGTCCATCGCCTCAACCAAGCTGCCGCGAGGCGTGACGATGCTGGCGATGGAGCCGGCTCCCGTCGGTGTGGGCAACGTGACGATCGTCGCCGTGGAGCCGCTGCGGTCGGTGCTGGTTGGTACGAGCGAGTCAGAAGGTGCGGGCGAGCAGGTGCGTGTGTCGCTGCGACGCTCCGGCCAGGGCATTGACGCCGCGGCAACGACCGTCGTGCGGGCGCGCATCGGCTCGCCGGAGATGGACCCTGCGGATGCGGCCGAATCCCGGGTGGTGGTGAGATGGACGCCCGGTCAGGAAACGGCGATGGCGGCGGTGGCGCTGCCCCCGCTGCCGGCAGATCGGGCAGGCGACAGTGCCTCCGGGCGCGGGACCGCGGCGGTAATCACAGTGCTGATCGATCGCGATGCGCTGGATGCTGATAACACCTGGCGACGACCGGTTGAGGTGCGCGATGCGCTTCGGGTCGGTGTTGTGGCGCCAACACGCTTTGGCCGGACCGGCAGTGTTGACAAGTTGGATGCCGCAGCGTGGGTACGGCTGGCGCTTTCGCCACGAGGCGAGGGCAGCGCGGGCGGAGGGGTGGAGGTGGTGTCGATCGAGCCTGCATCAATGGATGCGGCGCGGCTGGCAGGGCTCGATGCCGTTGTTCTGCCGCGGCCAGATCTCATCGGCGAAGGTTCGTGGGCCCGAATCCGCCTGTTCATCGAAGGGGGCGGGCTCGCGCTCGTCATGCCGCCCCCGGGCGTCTCGGTTCATCTGTGGGGAGACGAAATGATCCGCGTGCTCGAGCCGGGTTTCGAGCTCGCTCGCGAGTCGCGGATGCTCGCAAGCGGAGCGGAGGGCACGCGGCCGGTGGTCGTGCCGCAAACTGTTGCCGGCGGCGGGCTGCTTTCGCTGATCGAGGGTGAGCTCTCGGAACTGCTCCGGCCGGTGACGGTGAATCGCGTTCTGCCGATCCTACCAGGCGCAAGCGGCACGACGGCCGGAACCGACTCGGCCACGGCGGCGGGCGCGCTACCGGGACAGACGCTGCTCGCGCTGGAAGACGGGACCGCGCTCCTGTGGGTTGGCGGGATTGGTGTAAAGGAAGAAGGCGAGATCGCCCGCAGCGCGGCGGAGGCGCGGGGAATGCTCGCCTATATGGCAACCGCGCTCGACCTTGAGTGGACCGATCTGCCGACCAAGCCGCTGGTGGTGCCGCTGTTGAACGAGTTGGTGCTGCAGGGTGTGGGGCGGGCCAAAGGCGCGACATGGACGCTCGCGGGCTCCCGCCCGGCGATCGGCCGCCGCGCATCGGAGCTGGTACGGATCGGCAACGCGGAGTCATCGCGCATCGTGCGCATCGATGATGACGGATACGCGGGCGAGGCCATCCGGCGCGCCGGTCTGTGGCAGTCTCTGGATGAGCGTGGCTCGCGCCGATCGGTGCTCGCCGTGAACCCTGACCCCGCGGGAACACGCACCGGCGCCCAGACTCAAGATGCGCTGCAGGGCTGGCTGGCCGGCGCTGTCGAAAGTGATGAACGATCCGCCGAGACGAGGCAGAGTGTCGTGTGGTTGCCCCGCGGCGCGGGGGTTGACGGGGGGGCAGCCGGAGGGGCGGGCGCAGCTGGCAGTGTGGGCGGCGTGCTCGCCGCGGCGATCGGCACCGCTGAGCAGGGATCGCCCATATCCCTTCCGCTGCTGATCGGTGTCCTGGCGCTTGCGCTCATTGAGCTCGTGCTGGGTCGCTGGGCGAGCCATGCATCGGTGGTCGCGGGCGATTCAACAAGCCGGCTCGGCAGAGCGGGCCCACGCGGAACGGAGGCCGCGGCATGAACGATGCGTTGCGATGGCTCCTGGATCTGGATTCGCTCTCGCCCGGCATGAGCGGCGTCGAGTTCGGCTTCGAGCGGCCCATCCCCGCCTGGGCATGGGCGCTGGTCGTGCTGATCGCGGCCGCGTTTGCATGGCGCGCGTACCGCCGTCTCGAAGGCTCGGTCCCCGCGCGTGCAATGCTCGGTTCGCTGCGGGCAGCGCTGCTCGTGCTGCTGGTGCTGCTGCTGACGGGGCCGCGACTGGTCAAGCCCAACGAGACCGAAGAGAAAGACTGGGTCATCATCCTCGCGGACCGATCGGCCTCGATGACCATGAAGGATGCCCCGGCGACGGCGGGCGGCGCTTCGGGGGCGCGCATCACGCGCGATGCGCAGCTCGCGGGGGCCCTCGCAGGTGCCGGGGATGAGCTGACAAAGCTCGCCGAGGATCGCACGGTGCTCTGGCTGGGCTTTGATTCTGGCGCTTTCGAGCTTGGCCGCAACCAGCCTGCTCCGCCCTCTTCTCCCGAGTCGGCGCCTGGCGCGTCGGCCGCGGTCGCGCTGGGCGAACCGGCAGGACGAAGGACCAGCGTTGGACGAGCTATTGAACAGGCCCTGCGCCGCGCGGCTGCGCGGCCGGTGTCCGGCGTGATCATCCTCTCCGACGGCCGGAGCGCCGATGAACCCTCGCGCGCGGTCATGCGGAGGCTCGAAGCCGAGCGCATCCCGGTCTTTGCCGTCCCGCTGGGCGCAGCCGAAGCGCTGGCCGATCTTGCCGTGCGCGAGGTCGAGTCCCCCCGTCTCGCATTCGTCCGTGATGCCGTGCCGGTTCAAGTGGAGATCGAGCAGATCGGCGGCGACAGCCCCATCGGCGGCGCGGTCGCGGAGCTTGTCGATCAAGATACCGGCGAAGTGCTGGACTCAAAGCCCGTCGAGTGGAACCAAGCCGGGAGCGATGAGCCCGCGACGACCCGCAGCGCGCAGGTGACCCTGACCCACAAGCCGACGCGTGCCGGAACCAGCCGGTGGGCGGTCCGCATCCGGCCCGGCAGCGGCGCAGGTCCTGACCTCATCGAAGCGAACAACGAGTCCGACTTTGCGATCGAACTGGTCGATCGTCCGGTGCGGGTGCTGGCGATCGACGGCTATCCGCGCTGGGAATCGCGATTCCTGCGCAGCCTGCTGGTGCGGGAAGAGACGATCGCCGCCGCGGCTTTGCTGCTCGCCCCCGGCCGGCGATACCTGCAGGAGGGCGCGATCACGATGGATGCCCTCCCGCGCAGCCCGGAGGAGTGGGCCCAGTTTGATCTGTTCATCATCGGGGATGTCTATCCCGGCGTGTTCGCGCCCGAGCAGCTTGCACAGCTGCGCGAGCGCATCGCGATCGGCGGCGCGGGGCTCATCTTCATCGGCGGCGATGGCAGCATGCCCGGCGCGTGGCGAAACACCGTGCTCGCCGACCTGCTTCCCTTCTCGCTCTCTGAAGGGGTCGGGATCACCACACGCACCGGCGGCGGCCTGCCGACCTTTGGCGTCCCGGTCCTGATGAAGCCGACCCTGGCCGCGGAACGTCTGGGCGTGCTGCGGCTGGCGGATGTGCCGGATGCGGAAGGGCTGTACTGGCCGGGAGTGCTCTCGGATACGGCGACGGGCTGGTCGAACCTCTACTGGGCGCAGCGGATTGATCCCTCCATCCTGAAGCCGACGGCGGAAGTGCTCGCCGTTGCCGAGCCTGCCGATGGCTCGACCGCCGCCGATGGCACCACGCCCCTCGTTCTTTCCATGCGGTTTGGCGCGGGCCGGGTGCTCTACGTCGCGACCGATGAGATCTGGCGTTGGCGCTACGGCCGCGGCGAACTCCTCCCCGAGCGTTTCTGGTTGCAGATGGTGCGGCTGCTTGGGCGCGAGAGCCTGGCGCGATCAGGCAAGCCCGCCATGCTCGAGGTCTCACCCCGCCGCGGCGAAGTTGATCGCCCCGCCCAGATCGAGTTGACCCTGCTTGATCAAGCCATGGTGCAGGCATCCCCGGGGTCCATGCGGGTCCGGATCACAAGAGAAGGCAACGTGGATGACGATCGGGCGTCCACTTCCCCAGAAGAGGCGGTTGTCACCGAGCTGCCGCTGGGGCCAGCCGATGAGCGGCGAGGGGCCGCCGCGGCGGCGAGGAGCTTCTCGGCGACTTGGCTGCCCACCATGTCTGGCAGGTACCAAATCGAGGCTGTTGACCCCCTGATTAGGGCTGCTGGAGGTCTCTCCCTCAGAACCGAGGTCTGGCAGGCCAACGATGAGCTTCGTACCCCCCAGACTGACCACCCCGCCCTGGCGCGGCTGGCAGAAGCGACCGGCGGGAAAGTGCTTGAAGCGGCAGAGCTTGCCCAGGTTGCCAAACTGCTCCCAAATCGACGGCTGCGGCTCGCGGGAGAGCCGGATATCGAAACGCTCTGGGATACCCCCCTGGCGTTGCTGGTGGTGGTACTGATCATCACGGTTGAGTGGATCGGCCGGCGACTGCTGAAACTGGCCTGACCCCTCAACAACTCCGCAAAGTGGTCCAAGTGGACGACCCGCCCCGCCCGGTCATCGGTATCACATGTTGGGAGCGGCGATGTAGTCGATACTCTGGGAAGCGGATGGGCCATCTGGGCGGGATGTCAATGGAGGTCGCGTGGACGACGGGTCAGCAATGCCTCAAATCGGCAGGGGAAGCAGGGGCGGGCTCGATCCGGTATTGGCCGTTCTGCGCAGGCTCCGGCGCTGGACAAAGTTCGTTCTGACAACCGAGCGGCTGGGCGTGTTCCTCGCGGCCGCGCTCGGCAGTGTCTTCGTGCTCGCAGTGGCGGATTTCTTCCTGCGTTCTCCATCTGCCCTGCGGCTGGTGATGCTGGTCACCGGTCTGGGTGTGCTGGCGGTGTGGGGTTGGAAGCGACTCATCCCTGTTGTTCGGTTTGCGCCCTCGCTGACCGAGCTCGCCCTGCGGATCGAGCGTACCGCGGAGGGTGCGCAGGCGGGTTTGCGGGGTGTGCTCGCCAGCGGCGTCGATCTCTCCCGCCAGCGCGAAGAAGGCGAGTCTCTGGCCCTTGCCGCGCCGGTCATCATCGAAGCAGCGAAGCGAGTCGAGAACCTCCGTACACGTTCGGTGGTTCGGCAGGAGGGTGCGCTGCGGAGCCTCGGGCTTCTGGCGCTGGTTGCCGTGATCGTCGGCGGCACATGGGTCACCATTCCCGACCTCTCCCGGATCGGCGCGATGCGCGTACTGATGCCGCTGGCGGATGTCGCCTGGCCCAAGCGCACCGGAGTCGCCGATGCGACGGGCGCGGCGGTCCATCCGCTTGGCGCGGCGTTGCCGCTGCGTGCCGTGCTGACCAAATCCGACACCTCGGCCGAACGCACACGCGTGGCTGCGGAGTACCGCCTGGTGAGTGACGGCGTCGCCGGCCCATGGCGCAAAGCGCTACTCACCAGCCAGGACCGAACCGTTGACGTCCCAGGCGTTGGCGCGGGAACGCTCTTCGAACGGCTGATCGAGCCGGCAAACTTTGCCCCGGCCGATGCGCGCGGGGCGGCAGGCGTACAGGCGACGGGCCCGGCGATAGTGGAGCTTGAGTATCGCTTCGCCACCAGCGATGATGAGACCGCGCTCGCCCGCGTGCTGCTGGTCGAGCCGCCGGCGGTCACCGGCGCCTCGCTGGAGATCACCGAACCGGAATATGCTCGCGCGCCCGGAGAAGATGCCGCGCGGAGGGTGGATCTTGGTACGGGGATCGATGAGCGTGCGGCGCCGCCCGCCTCGCTCTCGGGGTCGACCGCCAGATTGAGCATTGCGCTCAACAAGGATGTCCCTGCCGAGAAGCAGTTCGAACAGAACGGGCCAGCCTGGCTTGCCGCGGCCTTGGGCGAGGATGTCGCCACCCTTCTGGCAAACGATCCTGAAGCGAAGCTGACACTCCTTCCCCGCGTCTGGATGCTGGAATGGACGCTCTCGCGTCCCGTCCGCATCGGCGTGAAGATCGTGGATGAGCACGGGATCGCCGACAGCGAGGAACGCAGCTTCACGCTCGACGTGCTCGAAGACAATGCGCCGAGCGCAGTGGTGCTGCGGCCGGATCATGACAAGTCTGTCCTCGCGACCGCGGTGATCGAACTCGCCGGGGAAGGGCGTGACGATGTTGGCCTGGAGTGGGTGGCGCTGGAACGCCAGATCGCACGCAGACCCCAAGGCTCCGAGGGAGCTGCGCCCGAAGCGCAAGGCCCCCCTGAATCGATCGCCCGAGTCGAGGCCGCCGCGGCCAGCGCTCCAGCCCAGAACGACAATGCGGGAGGCTTCGCCCCGCGGACGACTATCGCCAACCGGCAGGTCCTGATCGAGGCGACGCTCGATCTGGCAACGTTGAATGTGAAAGCTGGCGACGAAGTCTGGATCACCGCCCTCGCCGCGGATGCCTACGCGCTCGGTGAGCTTCGCCACGAGCCCGCCCGGTCGGTGGTGCGGAAGCTGCGCATCATGTCGCGCGAGGAACTGCTCGAGCAGGTGTGGAACCAGCTCTCGGATGTTCGCCGCGGCGCAATCCAGCTCGAAGCCGAGCAGCGCGAGCTTCAGACGGCCTCAGGCCGTCCCGGCGAGCAGTCGGCCCGGCAGAGCGAACGCGCCCAAGCCGGACTGACGGAGCGCCTGTCGCGCCAGCAGGAGGCCATCGGGGCTCTGGAGCAGCGGCTCGAAGAGAACGCGATGGCCGAGCCGACGCTCGAAGCGATCCTGCAGCAGTCGCGCCAATCACTCCAGCGGGCAGGGCAAAGCTCCGGTCAGGCGGGCCAGTCGCTCGCGCAGGCCGCGCAGGAATCCGCCGGGCAGGAAGCATCACCCCAGGCGGGAGAGGAAGAGCGCAAGGCCGCTCAGCAGGCGCAGGAAGAAGTACGCGAAGAACTGTCGGAGCTGATCGAGATGCTCGACCAGGGTCAGGACACCTGGGCGGCGAAGCGCTCGATCGAGCAAGCCCTTGAGCGGCAGCGACAGCTGCGAGATCGCACCGCGGAGGCTGGCCAGCGCACTACGGGGCGCAGCGCGGAGCAACTCACGCCGCAGGAACGTCAGGAGCTCGCCCAGATCGCGCAGGAGCAGGGGGAACTCTCCGAGCAAACGCGCGAAGCGATCCAGGACATGCTCGATCGCGAGAAGGAGATGCAGAAGAAGGACCCTGCCGCGGCCCAGGCAATGGCCCAAGCCGCGCGCCGAGGCCAGCGCGAGCAGGTGCCCGAGAAGATGCACAAGGCCGCCCAGCAGGCCCAGCAGAACCAGACCAACAACGCCCAGCAGCAGCAGCAGCAGGCAATGGAAGCGCTTGAGCAGATGCTCAGCGATCTTGAGCAGACCGCCAAGAACCGCGATGAGGTGCTCCGGCGCGTGCTCGCAAGCCTTATCGAATCCCTCGATGCGTTGATTGCGCAGCAGGCCGAGGAGATCGCCGGGCTCGACCGCGCCAAGACGACGGGCCAGTTCGCAGGTCTGGACAGGGGGATGACCCGTCTGCACACCAACACGCTGGGAGTGCTGGATGAAGCCAACAACGGGCCGCGCGAGATTGTCCCGGTCGCAAGGCTGATCGATGAGGCCGCATCCGCGCAGGTCGGCGCGATCGGTGCCCTGCGTCGAAGCCCGGTCGATTCCGGCGAAGCGCAGGGACAGGAAGAGCTGAGCCTGACCAAGCTCCGGGAGGCGCGAGAACTCGCCGAGAAGCTCGACCGCGAAGCCCAGCAGCGCGAGCAGAACCGCAAAAAGGCTGAACTGAAGAAGAAGTACGCCGCGGCGTTTGCCCGGCAGGTCTCGCTGCGCGATTCCACGCAGGACCTCGCGGGAGTCGAGCTGACCCGCCGCGTTCGCAACTCCGCGCGGCTGATCGGCGAAGATCAGCAGGCCCTCCGCACCGAGATCGCGGCGATGCTCACCGAGACCCGTGAACTCTCCGAGGCCAAGGTCTTTGAGTATGCCCACAAGCGGCTCGATGAGCTCATGGCCGCGGCATCCGACAGGCTTGGCGAGGGCGAACCCGATGCTGGTGTTCTGCGCCGGCAGACTTCCGCCGCCAGAGTCCTTCAGTCGCTCATCGATGCACTGGATTCATCCAAGCAGGAAGATGAGGACTTCCGTGAGCAGGAGCAAGATCAGCAGGGCGGCGGAGGAGGCCAGGCAGGCCAGCAGCCGCTTGTGCCGCCCGCCGCAGAGCTCAAGCTGCTCCGCTCCATGCAGCAGGAAGCGATCGAGATGACCCGGGAGGCCGATGAAGGCGCTCCCTCCACTCGCGCGGCCGTCGTCGAAGATGCGATCCGTCTGCAGGATGGCATTGCAACACAGGCGCGCCAACTGCTCGACCGACTCGCAGAGCAGAACGGCCAGGGCGCACCCCGCGGCATCGAGCCTGGCAGCAAGTCCGCGGAACCCCCGCCCGCGGACCCCCCGCCCGCGGACCCCCCGCCCGCCGAACCCGCCCGCCCGGAACCCACGCCCGCGCCGCAGGAGCCCGCGCCATGATGAATTCTCTGTTCGCGGCCATCACGGTTCACGCTCTGTTGGCTTTCGCGGCAGGCGCGAGCGCGCAATCGCCCGCACCCGTACCCCAGCCGCCCGAACCCGCCGAGGCCGCGCCGGTCGCTCCGGCAACGCCCACTCCTCCCGCAACACCCCCTGCTTCCGCAGGCGTGCCACCCAAGAAGCCCGAGGCCGACAAGCCCAGCGGTGCAAAGTCGGATGATCTCCCTTCACTCGATGATCTCCTCGGTACCGGCAACGACAAGCCTAAAGAGGGCGAAGCTGCGCCCGACGCCGCGAAGAATGAACTCGACAAGCTCCTCTCAGGTGCGGAACTTGGCCAGGCGTTTGATCAGGCCGCGGGCCTGATGCGCGACGCCGCGAGGCGCCTGACGGATACCCGTGATGTCGGCCTGTCGACCCAGCGCATCCAGGAGGATGCTCTGCGAAAGCTCGATCAACTCATCAGCAGTCTTGATCGCCAGGCCCAGCAGCAACAGCAGCAGCAGCAACCCGGTGAGCAGGACCAGCAAAGCAGCGAGCCCCGCCAGCGGCAGCAACAGCAACAACAGCAGCAATCCTCGCAGCAGCCCGGCAGCGGCGAGCCGCAGGAGCACGATGGTCCGGAGCTTCAGGAAGGCGCACTGAACCCCGAGCTCGACTCGGCCCGCGCGGCGTGGGGCGCGCTCCCGGCGCGCGTCCGGCAGATGCTGCTGCAGGGTTCAAGCGACCGTTTCAGCTCGCTCTACAACCGGATGACGCAGGAGTACTACCGTCGACTCGCGGAAGAGAGTTCCGCTCGGCCGTGAAGCGGTGTCGCATTCGGTTCGTTCATCGAAGGGTTCACCCGTGGTCCGCCAGATCATCATGATCTTCTGTGTGTCTCTCGTGTCTGCCGGCGCTGCGCTCGCGCAGGACCAGCCGCCCGCCGCACCCGGCGCGCCCGCAGGGGACGCCGCGGCCGATGCGCGTGCCGATGGCGGCGCATCCGCCGAGAACCAGCCGCTGGAAGATGAGATTACGCCCGAGCTTGATGAGGCGATTCAGAAAGGTCTGGCCTACCTGATCAAAGAGCAGAACGAGGACGGATCGTTCGGATCCGGCCGCTTCGGCAAGAACATCGCTGTGACGGCAGTCGCGTGCATCGCGCTCATGGGCGATGGCAACCTACCCGGCCGCGGGCCATACGCCAAGAACGTCGAGGCCGGCCTCGAGTTCGTTCTCAAGAGCTCCACCGAGACCGGCCTGCTCGCGGCGGATTCAACCAACGGTCCCATGTACGGCCACGGCTTTGCCGCGCTCTTCCTCGGCGAGATCTACGGCATGACGCAGGGCGGCGGGGAAACCGCCTACTCCGCGCGCGTGCACGAGGCGCTCGTCAAGGCGTGCCGATTGATCGAACAGTCGCAGAACCCCGATGGCGGCTGGCGCTACAACCCCGTCCCATACGATGCCGATGTCTCGGTCACGATCTGCCAGATCATGGCGCTGCGTTCGGCCCGCAACGCCGGCATCGAAGTGCCCAAGGAAGTCGTTGACAAGGCCGTTGAGTACGTCCGGCGGTGCCAGAACCCCGATGGCGGCTTCCGCTACCAGCTCAACCAGGGCTTCTCGGCATGGCCGCGGAGCGCGGCGGGCGTGGCAAGCCTCTACTACGCCGGCATCTACCGCGACGATGCGCTCGACAAGGGGGTTGAGTATCTCACGACGACCGCGCTCCCCGGCGCGACCAGCGCGCCCAGCGCCCACTACTTCTACGGTCACTACTACGCCGTACAGGCGATGTTCCTGGCGGGCGGCAAGCACTGGGCCGCGTGGTGGCCGGCGATCCGCAAGGAACTGCTTGATCGCCAGGACCCGGAAGGCTCCTGGCCCGATCAAAGCGTCGGCCCGGCGTACGGCACAGCGATGTCGCTGATTGTTCTGCAAATGCCCAAGCGGTTATTGCCGATCTTCCAGAAGTAACCGCCGGTCCGCGGCCCGGACGCCGATGCGGCTTCGAGTGTGTTTGGAATCGGGCCGCGATCGCGGATGGAGGCAAGCACGGAATGCGAATCGGCCTTTCAACAACCATCTCGCTGGCACTCACCGGCTCGCTTGCCACAGCCGCAGCGGCGCAGCTGGTCTTCGACGGCGGAAGAATGGATGCGGCCGGCGCAGTCGAACGCGTCGGGATCGCTTCGATCAAAACCGCTCCGGGTGCTCCAGGCGGCCAGCTCTCCGTGATCGATGTGCGAGGCGTCGCCCAAACCCGAACCCTCGCGGAAACCATCGCCCTTGTTCCCTCCGCGTGGGCCGAAGGACAACCCTCCCCGGGTGCCGCGGCGATCGATGCGTGGACCCTCGCGGGCGCGCCGTTCATCGAGCTTATTGACGGCCAGCGCTTTGTGGGGAGACCCGGCCACATCAGCGCCAATGGTGAGACAATCGCCTGGCTGCACGAGCGTTTCGGCACACTGCTGTTCTCTCTCGATGAGGTTGCCCGGTTTGTGATGCGGCCAAGCGCTACCGAAGCCGTGGTGCCGGCATCAAGCTCCGCGAAGGCCGATACGGTCTGGCTTGTTAACGGCGATCGGCTCGAAGGCTTTCTTGAATCCATCGGTCCCCGCAGCGGGGGGGAGGGCTTTGCGCTGACGATTGATGCGGGTGGAACACCCGTCACCATTCCCGTGGATCAGATCGTCCGCGCCCAGTTTGCCAATCCGCGTCAAGCGTTGGCTGGTCCGGTCGCATGGCTGGCCGATGGATCTGTGGTGCGGCTCGCAGCCATCGAGACAGACACCCAGCGCAGCGTGCTTTCATTGACGGCCAGCGCCGCCAGAAGGGCAGGTGGTCCCGCAGGTGCTGCGTCCGAATCGCCCGGCACCGTCGCCACGGCACAGTTTTCAACGGCCGAACTGAGCGCGATCGCCTTCGACTCCTCCCGCGTACTGCCTCTGGCGGGCCTCGATTTCCTCAGCTACCGCCCCATCGGGCTGTCGCGCCGGCCCGGCCCGCGGATCGACGCGGTCGACGCGATCCCCGCGGCCCTTGGCGCGGCGGATGTCCTGCTTCCCGGCCCGATGGAGGTTGAGTGGGCTCTACCAACAGGCGTCACCCGGGTGGTCGGCACAGCCAGGCTTGACGATGTCGACGCCGTCTGGGGCGAGTGCGTGGTCGTCGTCGAACTCTTGACCGCCGGGAGCGCTGCGCGGGAAGTCGCCCGCATGAAGCTGGGAAACACCGCCTTACTCGTCCCCCTGACAGCCGATCTCGGCACAACCACCGCCGGCGACCGCCTGCGCGTTCGTGTCGAGCCGGGCGAGCTTGGGCCGATCCGGGACCGCGTGCGGCTGGAGCGGGTGCTGCTGCTGCGATAGTGAGAGTGCAGAGTATGGAAAGCTGAGAGCAGTGCACCGCGGCAGCACCACCGCCGCGATGCGTTACGCCCACAGCTCCGCGCTTGCGGCACTTTCCCTGATCATCGCAGCTTGATCAGCGCCAGCGACGCGATGACCAGCGTTGCGGTGATGATCCAGAACCGCGACACCACCTGCTGCTCCGGCCACCCGAGCAGATGGAAGTGGTGATGGATCGGCGCGACCTTGAACAGCCGTCGGCCCACACCAAAGCGGATTCGCGTGTACTTGAACCAGCCGACCTGCAGCACCACCGATCCGATCTCGATCAGGAACACGCCGCACATGAGCAGAACCAGGATCTCCTGGCGGATCACCACCGCCAGGTACGCAACCAGACCGCCCAGCGCCAGCGATCCGGTATCGCCCATGAACACCGATGCGGGAGAGCAGTTCCACCACAGGAAGCCCAGGCACGCCCCCGCCATCGCCGCGGCGATCACCACAAGCTCCGCCGATTCGGTGATCTGCGGGACCAGCAGAACCTGCGCAAATGTTCCCCCGGCGATGCTCGTCAGCACGACCAGCCCCAGCGCAACGATCGATGTAATCCCGGTCGCAAGGCCATCCATGCCGTCGGTGATGTTCAGGGCATTGGACATCCCCGCGATCATGAGCATCCCGATGATCACAAACAGGAAGCGCGGCAGATAGAACAGCGAGGCGGAAACGTCGAGGACGCCGGTCTCATCCCGCAGATAGGTCTTCTGGAAGGGCAGGTTGAGAACATGGCCCAGGTCATTGGGCGCCGCGGAATCGCCGTGGTTGTAGACAAACCAGGCCACCATCAGCCCCAAGCCAAGCTGGAAGACCAGCTTCTCCCAGGCGTAAAGGCCCTGCCGCGAGCCGCCGGGGCGCGACGCCGCGGTGAGCTTCAGCCAGTCATCCATCCCCCCCAGCACCGCGAGCCACAGCATGGTGGCTAGACCGAGGATGACATAGAAGTTCGAGACATCCGCCAGCAGCCCGACGCTGAGCAGGATTCCCCCGACGATCAGTATACCCCCCATGGTCGGCACATTGGCTTTGGATTGGGCGCGGTGGCGGAGCGCTTCGGCATCCGTCAGGCCGGTGTCGCCGATCTTCTTGCGCCGGAGCCAGTCGATGATCGGCCGCCCGGCAAACAGAACGATGGCAAAGCTCAGTCCGGCCGCGGCCATGGCGCGGAACGCAAGTTGATCCAGCACCATGAACAGCCAGTCGATCTTGGCATCGACAAGCCAGTCCTGAAGCGCTTTATAGAGGAGATAGAGCATGTGATCGGTTGCGTGCCGGGCCGATGCGCAGAGCGGCATCCCGCCGCGAGGCTGATGCGAACTGCCAAAGCTCCCTTAATCGGTCAGGAGGCTATCGCGGCGACAGGCGCGGACGCGCCAGACGTTTGCTCGGTGAGGGCAGACAGAACGCGCTCCAAACGCATTCGGCGTGAAGCCTTGAGCAGCACGACATCCTGTGGACCGATCACCGCCGCCGCCTCGCGGAACGACCCTTCATCCCCGGCCGGAAGCAGGAGCAGCCGATCGTCCCCCCTGCCCGCCAACCGCAGCGACTCCGCCGCGCGGCACATCTGCTCGCCGATCAGCACTGCCAACCCGATCGATTCGCCAAGCTCCGCCAGCCGCGCGATCACCAACCCGTGCAGCTCCGCCGCGGCGGGGCCAAGCTCGAACATGTCCCCCAGGATCGCGATGCGCCTGCCGCCGCCGCTGCCCGCCGAACCCGGCCGGAGCGCGGCCAATGTTGCGATCGCGGCCAACATCGAATCCGGGTTCGCGTTGTACGCATCGTTCAGGATCCGCGCCTCGCCCCCGCCCCGGAGGCCGATCCGCGAAAGCTGGAGCCGCATCTCCGCACCACCCGCGCCGGACAACGCCTCGATGATCCGGCCTTCCTCGATCGCCATGCGCCGGCCAACGGCATACGCCGCCAGAGCGTTCATGGCGTTGTGCTCGCCCAGGATCGGCAGGCGGACCTTGAACCGGTCGTTGATGGTAAAGCCGATGCCCGTAAAACCCTTGCCCGATGCGTCGGCCTCGTCGATGCACTCGACCCCGGAACTGCCGATACGAATATCTGCGGGCACTTCCTTGCTGCCGCGGCCAAACCGCACCAGCGTGGCGGGCTTGTACTTGCGGATCGCGCTCTCAAGCTCCGGCGAATCGGTATTGATGATCGCGCAGCCCTTGGGCCGGAGGAACTTCAGCACGCTCGCTTCTTCCGCCGCGACCCCCGCCAAATCCCCCAGCCCCTCAAGGTGCTCGCATCCGATGGAGGTAATGACGGCGATATCCGGCTGCACGACCGCCGCGAGCGTCGCGATCTCGCCTGGCGCATTCGTGCCAACCTCGCAGAGCAGGTACTGATCGGCGGGCTGGGCCCGAAGGATCGTGAGCGGCACACCGACCGCGTTGTTGAACGACTTCTTCGAGGCCGTTCCGCGCAACGTCGTGTGCAGCACCTGCTCAATGAGCCGCGTCGTCGTCGTCTTGCCGTTGGAGCCGCAAACCGCGATGACCCGCGTGCCCTTGAGCGACTCGCGATACGCCGCGGCGATCTTCAGCAGGGCCTTGCCCGTGTCCGCGACCTTCAGCACACCCGCCGCAGGTGTAAACCCACCGGTCGGAACCGCACCCTCATCGTCGATGATCAGGATCATCGCGCCGGCGGTCACGGCCTGAGCAAGAAACCGGTGCGCATCGTGGTTCTCGCCACGCAGCGCGAGGAACGCCTGACCCGGCTTCACCTCGCGCGTATCTGTCGACAAACCCGCGACAAACGGGTGCGCTGGCGGAGAAGGAAAATCCGCCGGTCGATCGGGCGGAACCTCCAGCCGCGGCGGGCGGATGAGCCACGTGCCGGCGGTCACAGAACGAAGATTCTCGGGTGTCCAGAAACTCATGGTTGGTCGCGGATCCTTAGCGCTCTCAGGCCTTGACGGCCTTGCGGCCACGAACTTTCACGCCGCGTTTGGCCAGAGCTTCGCGCGCGACCTCGCGGTCATCAAAGTGACGGGTGATCGTCTGGCCGGGCCTGGCAGGGTCGGGCAGAATCTGATAATCCTCGTGCCCCTTCCCAGCGATCACAATGATGCTCCCGGGCGGGGTCGTGCGGATCGCCATCTGGATCGCGGCCTCACGATCCGGTTCGATGCGCACACGCGGCTGCGATTCGGCAGGAATCCCGTCGATGATCTCGCCGATGATCGCCCGCGCCTCTTCCGTCCGCGGGTTGTCGGAAGTGACAACGACATAGTCGGCCAGCTTTGCGGCAACTGCGCCCATGCGCGGTCGCTTGGTCTTGTCACGGTCGCCCCCGCAGCCGAACACGCACCAGAGCTCGCTCGTGTGCGACCCCGCGCCCCTCGCTGCTTTGCCCGTACTGTGACCCGTGATCTCAGGGCCTGCCGCGCCGGCCATCGCCTCGCGCATCGTCTTGAGCACCGTCCGCAGCGCATCATCGGAGTGCGCGTAGTCGACAAACACCGTAATCTCCGCGCCCCGCGCGGTCACGGGCTCAAGCCTCCCCGGCGGAGCCTTCACCTTCGCCAACGCGCCCGCGATATCCGCGAACGACAGCCACCCGTCGCCCTTGCCGCCAAAGCACGCATAAATCAGCGCCGCGGCCTCAAGGGCATTCACAACGTTGAACATCCCCACCAGCGGCAGCCGGATGTTCTCCCTCCCCCAGGGCCCCTCAAGCGTGACATCGGTGTGCGAGTGGCCCATGCCCCGAACGGTTGCGCGGCACTGGCCTTCGTCCAGCGCGATCTGGGTATCGCCCGGATGCACGCTCATGGCGATAGTCGGCAGACACTTCAGCGTCCGCGCCTTGCAGTCGCGCAGCATCCGCTCATGCGCCGGGTCGGCCGAGTTCACCACCGCGACGGCATTGGCCGCAAGCGATTCGAACAGCATCGCCTTCGCCGCGGCATACTCGTCCATCGTGCCGTGATAGTCGAGGTGATCGCCGGTAAGGTTCGTGAACGCCGCGCCGGAGAAGTTGATTGCACCGACGCGACGTTGATGCAGCGCGTGACTGGAGACCTCCAGCACCGCGGCGGTGCAGCCCGCCTCGTGCATGCGCGCAAGCGTGCGAGAAATCTCCAGTGCCGGGGCGGTCGTCAGCACGGCAGGGGCCACCTCGGTCCCATCATCGATGACGACGGTGCCCATAAGCCCGCTCCGCACCCCCAGTTCGTTGAGGATCTGGTGGATCAAGAACGTGATCGTGGTCTTGCCATTGGTCCCCGTAACACCCAGCACCGCGAGCTTGCTCGACGGGTTGCCATAGAACCGCTCGCCGATCTGCGCGGTCGCCAGCGGCAGATCCGCCGCGATGAGCATCGCCACCGGCGCTTGCCCCTTGTTCGGCGTGGGTGCTGCCCCCGACGGGTCATCGGTCAGGATCGCCACCGCGCCAGCCTTGACGGCGGCGGGGACGAACTGCCGCCCATCGTTCTTCTCGCCGCGGCGTGCAACAAACAGCGACCCGGGCTGAACGGTGCGGGAATCCTCGGTGACATCACAGATGCGGATCGACTTCGCCGCAGGGTCGCCACAGGTGACCGGGAATCCCGAGATGAGTTCGCCGATGTTCATGTGGACTCCCGCCCTCCTTTGTGCAAGGGTATCGGCGAGGAGAGTCCGCAGAGAACACAGATGCGGACAGGGCGAGCAAGGAGGCAGAGGCGCGAAAGGGCCATCTGTTCTTGCGGCCGGCATTCGGGCGATGAACTGCGTGTAACTGCTTGTCCGAGAGAGCAGTATAACAACCCAACGCCGATGCAAGAGCGAGCCTGCCCGGGCGTTAGCCGCGTAAAGGAGAACGACCATGCTGAGCCATGTCTTCGCGGTGTACGTGGTAGCCACACTCCCTTACCTGACGCCGCCCGATCAGACCGGTGAGAGAGACGTGCCAGTACCTGTTGCCGCAGAACCAACAAACGATGCACAGGTACTTTCCGGACCCAAGGTCAAGACGGCCAAGACGGCCAGGTCACTGGTCGAACGCGGGTTTGGGGGCAAGCTCAAGCGGCTGGAGGTTGATCCGGGGTAGGCCGCGCTCGCCCTGATTGAACTATCGGCCCAGGAGAAAGCGGCGGCGGATGCCGTGCTGTTTGAGCGCGCGGCGATCATGGACAAGTTTGTAATGGACAACCTGCGTGAAGTGGTGGAGATCGCCAACGCATTCCAGGCGCAGGATCATGCGCAAGGGCTGCGGCTGTTGAAGGGCTTGATGGACAACGCGACGGCCTGGCGCGCACGTCACAAGCTGGAAGATGAGCTCGCCGAGAAGCTGACAGAGACAAACGCGACCGAACTGCGCGGGCTGACGAGCGAGTACATCGGCGCGGTGGTCGAGGAGTCGGCGAATGAACCGGGGACAAATGGAAAGCCGCGCGGGCGACTCGCGGCGGTGGCCATCGATCGGCTGACAATGCTTGGGCACGAAATCCGGCAGAGCTATGGGCGGACTGTTGGCGCAGGGGCCAATGACCTTGATGCCCTGCTCAAGCGGCTGGCGGTAACACCCGAGCAGGAATCGACGATCCGTGTCGCGATCCAGGACGCATACTTAGCGACATACGGCAAGCCCACCAAGGCGCAACAGACAGCAGCCTTCCTGAAGATTTACAACGCACTGGATACTGAGCAACGGAGAGACTTTGCGAAGTACATGGGGGAGCAGCGGGGTGTCAGGCAGGACGACGAGTCCACAGAGGATTCAACGAGTACACAGAAAACACCCATGTAGTCTGCCAGGCCCCTCTCCGTGTTCACGCCGTGAACTCTGTGGATGACTTTCTCGATCAGACATCCAGGTTCTTCACCTCAAGCGCATGCAGCTCGATGAACTTCCGCCTCTCCTCGACGTTCTCGCCCATCAGCGTGGTGAACAGCACCTCCGCCTCGCGCGCCCCGTCCCACGTCACCCGCATCAGCGTGCGGCGAGAGACATCCATCGTCGTGTCCCACAACTGCTCGGCATCCATCTCGCCCAGACCCTTGAACCGCTTGATCTCCAGGCCGCGGCGGCCAACCTCGTGCAGCGACGCCAGGATCGACGGGATATTCGCCGCCTCAACGAAACGCGACACGCGTCCCGAGCCCGTTGAGCCGTGCGACGTGTTCGCGGTCTCATCAGAATCGCCGCCCGCTTCAGACTCTTCTTCGGCCGGCTTGCTCGCCTGCTGCTCGGTGGTCTTCTCCGCCAGCTCCCACGCATACTTGGTCGGCAGCTTCTCGCCGGTGACCGACTCCTCCTGCGTGAGCGCGTAGTCGGTGATCGACAGAGCGTGCGTGGCAAGCTGCTCGAAGATCCGCTCAAGCTCGCGATTCTCGTGCAGCTCGCGGAGCTGCGCCGGGATGCGCTTCGGGCCCGCCTCCACCGGCGGCGCAGCAGCCTCGCCCACGATCGCGCCAGCCTCGGGGTCAACGATCTCCTCGACCACCGGCACCGCCTCGAGCTCGACGAGCTGCAGGCCTTTCTCTTCGGCGATGCGCCTCGCCTCCGCTTCGGACCACGCCCACGCCTCGCCGCCCGTCCACGTCAGCCGGTGCGTCGGCAGCTTGCCGGTCCCGGTTGGGTCGGCCGCGCGGGCCGAGAGCAAGTCGGGGAACTTCACGCCGCGACGCTCGGCAACCTCCACCAGCTCCGCCAGTCGGCGCAGCACGCGGATGATGCGGGTGAGCTCTTCCCCCTCGACCCGCCGCGCGATCGTCGGTTGCCTCGTTCGGGGGTCCATCACCACGGTCGTGTTGTCTGTCAAGTCGGTCTTGCGGACGATCAGCGTTGCTCGCTGCAGGCCAACCTCCGTCAGCATGTCGTCGAGTTTATTGTTGTTCAGAACGTACTGCAGCTTCTTGGCCTTGCCGCCCCCCCACGCGAGCTGATACAGCGGGGGCTGGGCGATGTACACCTTGCCGCGGCGGATCAGTTCGGGCATCTGCCGGAAGAAGAATGTCAGCAGCAAGGTGCGGATGTGCGAGCCATCGACATCGGCGTCGGTCATGATGATGACCCGCCCATACCGCAGCTTCGCGACGTCAAAGTCTTCGCCGATCCCGCACTTGAGCGCGGAGATGAGCACGCGAATCTCTTCAAAGCCCAGTACCTTGTCGATGCGGGCCTTCTCGACGTTGAGGATCTTGCCCTTCAGCGGCAGGATCGCCTGCGTGTCGACATCGCGACCCTGCGTCGCCGAGCCACCCGCCGAATCACCCTCGACGATGAAGATCTCCGACCTCGCCACATCCTTGGTCTTGCAGTCGCGCAGCTTCGCGGGCATCGAGCCCGACTCAAGCGCGGACTTACGCCGCGTCAGCTCGCGCGCCTTCCGCGCCGCCTCGCGCGCCTGCGCCGCGTTGATGCCCTTGAGGATCAGCTTCTTCGCCTCCCCCGGGTGCTCCTCCAGCCAGTTCTCAAGCGCCTCCGCCACCGCGGTCGAGACAAAGCCCTCGATCTCCGGGTTGAGCAGCTTCTCCTTGGGCTGGTTGTTGAAGGTCGGGTTCGGCAGCTTCACGCTGACGATCGCCACAAGCCCTTCACGCAGATCCTCGCCCGTCGGGACAGGATCCTTCTCTTTCAAAATGCCGATCTTGCGGGCATAGTTGTTCAGCGCACGCGTGAGCGCGACCTTGAACCCCTGCCCGTGTGTGCCGCCATCGGTGTTGTTGATGTTGTTGGCAAACGTCAGCAGCGTCTCGTTGTAGCCGTCGTGATACTGCATCGCGACTTCACACTCAAGCAGCGAGCCTTCGTCCCTCTTGATGAGGTGCACCGGCGACGCGACCGACGTCTTGCCGGTCATCATGAACTGCACATACTCAAGCAGCCCGTTCGTCGCCTTATACGCCTCGCTGCGGATCTTGCCATCCGGCCCAACCCGCTCGTCTCGCAGCCGGATCGTCACGCCCGGGTTGAGATAGCTCAGTTCGCGCAGGCGGTTCGACAGGATGTTGAAGTCAAACGTGGTGTCCGGGAACACCTGGGCATCGGGCATGAAGGTCACCTTCGTGCCCGTCTTGAACGCCGCATCCGCGGGAATCTCCCCAACCGCGCTCAGCGGCAGCGTCGTCTTGCCTCGTGTGAAGCCGATCGTGTGAATCCTGCCATCGCGATACACCTCGCACTCCAGCCACTCCGACAGCGCGTTCACGCACGACACACCGACGCCGTGCAGACCGCCCGACACCTTGTACGCGCTGCCCTCTTCGCCGAACTTGCCGCCCGCGTGCAGCACCGTCATCACGATCTCGACCGCGGGCTTGCCGTCGTACTGCGGGTTCTCATGCTTCTTCGGGCCGATCGGAATGCCGCGGCCGTTATCAACGACCGAGCACGCGCCATCCGGCAGGATCGTCACGCTCACCGTATCAGCAAAGCCCGCCATCGCCTCATCGATGCAGTTGTCGACCGTCTCATACACCAAGTGGTGCAACGCCCGGATATCCGTTCCGCCGATGTACATGCCCGGACGCTTGCGCACCGCCTCCAGACCCTCGAGAATCTTGATCTGATCCTCGGCGTACGCCTTGCCGCCCGCGGCGGACTTCTCCTGCTGCGCCCCTGCCAGCCCCCCCGCCGCAGCCTGATCCGCCACCTGCTCGGCGGAACGTGCCTGCTCCTCGGACGTCGGATCGAGCTTGCTGGAGGCGGAGTTGTTGGGCATGGAGCGTGTGTCCGTTGCGTGCGAAAGACAAGGGTCGAGGCAAGGCCGCGGGAGGACTCTAAAGGGCTCTGCGAAGGCCGGCTTTCAGGCCCCGCGGCGGAGGCCAAAACACCGCAAAACCCGCATGGATAATCGGGCTTTTGGCAAACACCGATTCTAGGCGCGCCGGGGGTGCTTTTCGACTCCCTGGCGGAGCACGGAGAGAGCACACTTCGCCTGGGAAAATACTGCCACGACGCTGTCATCCGGATCGCTGCATTCGTAAGCCGCGGCAAAGTCTGGACCACCGCTGGCGAACGGCCTCCTCCCCGATCTCAAGGCTTGCGCCGATCGTGCCATCGGGCACATCGTTCATCTTGAAGATGAACAACTCGCGGTCGGCATCGGTCGTCAACGAACGCAGGCGGCGCTGAACTTGATCCACGCCGCCGTCATCGGCTGCGGAACTTTCGATTCCGGCGGCGATCATGTTCAAATGCTCGCCATACACCTCCCCCAATCGGCGTAGCCGATCGGCGATCCGGGCCTTCTCCAGCACATGATGCTTGCAGGTCGTCAGCACCAACGTCCATACTGCGGCGTCCGTCGCCGCGCGGAGCCGGTCACCCGCGGCGAGGTTATCAATCCGCCGGAGCAGCATGCTGAAGAGGTCCCCTGTGTCGGTGACGCTCCGGGCGGCTACCACGCGGCGAAGCGTGCGCCGGATCCGGGCCATGAAGACATCGCGATTGGCGATCATGAACTCCGCGACCTCGACTCGAGTGCGCCGCTGAGCGTCGGGCACGCGCGACGTGTGGGGAGTGAAGAGTGGGGAGTGGGGAGTGGGGAGTGGGGAGTGGGGAGTGGGGAGTGGGGCGAAGCATCTGACCCCCGCTCGTGTAGGTGCGTCGGCAGTGGAGCCGCATCCAAACTACTTTGCTCCATCTTTAATTTCCTTGTCACAAACACACCTCGGCGCGCATCTATAGCGGTGTCGGGGCGGATTCACTTTTACGGAGGTACGAAACGCGATATTACACGGTTCTGGCCGCGGCGGCTCTTGTTGCGCTTTGCGCGGGCTGCGAGAGTTTTCCGGGTGGGTCGCCACGCTGCTCCGGATGGCAGATTCGGACCGGCCCGGTGGATACCGACGGCGACGGTACTCCCGACGCATTCGGTATCGAAGGCATCTTGAACTTCGTAGTCGCCTGCACCATTCCCGGCGAGGATTTCGGCATCGCCGTGTCCACAGAGATTTCTGGCGGTACTCGTATCTATCGCGTGGATGTCACTGATGGTCCTGCCACCGGCGAGACCTTCAAGGTCGTCGACGTGTACGATGCCATCAGTGCGATGGACCAGGTCTTCAAACTCAGCGGCTACGACATGACCTATACCGAAACCAGCAACTACCGCGACACCTGGAAGTTGTGGATCATCAACAACAGGGACCTCTGAACCTGGTCGATGCGATGATCGTCGAGCAGGCCCGCGGCCGGAAGTGTGACGACGGCACGAGCACGCGTGATCCCGAGGCCTCGTTCACGAAGAAGAACGGCGAGACCTACCACGGGTACAAGGGCTCCATCGCCGCGGACTCCAGCGGGCTCGTCAAGGACTACCGCTTCTCGGATGCGGCCCCGCACGACAGCAACTTCATCGACGAACTGACCGCGGGCGAGACGAAGATGGTGGTGGCCGATAGCGCCTACCGCAGCGAGGCACGCGAGGCGGCGTTGGAACGCCGCGGCGTGGCCTGCGCGATCATGTTCAAAAGGAAGAGGGGCCAGAAGGAGCTGCCGCCGATTCTCAAGAAGCTGAACCG
>JBBRUT010000042.1:0-24274 GCA_038247555.1 Phycisphaerales bacterium | reverse complement strand
GTTCGTGCTGCGGGCGATCTGACATGCAAGATCGACGACCGGACGGAATCGACAGCGATGGTGGCGATTCAGGGACCGAAGGTGATGGAGATGATCGGCAAGTTCAGCCGCGAGATCCCGACGCTCAAGCGGTACCGGTTTTTGGTAAAGAACCTGGTCATCATGAAGATCTACGTGAGCCGGACGGGGTACACCGGCGAGGATGGCGTGGAGGTGATCTTGCCGCAGGCGGCGGTGGGGATGGCGATGGGCTTGATCCTGAAGGATGCGGGGATCGACCGCGAGGATGGGATCGTGAAGCCGTGCGGCCTGGGCTCGCGTGATTCGCTGCGTCTGGAGGCGGGGATGCCGCTGTATGGGCACGAGCTGGGGGAAGAGATCAACGCGCTTGCGTGCGGTGTCGATTTCGCGATTTCGCTTGAGAAGGACAAGGCGGAGCTTGGGGAGAAGTTCATCGGGCAGGATGCGCTGCTGCGGATGCGCGACTCGGGCGGGCCATCGCGGAAGGTGGCGGGGCTGGCGATTGAGGGAAAGCGGACGGCGCGGCAGGGGATGAAGGTGCGTTCGGGCGGGAAGGAAGTGGGCGTCGTTTCCAGCGCGTGCCTGAGCCCGACACTTGGGTACCCGATCGCGATGGCGTTCCTTGATAAGGAGCTGTGCGTCGAGGGCACGGCGATCGAAGTGGATACGGGCAAGGATGCCCTGCTGACGGGGAAGGTGGCGAAGCTTCCGTTCTACAACCCGACGCGGGGAAAATGACGGCGAGCTGCGAGTTGTGAGGAGCGAGCGGGGTAGGTCGGGCCCGGTCGGCCGGGGCCTCTACGGCCCTACGATTGGGCATGAGTGAGCAGAGCGTTCCGCGCCGGTACTTTGACAACGCAGCGACGAGCTTTCCGAAGCCGCCCGCAGTGGCTGCGGCGATGTCGCGGTACATGCTGGAGGTGGGTGCGGCGGGGCGCGGCGGGTATGCGGAAGCGCGGCACTCGGCAGCGCTGATCCGCAAGTGCCGCGAGCGGATCTGCAGACTGGTGAACGGGGAGTCGGCCGATCACATCGTGTTCACGTTGAATGCAACGGATGCGCTGAACCTGGCGATCAAGGGGGCGGCGAGGGGCTTTGCGAAGCGCACCGGGAAGCGGCCGCACGCGGTCGTCACCAACATGGAGCACAACTCGGTGCTCCGGCCGGTGAATGAACTGGCGGCCGATGGCCTGCTGGATGTGACAAACGTAAATGCTGATCCGGCGACGGGCCTGGTTGACCCGGATGCTGTGTCGCGTGCGGTGCGGCCGGGCGTGACTGCGTTTGTGGCGATAAATCACGCGAGCAACGTGACGGGGAGCGTGCAGGCGATCGAGGAGATCGGGGCGCGGGTGCGGGGGGCTGGCGCGGAGGCGGATCGGGCGCTGTTTCTCGTTGATGCGTCGCAATCATTGGGGCACTGGCCCGTGGACGTGCGCGCGGCAGAGGTCGACTTGCTTGCGTTCCCGGGTCACAAGGGATTGCTTGGCCCGACAGGGACGGGCGCGCTGTACATCCGCCCGGGGATCGAGACTCGGCTCGCGACGTTTCGGGAGGGCGGCACGGGGAATGTGTCGGAGCTGGAGACGCATCCGACAATGATGCCGGAGAAGTACGAGGCGGGCTCGCACAACACGGTGGGGATTGCGGGACTGTCGGAAGGGGTGGCATGGCTGCTGGAGCGGGGTGTGGCGGAAGTTCGGCGGCACGAGCAGGAACTGCTGGGGATGCTGCTTGGCGCGATCGATGAGTTGAGCGAGGATGGCGTGCGAGCGCTGGGGGAAGCGCCGATTGCGCAGCGCGTGGGCGTTGTGAGTTTCACGCACACGTCATACTCACCCGCGGAGGTCGCGACGGTGCTGGAGGCGGAGTTCGGGATTTTGTGCCGCGCAGGGCTGCATTGTGCGCCGCTGGTGCATCAGATGCTGGGGACGGCGCCGCCCGGGGGCGAGGGAGCGGTTCGGCTGAGCATCGGGCCGTATTTGCAGCGTGAGGACATTGAAGCGGCGGCGCAAGCGATCACGAGGACGATTGGAGCGGCGGAACGACCGGCACGGGTTTGAGGATCGGGAGGGCTGGCGGGGGAGATCAGGACTGGGGGACTTCTTCCCAGTGGCCGCCCATGTGGCGAACGATCTTACCTGTGGCCAGGTACAGCGCCTGCTCGGCAATGTTGGTGCAGTGTTCGGCCATGGCCTCGCAGAGCGAGGTGAGCTCCTGCAGGCGGAAGGCGAGTTCGACGGTCATGGTGCGGTTGGCCACCTGAGAGGTGAGGTCACGCAGGATGGCCTTCTTGAACTCTTCGACAGCGTCCTCGGAGGCGAGGACGATCTTGGCGAGGCGGGGATCGTTGCGCTCGAGGGAGTTGGTCGCGTCCCGGAGAATGCCAACGACGGAGTTGGTGATGACGCGGAGCGCATCGGGGAGCGGGGTGTTCTGCGCGACGAGTGCGGGGACATTCTCGGCGACGGCGACACCGGCATCGGCGATGCGTTCGAGCTCGTTGTTGACCTTCACGATGGTGAGGACGAGTCGGAGGTGCTCGGGGGCGAGCTGGGCACCCTCGCGGGTCGCATCAATGAGGAGCTGCACGGCGGCCTTCTCGAGATCGACATCGACGCGGTCGATGACTTCGTCCATTGCAACAGCCTGAAGGGCGGCGGCGGGGTCGCGGGAAAACGCGGCATCGAAGGCGGTTTCGAGGAGGCCCTGCACACGGCGCGACTGCTCGCCTAGGTCGGCCTTCATGCGTGCTGCGCGGGTGGTGAATGTTTCGGGGGTCAGGGGCATTGGTGAAACCTGAACGAACGATACCACGTCGGATGCGGGCTGGAGAGAGTTTCGGCGGAAAATCGGTGGGGCATGACTATTCCCTGAGGCGTAAGGCGTGAACTACCATCGGGCCCGGCTTTGAGAGCCCGGCGCGTTCGTTTTATCGTGACTCGTGAACTGTGCACTACACGGAGCCCCCGGCATGTTCGACATTCAGGTCGTCCACGCACGTCAGATCCTCGATTCCCGCGGCAACCCGACGGTGGAGGTCGAGGTCGGCCTTTCGAGCGGTGTGATCGGCCGCGCGGCGGTGCCGAGCGGCGCGAGCACGGGCGAGCATGAGGCTGTGGAGCTTCGTGACGGCGAGAAGAAGGTGTATCTCGGCAAGGGTGTGCTGAAGGCGGTTGACAACGCGCTTGACCGGATCGGTCCGGCGATCGAGGGGATGGACTGCCGCGAGCAGGAAGAGATCGATCGGGCGATGATCGAGATGGACGGGACGAACAACAAGGGCGCGCTCGGGGCAAACGCGATCCTGGGCGTGTCGATGGCGTGCGCGAAGGCCGCGGCGCAGGCGTGTGAGCTTCCGCTGTATCGGTACCTGGGCGGGACGAGCGCGCGGGTGCTGCCGGTGCCGATGTTCAACGTGCTCAATGGCGGCAAGCACGCCGACAACAACATCGACTTCCAGGAGTTCATGGTGCAGCCGTGGGGGTTTGACAACTTCGACGATGCGCTGCGGTGCGGTGTGGAGATCTATCACTCGCTGAAGAAGGTGCTGCACGAGCGGCACCTGTCGACGGCGGTGGGCGATGAGGGCGGGTTTGCGCCCGACCTGAAGACCCCGGAGGATGCGCTGCGGCTGCTTGAGGAGGCGACGAAGAAGGCGGGGTATGACTGGGGGCGCGAGGTGTTTGTCGCGCTCGATCCGGCAACGAGCGAGCTTTGGAACGAGGCCGCGGCGAAAAAGAAGAAGGGCTACTGCTTCTTCAAGAGTGACCCCAAGAAGGTGGTGTCGTCTGATGACATGATCGAGCTGTGGAGCGGGTGGTGCAAGAAGTATCCGGTGCGGTCGCTTGAAGATGGGCTGGCGGAGGGCGACTGGAAGGGGTGGAAGGACCTCACAACGGCGCTGGGCGAGAAGGTGCAGCTGGTCGGGGATGACCTGTTTGTCACCAATCCGAAGTTCCTGCAGAAGGGGATCGATGAGGGTTGCGCGAACTCGATCCTGGTGAAGGTGAACCAGATCGGCACGCTGACTGAGACGTTTGACGCGGTGAACCTCGCACATCGGAGCGGGTACACGGCGGTAATGAGCCACCGGTCGGGCGAGACGGAAGATTCGACCATCGCGGACCTGGCGGTGGCGACGAACTGCGGGCAGATCAAGACGGGCGCGCCGTGCCGGTCGGATCGCAACGCCAAGTACAACCAGCTGATCCGGATCGCGGAAGATCTTGGTCCGGCCGCGGTGTATGGCGGGAGCCTGTGGAAGAAGGGCTGAGCGGGGAAGTCAGGAGCTGAGGGGCGGCGATCGCGCGGTGTGCGGCGATGCTGTACCATGCGCCCATGCTAAAGCGGATGTGCGCCCTCATGGGGCTGGTGCTGCTGGGATTATTCTGGGTCGAGGTCCCGCGCGCCATGGCGCAGGATGAAGATCCGCGGCTTGATGCGGAGACCGGACAGGACAGGCGGGTCTGGCCGCCGGATGTGCTGGTTGACTACACGCGGATGCGGCTGACGCTTGAGATTCCGGACATGGGCAAGCCGCGGTTTATGGGTGTTCAAGAGCTGTGGTTCACGGGTGTGGGCAGAGCGCGGGATGGTCTGACGCTTGATTGCGGACCGGGGCTGACGGTGAAGAGCGTCGAGAGCTTTGCGGGCGAGACCGGGAGCGGGACCGCAGGGGGGGCAGCGTGTGAGTTTGATCGGCCCGCGCGCAACAAGCTTGCGGTGAAGTTTGCGTCTCCATTGGCGGTGGGCGCAACGATGCGCTTACGTATCGCGTATGACGCTGACCGGCCGGGCGGACGGGGCGAGGGGTTGACGTTCTCAACGGATGACCGCCGCACGCCGGAAGAGGACTTCATGTGTCATGCCCAGGGGCAGCCGCAGAGCAACCACCTGTGGTTTCCGTGTCATGACTTCCCGAACGATCGACTGGCGACTGAACTCGTGGTGACGGTGCCGTTTCCGTATGAGGCGGTGTCGAACGGGAGGCTGGAAGCCATCACATGGCACCCCGCCGTGGATGGGGGAGCGCGGCGGCGGACGTATCACTGGGTGCAGGATGCGGAGCATCCGTTCTATCTGGTGACGATGGTGGTGTCGCGGTTTGATGTCGCGAACCTTGGGGGACCGGGGTCGGCGAGGCCGGGGATGTGGATGCCGGTTTATGGCGCGCTGGGGAGCGAGGAGGCGATTCGCAGGAACTTCGCGAACACGCCAGCGATGATCACGCACTTTGAGGAACTTTTCGGGATGGCGTTCCCGTGGGACAAGTATGCCCAGATTTTGTGCCGCGACTTTGCGGCGGGGGCTATGGAGAACACGTCGGCATCAACCTTTGCGACAATGTTCGGGCGAGCGGGAGCGGGCGGCATGGCTGATGGGATCATTGCTCATGAACTGGTGCATCAGTGGTTTGGCGACCTGGTGACGTGCCGGTCGTGGGAGCACCTGTGGCTGAACGAAGGATGGGCGACGTTTGGCGAGGCGCTATGGGCGGAGAAGCACCGGGGGCGCGCGAGGTATGAAGGCGTGATCTTTGAGAAGATGTCGGCGGTGCTGGCGCGGACGAGCGGCCGGACCGCGCCGCGAGCCACGGCACTGGTCACGAACCTGTACCGCAATCCGGATCAGCGGTTCTATGCGGCGGAGAACCCGTATGACCGGGGCGGCGTGGTGCTGCACATGCTCCGGAAACGGCTTGGGGAAGACCTGTTCTGGAAAGGCGTGCGGGAGTATCTGAAGCAGCATCAGTTCAACGAGGTGGAGACGGATGACTTTCGGTTTGCGCTGGAAGAGGCGAGCGGAGAGTCGCTGGAGCGGTTCTTTGACCAGTGGGTGATGAGGCCGGGGCACCCGAAGCTTGCGATTGATCTGGCGTGGGATGAAGCTGAGTCGCGGGCAGATGAGGCGGGCTCGGGGCGATTGCGCGTGCGGGTCGAGCAGTTGCAGACGATTGATGGATACAACCCGGCGTACGCGTTCGTGCTGCCACTGTGGCTGGAGCTACCGGAGGGAGACCGAAAGGGCCGCACGGTGTTTGTGATGTGCGATTCGCGGCAGACTGACATGGTGTTCGAGCTGCCCGGCAGGCCGGCGAGCGTGAGCATCGATCCGGGCATGACGGTCCTGTGTGATGCGGACATCCGGCAAGACCTTGTGGCATGGATGCGGCAGCTTGAGCATGGACCAAGTGTTGCGGCGCGGGCGCGGGCGGCGGCGGTGCTGGCGGTGAGCGATGATCCGCACGCAAGAGCGGCGCTGGCGGCGGTGCTCGATGCGATTGGCGCTGAGAGCGATGAGTTGCCCGTGGCGATCGCGGCGGAGAACGCGCGGATGGATGCCGCGGGGGCGATTGCGGGGATGTGCCCATGAACACCTGGATGCCGGGTTGCGGAGCGGTTGGGAATGACGGGGCGGGATTGAGACCGAGAGTGAGTCACATGGTTGTTGCAACAGTGGCGGCGATTTCGATGCTGACAGTTGGGGCGTGGGCACAGCCGGAAGCGGAAGCAGAGGAGGTCTCGGCTCCCAATGAGAGCGCGGTGGTCGCGCCAGAGTGGGTAGACCTGGAAACTGGCCGGAGCCTCTTGAACTATCCACCGCACCGGCTGGCGGATATCAGGCACATCCGGCTTGATCTGACGATCGCGGATATGAACGTGGCGCGGCTGGATGGTGTGGCGACGATTACGTTCTCGCCGCGGGGGAGAGCGGTATCAATACTGGTGCTGAACGCGGCGGAGATGCAGGTGGCGGAGGTGTCGTGTGCGGGGTATGCAACGCGGTTTGAACATGCGGCGGAGGCGGAGGAACTGTCGGTGCACTTTGACCCTCCGGTCGCGGTTGGGGTGAGTGTTGATCTGATGATCCGGTACCGCGTGACTGAGCCGACGGAGGGGGTCGTTTGGAGTGTGGAATCGGAGGCGCATCCCGGGCGGGCCGCGCAGGTCCATACGCAGGGAGAGGCGGAGTCGGCGCGATACTGGTTCCCGTGTGCCGATTTTCCGAATGAGCGGCACACGAGTGAGGTGGTGGTGACAGTGCCTTTGGGGTTCACGGCGGTCTCCAACGGGCGGCTGCTGTCGCGCGATGGCGATGGCGGATCGGAGCGGTTTCACTGGAGGCAGGAACGCGAGCACGTCAGCTATCTGATGACGCTGGTCGTGGGGAAGTTTGACGTGGTGGATGTTGCGCCGGCAGGGTCGAGGGTGCCGATGCCGGTTTATGCACCCCCGGGGACGGGCGAGCTTGTGCAGGGAACATTCGGGCGAACGGCGGCGATGACGTCGCTGTTTGAGCGGCTGTTTGATGAGCCGTTTCCGTGGGAAAAGTATGCGCAGGTGCTGGTGTGGAACTTTGCGTGGGGCGGCATGGAGAACACCAGCGCCACCACGCTGATCGACACGACGCTGCTGGACCGGAGCGCCCTGCTCGATGGCGATGAAGACGGGTTGATCGCCCACGAGCTGGCGCACCAATGGTTTGGCGATCTGATCACGTGCCGGTCGTGGGAGCACATCTGGCTGAACGAGGGCTTTGCGACGTACTGCGAGAAGCTGTGGGAGCAGTATCGGGGCTCCAGCGGGGAAGCGCTGGTTGCTGACGACGATGCGTACCTGTGGGGGATCCTGCAAGATATGCGGGACATCTCGGAGAACGATCGTGGTGACGACACGTTCCAGCCGTCGATGCAGTGCAAATGCTACTCGCACCCGATGGAACCGTTCACGAAGGAATCGAATCCGTACTCGAAGGGTTCGGCAATACTGCACATGCTGCGCGAGCGGCTGGGGGATGAGGCGTTCTTTGGTGCGATAGCGGTGTATCTTGACCGACACGCGGGACGGAGTGTTGAGACGTATGAACTGCGCCGAGTGTTCGAGGAGATCGGGGGGGTGAGCCTCCAACGCTTCTTTGCACAGTGGTGCACGCGGCCGGGTGTGCCTCGACTGACCATCTCGAATGAATGGAAGGGCGAGGGGAAGAAGCTGGCGATCCGTATCGAGCAGACGCAGCGCATCGATGGGGATTCGCCCGCGTATGCGTTCACGCTTCCGGTGTGGGTGCGGACCGCGGGGGGAGAACGGTGGGTGGAGGTTCGGGTTGATTCGCGCTTGACAGACTACGAGATTGAACTCGACAGCGAGCCGCAGGCGGTGGTGTTTGATCCGCGGCTGACGGTGCTCGCGGAGAAGCGTGTGATGCGTCCGGAGGGTCAGGAAGCGGTGCTGTGGCTGACGCAGCTTCGCGACGGACCGACACTGGCCGCCAGAGTGGAAGCGACTCGGGAGCTGGGGCTTGCGGTCGCGCCCCGCCGCGTTGATGCGCCGCCGCATGCGCTGATCGTCGATGCCCTTGATGCGCTGGTGAGCGTGGTGGAGAACTCGTCACTGCACTATGGGCTGCGGCTGAGCGCGGCGGAGACGCTGGGCTTCATGGCCAACCCTGGGGCCGCGATGGAGCAGGGCGAGAGCGAGGCCGTGGTTAGGCCGATGACTTTCCCGGACCGCAACGCGGGGGCCGCGCTGGGGGTGCTGGCGCAGGGGACGATCGAGGATGCGCGGGTTCGGCAGGCGGTGATCGAGCAGCTTGCGCGGGCGGCCTCGCCGGGTGGAACCACGGACGACACGACACGCTCGCGGGTGCTCGCCATTCTGTCGGAGCGGTTCCATCGCGATCCGTCGTATGGCGTGCGTTCCGCGGCGGTGCGGGGGGTGGGAACGATGCGGGCGCGGGATGGGATGGAGCTTGTGCTGAAGGGGCTTCAGACCGAGTCGTTTGGGGATGGCATCCGGCGGAATGCGCTGCGCGCGTTCGCGGAGTTTGATACTGCGGAAGCGCTGGGCGAAGCGATTCGCCGGAGTGTGCCGGGGAATCAGCAGTTCACGCGCGAGGCCGCGGCGGAAGTGATCGGCAAGCTGTCGCGCCACGATGAGGCGAGCGCGGTGGCGGCGCTGCGGGAGATGCTGTCAGAGAATGCGCCGAGGGCAAGGTCCGCCGCGGCGGCTGCACTGGGCAGTATCGGCACGGCTGGGGCGCGGAGTGTGCTGGAGGACCGGCTTCGGGAATGCACGAGCCGGGAGTTCCGGCACCAGTTGCAGCAGTCGCTTGCGGAAGCGGAGTAGTGTTTGGGTACAAATGTTGGACTGCCGAATGCACCGGACCCGGCACGGAGTGATGGGCCACGTGGACCCGGGTAAGACAGGTCACACCCGACCGAAACGCTTGTCGAGTTCGTTGATCGAAACGCGGATCGAGGTCGGGCGGCCGTGCGGGCAGTTGCTGGAGCGGCCGACAGCGTCGCGCAGGCGGATGAGCTCGAGCAGTTCGGGTTGGCTCATGCGGTCGCCGGCCTTTATGGCGGCCTTGCAGGCCATCATGTCGAGGATCTCGTGGAGGGTTTCCTCGTTACCGGGGACGAAGCCCTCGGCCTCAGCACGCTCGAGCATCTCGCGGAGAAACTCGCCGGGCTCCACGCCTTTGTCGAAGAGGAACGTGGGGAACGAGTGCACCCCGAGGCTGGTGGGCCCGATGCCCTCAACGGTCATGCCAATGCGCTCCAGCAGCGGCCGGAGCTCATCTGCACGGGCCATCTGCGCGGGTGAGGCTTCGACGACGGCGGGGACCAGCATGCGCTGGCTCTCGAGCGTACCGCCCTCGCCCGAGCCGACGCGGGCGAGCAGGTACTCAAACATCACGCGTTCGTGCAGGGCGTGCTGATCAACGATTACGATGCCCTGCTCATCCTCGGTGACAACATACTGGTTGTGAACCTGGAGCACACGCTCCGCGGGGCGAGGGGCAGTGAGAGTGACGGAGTCCGTGGAAGGCACGAGCGCGGCGGGATCTGAAGGAGCCGACTCGCCGGCGGCGGGCGCATCGGAGATCAATGGGGCATCGGAAGCGGACATCGCCTCGCGGAGTGCGCCGAAGCTGATGCGTTCCTGGGGCGGAGTTCCGCCCGCCGATGGCCGCGTGAAGTACTCGACGAAACGGCTGATGCGTGCGGGCTCATCGCCCGCAAGCGGCTGGTGCGCTGCGCCGGGAAGGTTGCCGGGGCCGGCGGAAAGCAGGCCGTCGCCGCCGCCCCCTCCCAATCCCCAGCCGCGGCCTGCTGCTCCGAAGCCGGTGCGGCCGATCTGCGGGGTGAGATCAGCACGCTGGAGCGTTTCGCGCATGGCGCGGAGCACAGCGGAGTGGACAAGGGACTGATCGCGGAAGCGGACCTCGGTCTTCTGCGGGTGGACGTTGACATCGACCGCGCCCGGGTCCATCTCGATCATCACGACGGCGGTGGGGTAGCGGCCGGGCTCGATCAGGCCACGATACGCTTCGCGGATGGCGTGCTGGAGCGTGCGGTCGCGCACGGGGCGGCCGTTGACAAAGAGTTTCATCGCCTTGGCGGCTGCGCGGGCGATCGAGGGGCGGCCGATGAGCGCCCAGAGCGCGATGCCGCGGGCATCATCGAACTCGTCGAGGTTGGCTTCAAGAAGTTCGGGCGCGAGTTCCTTTCCGAGGATGGCCAGGACGCGCTCTCGCGGAGTCTGATTCGGCGGAACATCAAGCACACGCTTGTCGCTGGCGATGATCGTGAAGCCGACGCCGGGGTGGCTGATGGCCAGGTGGCCGGCGATCTCGATGCAGTGGCCCTGCTCGGTGGGCGGTGTACGGAGAAACTTGCGCCGGGCGGGCGTGTTGAAGAAGAGGTTGCGGACAGTGACGCAAGTTCCAACCGCGCCCGAGGCAGGCTGAACAGGGTCGGTGCGGTCACCCTCAGCGCGGATCTCGCTCGCGCTGGCGTCGGTGGCGGTGCGCGAGCGGATACTGACGCGAGAGACAGAGGTGATGGAGGCCAATGCCTCGCCGCGGAAGCCGTAGGTGGCGATGCGGTCGAGGTCATCGACGGTGGAAACTTTGCTTGTGGCGTGCGGGGCGAGGGAGAGCGGGAGCTGGCCGGCGGGGATGCCGGAGCCGTCATCGGTGATGCGGATGAGCTCGATACCGCCCTGCTGAAGCTCGATGGTGATGCGGGTTGCGCCGGCATCGAGTGCGTTATCGACGAGTTCTTTGACGACGGAGGCCGGGCGCTCGACCACCTCGCCCGCGGCGATCTGGTTGACCAGCAGCGGCGGGAGCCTGCGGATCTGGCGGGTCGGGTTTTGGGCCGTCGCGGACATTGGCGGGATGGTACGGGTCAGGTACCGGGCGAGGGATTGGCGGCGAGATTTGCAGAGATGCGGGCGGCGAGGTCTTTGCCCGCTGCGGGTTCGAGCTTGCCTGCGCTCCAGCCGATTCCGAGGCCGCGGCCATCGTCGAACTTCGGGATGATGTGGAAGTGGACGTGGAAGACGGCCTGGTGGGCGGCCGCGCCGTTGTTCTGGAGGATGTTGTAGGCGGTGGCGCCAGTCGCCTTGAGCACGGCGCGACAGATGCGTGGAAGGGCTCGGCCGATCGCCGCGGCGGACTCATCGCTGAGCTGGTCGAGCGTGGCTTTCTCTTCCTTGGGGATGACGAGTGTGTGGCCAGGGCTGAGCGGGGAGATATCGAGGAAAGCAAAGACGTGGGGGTCTTCGTAGACCTTGTGGCTGGGAATCTCGCCGCGGATGATTCGAGAGAAGATGCTCATGTCAGGTGACCTTCAGATCGGCAGGGTGGCGGGATGGTAATGCAGGCGGGGGGGCCGCGAGGGATGGTGACCCACATCATTCTGCGCGGATCGCACCTGTTCGAGAAAGCGACACCGGCGAGCGTTTCGACATCCAGGAGAACGGCTCCTTCTACCTGCCGGGCCGAATCGTTCACGAGGCGTGGGTTCCGGCCGGTTCGCCGGCCATCATGGTCCTCGAAGACGGCTGGAAGGTGAACTGGCTCGACGGCCCTCCCCCCCCGCCCCCCGACGGTCAAGGACATTGGCCAAGGCACGCCGCCGGGGTAACGCTTGAGCTTGGCGGCGGAGGCAGAACCCAGTGGATCACGTCCGGCAACCCCCCAACCACCTGATCCACCATGGGGGAGGGGGGGTCGATCTTGTGTGTCTCTCTGCGCCGCAACGACATCGCGGTCCCCTTGGGGGGGATGCATGACCCGTCAGGAGATAGAGAGGCTGAAGCGGCGGGTGGCCCGAGTTCGCCTGCATCAAGGACGGTGAGGGCTATCGAATCGAACTCTGGGAACCCCCCACCCCCTCCTCCCCGAAGGCCAAGAAGAAGCGTGCGTATTGAAGCGAGTGCAGTTCAGCGAGCTCTGGCGAACAAGCCGCCCGCATCGTGACGCTCGGCTTTCTTGAACGTGCGGTCAAAATCGGCACCGGGCGGCAGCAGAACGCCCGCCGGTTGGCGAGGTGAGCCGCCCTTGAGCAGATCCGCGATCGTCACAATCTGGATGCGCGGAACGGTGAGCTTCTTGTCTGTTGCCAAGCGATAGACGTCGGCACTAGCCGCCTCCTTGCGCATCGGCTTGGTGGGTGCTTCGAGCGTGATGAAGATGCCCATCGCAGCCTTCTCGCGCTCGATGGTTCCCCGGAAGTCCCTCACCTCTGCCGCGCCAGGCTTGCCCCCCTTCACCTGCACGAGAATCGTCTTGGGCCCGGTGTTGTCGTCGACGAAGTAGCGAGCGCCATCGATACCGCGATCCGCGCCGCGCTTTCCCTTCTTGGGCGATGACACCGTGGACCCAGCCGGGCGTGCACCGACGAGGCCGCAGGCCCAGAACTGGAACTGGTAGGCGTCGTCCTTGAAGAGTTGTGCCGCACCAGCCTCATCCGCGGGCTCGCCTTGAACCTCGTAGATGGCCGCGGGATCGAATCGCGTAAGGCGGTACTTGATGAGATTGATGGCGAGGTGCGTGATGTCGATGCCAATCCAGCGCCGAGGAGGCTCATCGTGGAACTCCCGGTTGAGAGTTTCCACCGCGTCGATTGTGGTCCCGCAGCCGCAGAACGGGTCGAGGATCGTGTCACCCGGCCGTGACGACGCGGTGATCACTCGTTTCAGGAGTGCCAGCGGTTTTTGCGTCGGATAGCCAAGGCGCTCCGCCGCGTTCGCCGAAATCGGAGGGATGTCGCTCCACACATCCGGGATCGCCATTCCGTTGAGGTCTTCGGCGAACCATTTAAGCCGGGGCGTCCCCGCTCCGTCCTTGGGCCAGTAAATGAGGCCTACGTCATCGAGGGCGTCGAGGCGATCCTGCACGGTCTCGCCAGCGAGGTTGTAACGCTCCATGACCTCACTTGGAATGGCCCAATGCCGGTCAACCTTGGTCGGGTTCACACCCTTCCACGGCTTGCCGCTCTCGCCGTGACGGATACCCGAGCCCGTGAGGGTGATGGCCTGGAAACGTTTCTTGGTCTTTTCGTCGATCTGCTTGAAGTGCTTTGAGAGATACCCGGGTTCATGAGGAATCACCGGCGAGGTCCAGACGTACTTCGGGCTCGCCGCGTAAAAGAGAAGCGTGTCGTGTACGGGGCCGAACCGCTTCGCGGAACCGTGCGCATGCGTGCGCTTCCAGGTGATCTCATTCAAGAAACACTGAGGGCCAAAGATCGCATCGAGTACTAGTTTGAGGTAGTGGCTCGCCGTCGGGTCGCAGTGGAGGTAAAGCGAGCCCGTACCTTTCAGGACCCGGCGCAAATGCACGAGGCGCAGCGCCATCCGCACGAGATACGCCAACATCGCCGATGGCCCCAAGAACCGGTGAAAGGTCGTAATCAGCGTCCCAAGCTTTGCCGGTGTATGCGCATCCGCCAGAAGTTCCGCCTCTTCCTCCGCCGCCTTGGCATCCCAGGACCATGTGTCGTCGAACGCCTTGATCTGGGCAGCGGATGGCTCGCCGGTGACTTCCTTGAAGAGAACGTTGTATGTAGCATTCGAGTTGAACGGTGGGTCGAGATAGACCAAGTCCACCGACGCGCTCGGGAACTCGTTCGGGTCTCGGAGGAAGTCCAGGTTGTCGCCGTAAAGTAGGAGGTTAGGGTCAGGCATCGGTACGGAGTGTACCGGAGCGCCGCCGCATTTGCCTGCCGCAGGGCCTGCCGCCCCTTCAACCCCGCCCGGAAAAGAGACGCGGGCAACTGGTAGGCATCGGCGCGTCTTGGCCTTTCTGGGGATGGAGGTGCCGAAGGAAGGGGGTTCCCCTTCCTCTGGCATCAGCGAACCATGCTCGCCCGGCTCCGCCCTCCGCCCCACAGTGATCGCGCGGCGTGCATCGGTGAACGGCGATCGTTCATCGGTGAACGCGCCTTGTGCATCGGTCAACGGAGCGCGTTGACAGGCGCACGTGCTTCGTTCATCGGGCCATTGTCGTGATGAGCCCCAGATCGTCACGGAACCCGTGCCTTCATTGTCCTTGCGAGGATGGACTGCCGGGGGAAGGGCCTTCCTCTTCCTCTGCCCTCAAACCTCTTTCGTGCTCCGACAACGTGTTACCATAATTACCGAGATCGCGAGGTCCAGAGCCGAGGGGTAGAGATCATGCCCAAAGCGAAGAATGCAGCAACAAAACCGCCGCGAGTTCCGGCTCCGCGAATGAGCCTGGAAGACACGATGAAGGCGCTCGAGAAGGCCGGTTCCGCGCAGACGAGGAAGACCTATGCGCGGCACGGCGTCACGGGGCCGATGTTCGGCGTCAGCTTCGCGACGTTGAAGACGCTTTACAAGCAGATCCGGGTTGATCAGAAGTTGGCGGAGGCCTTGTGGGGCACGAAGAACTTCGACACACTCAACCTCGCGGTTTAGATCGCCGACCCCGCGAGCATTTCGTCCCGGGAGCTTGACCGCTGGGCCGCAACGCCGACCGCTCGCATGTGCGGGGCCTATGTCGCGCATGTCGCGGCCGAGAGCCCGCACGGCCGCGCGAAGGCCGACAAATGGCTGGCCGCTTCCGACGACACCACGCGATCCGCCGGGTGGGCGCTCGTTGCGGCAATGGCGATGATCGATGAGTCGACCGCGGCGTGCCCCGGGTCACACCACATCGAGCCCGAGATCGATGCTCACGGCCTGGTGCGTCAGGCCGCCGACGCTGATGCGATCGACACCGGTTTCTGCGAGCGCGCGGACGGTGTCGAGGCGCACACCGCCGGAGGCTTCGAGCAAGACGTTGTTTCCCGATTCGTTGCGCAAGCGGACGGCCTCGCGGAGCATCGCCGCGGACATGTTGTCCAGCAGGATGATGTCGGCACCTGCACCGCCGGAGGCGAGAAGCGCGCGGAGCTGGTCGAGGGAATCGACTTCGACCTCGGCGAAGCGGAGGCCGCCGCTTTCAGCCCCCTCCCCCCCGCTGCTGTTCTTGGCTGCGGCTTCGCGTGCTCGTTTGATCGCTGCGTGCACAACCGCGGCGAGACGATCTGGCGGAATGCCCGCGATGTGGTTGTCCTTGATGAGCAGGGCATCGTGCAGGCCGATGCGGTGGCAGAAGCCGCCGCCGCAGCGGACAGCATACTTCTCGAGCACGCGCATGCCGGGTGTGGTCTTGCGGGTGTCGAGGAGGCGCGTCGGCAGACCATCGAGCTTGGCGACAAACTCGGCGGTGCGTGTCGCGACGCCTGAGAGCCGGGCGACGATGTTGAGGAGCGTGCGTTCGACCGACAGGATCTCGGCGAGCGGACCATCGAGCCTTCCGAGGCAGGTCGCCGCGGCAACACGCTCGCCATCTTCGGCGTGCGGCGTCCAGCGCGCGGCGGTGCCAAAGACTTCCAGCAGGTCCGGAATGATCGCAAGGCCGGCGATCGTGCCCTGCTGGCGTACTGCCAGATCGGCCGCCCCTGCAACCGAGGGCTCGATGCCCGCGGCGGAGGTCACATCGCCGTCGAGTGGCTTGCGGCCCGGCCGCGGCAGGCCCAGGTCCTCGTCGCGGGCGAGCTCCAGCAAACGCCGTACGAACCCGGTGCGGGCGAGATCGGTATAGAGGTCGGGGAGGGTGAGGGTGTTGAGATCGGTCACGGTGAACTGTAGAGGCCGCGATGGGCGGACTTCTCGGCCCGGAACGACCTGTAACATCCGCACCCGCCGCGGCATCGAATACCAGAGGGACGGCGGGGCTTGTGCGAGGCAGCCGGTTGCCGATGGATGATGCTGGCGTGAGCCTTGGAACTGGAAGGAACCCATGAAGCTGCTGACGATGGCTGGGACGTTTGTGATCTCTGCTGCGGTTGCCGGGACTGGGCTGCTGGCGATCGGGCCACGGCTTGCACCGATGACCGTCGGGGCGGAGGATCCGAGCCTGACTGAGTTGATTCTGCAGACCGAGAAAAGGAAAGAAGCTGTGAAAGCAACGAAGGATGGGGCGACAGGATTGCCGTACTCCCGCGCGGCGTACGACATTGCACCGATCTCGCAGGCCAAGATCGAGGAACTGGCGAAGAAGCTGACGCCCGATGAGGCAAAGGTGATTCTGCGCAAAGGCACGGAAGCGGCGTTCTGCGGGACACTGCTCGACAATAAAATGGACGGCACGTATGTGTGCCGGCTGTGCGGTTTGCCGCTGTTTTCATCGAGCGCGAAGTTTGATTCGGGCACAGGCTGGCCGAGTTTCTTTGCACCGTTTGACAAGGATCATGTCGCGTATGTGCGGGACAACGCCCACGGCATGCAGCGGGTGGAGATCTTGTGCACGCGCTGCAGCTCACACCTCGGGCATGTGTTTGAGGATGGTCCGAAGCCGACGGGGCTGCGGTATTGCCTGAACTCCGCCTCGCTTGAGTTTGTTGAGAAGGGCACCGATTGGCCGGAGGCTTCGCGCCCGGTGAAGACCGAGACTGCATATTTCGGTGGCGGGTGCTTCTGGGGCGTTGAAGATCGACTCCAGCAGACGCCGGGCGTGATCGACGCCGTGAGCGGGTACATGGGCGGACACGTGAAGGACCCGGGATACAAGGCGGTGTGCACGGACACGACCGGGCACGCGGAGGTGGTGAAGGTCGTGTTCGATCCGGCACGGATCAGCTACACCGACCTTCTGGGCAAGTTCTTCAAGTATCACGACCCGACGCAGCTCAACCGTCAGGGACCGGATGTCGGGACACAGTACCGCTCGGCGATTTTCGCTTCGGATCCGGCGCAGCTTGAGGCCGCGAAGAAGTTTGTCGCTGAACAGGCGGGCAATCCGCGGTTCAAAGGGAAGCGGATCGCAACTGAGGTGGTGCTCGCGGACAAGGAAGGAAGTGCCGGGGCGTTCCACGCGGCGGAGGAGTATCACCAGGATTACCACGTCAAGCATGGCGGATCGTGTGCGCTGCCGGAGGAATGAGCCGCGGCGGGAACGACGGGTTCCCGGTAAGCTGTGGGCATGGCGCTATCCATCTTTGTTCGCTGCGGTCTGACCCCACTTGCTTTGCGGCTGCGCACATTCGCGATCGCGATTGCGATGCTGGGTGTTGCACAGGCGGCGGGCGCGGCACGGGGGGATGAACCCGCGGCGGCTGATTCGCCGGCTGGGGCGGCCGCGACGGTTGACAAGGGCTGGATCGGGAAGATGCCCTTGGCGGAGGGGATGCCGGCGGGGGCCGCGGGGAATGACTTTGCACTGGCGGAGTATGTCGCGTTTGACGATGGCGAGTTCTCGTGGGAGAAGGAATCGGAGTTCAAGCTTCAGGGGGCGACGATCCACCACCTGCGGGTGACATCGCAGCGGTGGCGGAACGATGCGGAAGTCGACCGGCCTCTGTGGAAGCACTGGGTGAGCGTCGCGGTGCCCGACAAGGTGCTGCGCAAGACGGCGATCCTGATCATCGGGGGCGGGCGGCATCGCAACGAACCTCAGGTGGTTCCGCCGCAGGAGCTGACGCTGCTGGTGCAGCGGACGAGCGCGGTGGTGGTGTACATCGACAACGTTCCGAATCAGCCGCTGAAGCTCGAAGGGGAGGGACGCGGGCTGATCGAGGACGGACTGGTGGCAAGATCGTGGCGGCTGGCGATGCGGGATGATGATGCCGCGTGGCTGGTGCGGTTCCCCATGGTGAAGAGCGCAGTGAAGGCGATGGATGCGACACAGGAGTTTGTCGCGAAGCTGAAGCTTGACACCGGTCGTGAAGATCTGGTCGCTGACAAGTTCTGCGTGGTGGGGGCCTCGAAGCGCGGGTGGACGGCCTGGCTGACCGCGGCGGTTGACCGGCGGGTCGCGGCGATCTCACCGATCGTGATCGACATCCTGAATATTCCGGCGCACACAGCACACCACTGGGCGAGTTATGGCTTCTGGGCGGAGGCGCTGCGCGACTACAACGAGAACGAGATTTCGAAGTTCTTCGGCTCGCCGATGCTGAGGCGAGTTACGAATCATGAGGATCCGCTGGAGTACATGTCGCAGGTGGAGTCGATTCCCAAGCTCATCGTGACGGCGACTGGCGATGAGTTCTTCCCGACGGACAGCTTCCGGCATTACGGCTCGCAGCTCAAGGGCGGGTGGCGGCTGCGAAGCGTTCCGAACGCTGCCCACAACCTGCGAGGGTCGACCGCGCCTCTTGAGATTCTGGCGTTCTATCTGGCCATCGATGGCGGGGTGGAGCTGCCGCGGGTCGAGTGGATGCAGACTCCCGGCGCGGGAGACGACACGCTGGTGGTACGGACGAGCGCGAAGCCGCAACGCGTGCTGCTGTATGAAGCGGAGAATGCGACGGCGAGAGATTTCCGACTGGAGACGACAGGGCCTGCGTGGCAGATGGCCCAGGCGAGCGCCGATGATGAGGCTGGTCTGACGTACACGGTGAGAGTGACCAAACCGGAAGCGGGATGGAAGGCGTATCTGGTCGAGTGTGCCTTCCCAGGGCCGGGCGGGTTCCCCCTCGTATTCACCACACAGGTGTACATCACGCCCGACACATTGCCATTTGCAGAGAGGAAGCCGGAGTAGTTCCGCCGCCGAGCCCTGCTATCACCAGCCACCGCGATCACCCCACCGCCAGTCTTGACGCGATCTGTGCGCATGGAGCGCAGAGTTGCGGTAGCCTGCTGGCGCGTGCTCGTGCGTGCATTCGGATGCCCGCGCGCCACGAATAGAGGAGCCGCGGCGATGCAGGGTTCGATCCTTCGGATGTTTGTAGCGATGCTGGCTGTATCCGTCGCGGCGGCCGCATCGGGGCAAGACAATATCGGTCACGAACGGCATAAGCACCACCACAACCCGAAGCACGAAACGCAATCGCCCACACCCGCGCGATTTGTGACGAGCCGATCGAGCGAGGTGGTGCTGCCGCTGCCGGAGGAGAAGGACGCGTTTGTCTTCGCGGTGTTTGGCGACCGCACGGGCGGCCCGGTCGACGGGGTGAAGGTTCTGGCGGATGCGGTGAGGGATGTCAACCTGCTGGAGCCCGATCTGGTGATGACGGTCGGGGACCTGATCAACGGGTACAACACGACCGAGCCGTGGATGGCGCAGATGCGGGAGTACAAGGAAGTCATGGGCGAGCTGCGCTGCCCGTGGTTCCCGGTGGCTGGCAATCACGATGTCTATTGGCGCGGCGAGGGACGGCCCGCCGAGGAACACGAGAAGCATTACGAGATGCATTTCGGGCCGCTGTGGTATGCCTTCCGGCACAAGAACTGCTGGTTCATTGCGCTGTACAGCGATGAGGCGAACCCGGAGACGGGCGAGCGGAACTTCAACAAGCCCGAGTGCCAGACGATGAGTGATGAGCAGTTTGCATGGCTCAAGGGCACGCTTGCGAAGGCGAAGGATGCGGACCATGTCTTCCTGTTTCTGCATCATCCGCGATGGCTCGGCGGGCAGTACGGCGATGACTGGTCCAAGGTGCATGCGCAGCTTGTGGCCGCGGGCAACGTCACGGCGGTGTTCGCCGGGCACATCCATCGCATGCGGTACGACCCGAAGGATGGAATCGAGTACGTGACGCTCGCGACGGTTGGCGGGCATCAAAACGGCAAGGTTCCAAACGCCGGCTGGCTGCATCAATATCACCTGATCACGGTCCGCAAGCAACAGGTGGCGATGGCAGCGCTGCCGGTGGGCGAGGTTGTTGATGTGCGGGAACTCACGGGGCAGTTGGCCAACGAGTGCGCAACGCTCTCGGAAACCCCGCCGCGGTTTGATGGCCCATTGACACTCGAATCGGATGGATCGCTGGTTCAAAACCTGAAGGTGACGCTGAGCAACCCGACCGGCCGCGCCGTCGACTTCACGGTGACGCCGGATTCGGCGGACCTGCGATGGCTGTTCTCGCCGGATCACAACCACTCGGTCGTCGACGCGGGCGGAACCAAAGACCTGACGTTCCGCATCCGCCGCGGCCCGGATTCGCTGGATCAGTTCATGCGGCTGCCAGAGCTCGTAGTCAATGCGGATGTGTTGATGCCGGGTCACCGATACTCGATGCCGGAGCAGCGCACGGTGTTGCCGCTGAACCTGGAGCGGCTGCCGGTTCCGGGTGCGGCGTCGCCCGATATGGCGCTGCAACTGGACGGGGACGATGCGCTGAGATTTGACCGACCGCTTGTTGCGATCCCCGATGGGCCCTTCACCGTGGAGTGCTGGGTCAATGCCAACGAGTTTGCGTCACGGGTTGGCGTGATCTCGCGCGCTGAGAGCTCGGAGTTTGGGTTGTTTGCCAATGGTGGGCGGCCGCACTTTTCGGTTCATTTGAATGGTCGATACTCCGAGGCACAGGCCACGACGCGACTGGATTCGGGCATGTGGCATCACCTTGCGGGCGTGTTTGATGGTGAAGAGGTGCGGATATATGTCGACGGGAAGCTTGAGGGCCGCGCCGCGGGCAAGGGGAGCCGGACGACCAACAAGCTTCCCCTCTACATCGGAGCAGATACAGACGGGGAGGGCCGCGCCGTGTCGTTCTTCAATGGTCGGGTAGATGGCGTGCAGGTTTCGGCTCGCGCGGTGTATACGGGCGAGAGCTTTGAGCCGCGGCGGAGGCCGGAATCGGCGGAGGGCACGCTGCTGCTCCTGAATATGGATGCCGCATTCGGACTTTCGGTCTGGGCAGAGGGCGCAGACGGGCAGAAGGCACCTTTGGGCGGGTCGGTGGGGGCACCGGCGCTCGTGCCCGCGGAGTGAGAGTCGGCGGGGACTGCCCGGGCGGCGAACAATCGCCCATGCTTCCATGGGTTTACGTCGTCATTGCCGGACTGTTTGAGGTGGTCTGGGCCACCAGCATGAAGTCCACGCAGGGTTGGACGCGGCTATGGCCAAGCGTTTTGACACTTGCGGCGATGCTGGTGAGTTTCTTGCTGCTTGCCAAGGCGATGCAGTCGCTGCCGCTGGGAGTGGCGTACACCGTGTGGGTCGGGATTGGCGCGATCGGCGCGGCTCTGGCGGGGTGGTTGATCCTGGGGGAAAGGCTCAGCGCAGTGCAGTGGGTGTGTGTGGGGGTGATCGGCGCGGGAATCGTGGGATTGAAGCTGGCCACGCCTGGGACGTTGCCGGTGCGGACGATCGTGGAGACACCCGCGGCGTAGCGATCCCGAAGCCCTTGCAGAAGTTGTGCGGAGTGCGGATCCGTCGGCGTAGAGAGGGCACAGGGCACGATCCACCGATTCTGCTTTGCGCAGGGTCGGGTGAGTTCAGTCAGCTTGAGGGCGGTGACGTTCCGCTTTGGCGTCGATGGCTCGACCGCGTACGAGGAATATCGGGGCGACGGATAGCGCCGGTGACCTGATCAGCATCGGGACCGACGGGGTTTGGGAGGCCGAGAACAGCGAGCGGAAGATGTATGGCAAGGAGCGGCTTCGCGCTACGCTCTGACGGAGTTTGACGGTGCCGGTGGGCGTCATTAGCGGATGCGGTGGAGCGGACACTTGAAGAATTCCGCGGCGAGGTGCTGCAGAAAGATGATGTGACGTTCGTCGTGATTCGGATACGTGGAGCATCTGAGGGGGACGGCGGCAAGGCATGAGCGACGAGAAACAGGACATCGCCAAGACTGAGTTGCTTCGGGAGCTCGGGTTCGGCGGCGCGATGTCGCTGTATGACGCGGCGCTGCAGGAGGCGGGGCTATCGAATCCGCGGAAGCCTCGCATCTCGGTTGGGAAGCGGGATGGGGTGGCCGCGGTTCTCACCGAGCGGTTCATGCGGGTGTGTTCACGCGGGGACTGCTCGAACCGCGCGCCGACGATGGCGGCGGGACGGGAGATCGTGCCCGCGGCCACACAGGCAGACTGCGAGGTGTGCGTGGGATCGGTAAACCAAGGCGGGGTTGAAGAGATGCTTGCGGCGTTTGCGCAATCCGGCTGGAGTAAGCTCTGCATCGTGGGCGGAAACCCGGCGACACGGGAAGACGTTCAGCGGCGGATGGGGAACAGACTTGAGCTGCGGCTGATTGACGGCACGCGGGCACGGAATCAGGCGGATGCGGATGCCGATTGCGCGTGGGCGAACCTGGTGGTGCTGTGGGGGTCAACGGAACTTGCGCACAAGGTGAGCGAGCGGTATCGCGGGAAGAACGTGATCATCTGTCCACGACGCGGGCTTGCGGAGTTGGCGCGCGAGGCAGCGACCGCCGCGACGAGGTTCAGCTCCCGCTGAGCTGATCGATGAACGAGTCGGCCTCGGTGATGGCGGATTCCATTTCGCGGACGAGCGCGGCGACATCGTCCTGCACCTGCGTAACGGTGCTCTGGAGGGCAGCGATGGCGCGGGCGTTGAGGTTGTGCTTGAGGAACAGCACCTGATCGCTGAATGCTGCGAGCACCGGGGCCATCTTCGACTCGGCGGTCTTCATGGCGTCGACGAGGCGGTCGTACTGCACGCGGGTCTGGTCGAGCTGTCGCTGGCTTGCCGAGCGCATGGTGTCGCTGGTGTACTGCTTGAGTTCCTCTTTCCATTCGCGGAAGAGGGCCTCGCCGACACGCTCGACACCGGCGATGCGCTCGGTCACTGCGTCGGCCTTGCTCTTGCTGCGGTCGTACTCCTTGGTGAGCTTGGAGTAACGGGCTTCGAGGTCCTTGACATCGACAGCGGTGACGGCGATGAACTCGGCGAGCGCGGACTCGAACTGGACCTTGGCTTCCTGCTGGCCATCGCGGGCTGATTTGACCTTGTCGGAGAGTTGCTCGCGCTTGGCGTAGCCGAACTTCTCGGCGAGCTCGATGCGTGTGGAGGCGCAGCCCGAGAGCGTGGGAAGCATGGAGCACGCGATGCATGCTGCAAGGGTCACGGTGAATCTTCGCACGATCGGCTACTCCTTGGGGCGGGGATCACTCGCTGGGCTTGGTGCACCGGAACACCCACGCGGGGGGCGCGTTGCCTGCGACCAGCTTATCTGACTGGACGGGACCGATCACCGATGCGCATTGTTCGCGGATCTGCTTGCCGGGCGTCAGGGCGGCGGGCCAATAGGTGACCTGCGCGAAGACGCCGCCGGGCCGAAGAACCAAGGACGCGGCATGGAGCACGTGGCTGAGCGCGGTGGGCGAGAAGAGGCGGAGCGGGAGAGCGCTGAAGATCGCATCAAGCTGATTGAGCTTGCGGTCGCGGCAAATGCTGGGAAGTGCGGTGGCGTCGGCCTCGACGAGTTCGACGCCGGGTAGGCGATCGCGGAACTTTTCGGCAAGCGCGGTGCTGAGTTCGACGGCGAAGAAGGTGCACGAGGTGGGCAAACCCGCGATCAGGGTGGGAGTAAGCACGCCGTCGCCGGGTCCCAACTCGGCGGCGGCGGACCATTTAGAGGTATCGAGATCACGGACCATGGCCTGGGCGACGGCCGGGGAGCACGGGAAAACGGTGCCCATGCCGCGCGGGGAGCGGAGGAACTCGCGCATGAAAACCCATCGGGAGCCAGCGGTGGTTGGCCGGGGAGAGGGACGTGCGGGGCGTTGGCGTCGTTCCATGAAGTTCGAGAGCATATCGCAATACCCTTACCCGGTTTTATTGGGAGACTCTGAGAGATGGTTCCGGCCGGGATGGAGTGCAACACGGGGGGAGGGTGAAGTTCCTATCATGTGGGACACAAGCACGCCGCCGATCGCCGCGAGTTCTCGTTGGGACGATTGGTGGAAGGAGAATTTTCCATGCGAATCACATTGGCTTCGATTGTTGCGGGTTGCGCTCTGACCCTCGGCGGCTGCGAGAAGAAGGCGGAAACGGGCCAGGCGACGGGGGCGGCAAACGGCGCGGCAAACGGCGCGGCGAGCGGGCTGGGCGACGCGATGAACTCGGCCAAGGACATTGCTTCCGATACATTCACGAAGCTGCGTGATCAGGCGGTCGCAACGCTGGAGCCCCAGTTTAAGAGCGTGAAGACGCAGGTGGCATCGCTCAAGGACAAGGTTGCCGCGCTTCCGGAAGC
>JBBRUT010000041.1:0-24661 GCA_038247555.1 Phycisphaerales bacterium | reverse complement strand
GCGACGATCAACCATGCCAGGATCCGCCGGCGACGGCGGAAGCCCGCCGACCGGGAATCTGAACTGATTTCAGTGGAACGCGTCACTGGGTGAACGTACGAGCCCGCCGCATTGAGGTTCGGTTTCACGGCCGGATCTGGCCGCGGGCCAGTATGTTCCCAATCCACGTGATCGATTCCCGAGCGCCGCCGAAGCCCCAGTCAAAGATGTGCGGGCCGACAAAGTACCACGCACCCACCATCCCGATCATCATGATCATCATGCCCTGCGGGCCATAGATGAACTCTCGGTAACCGCGGACATACGTCGCGATGATGCGAGAGCCGTCCAGCGGCGGAATCGGCAGCAGGTTGAACATCGCCAGCACGAGGTTCAGCCCCGCCCCGATGATGAAGAAGCGCCGCAGGTCGCCGTAGAGCTTTGGGCTCGCGATGAGCGACGGCGAGACGTATCCGCCCGCGATCGCCACCCAGCACCCGCCCAGCAGAATGGCCGTGGCCGCAAGCCCGAGGTTGATGAGCGGCCCCGCAAACGCCACCTTCGCCTCGGCGTGCCGGCCGCGAAGCCGCGATGGGTTCACGGGCATCGCGCCCCATGCAATCCCGATGAGCGCAAAGATAAGCAGGCTCATGCCGCCCATGTGCACGATCGGGTTCCAGGTCATGTGCCCGGTTTCGATGGGCGTGCGATCACCATTGGCGATGGCGGACCAGCCATGCGCAAGCTCATGCAGCACGATCGAACCGATGACCCACACAACCCAGGAGGTCAGCAGGAACGGGCCGCCCATTGCGAGCGCTTCATTGACCCACCAGTTGGATCCAAACATGGTTTCAGTCTAGCAAAGCGCCTCGGCTCAGGCCTTCGCCGGAATGGCCCTGGCGTTCTTCACGGCGCTGGCGCAGATCTGATCGAACACCTTGGGGTCTTCAATGGCGATCTGGCTGAGCATCTTGCGGTTGAGCAGGATGCCCGAGAGCTTCAGGCCGTTGATGAACAGGCTGTAGCGGGTCTCACGCATGCGGCACGCGGCGGTGATGCGGGTGATCCAGAGGCGACGCATGTCGCGCTTGCGGCGGCGACGGTCGCGGAACGCATAGACGCCGGCGCGGAAGACCGCGTACTCGGCGCGATACTTGGACTTATGGTTCGAGCCGTAGTACCCGCGGGCGGCACGGAGAACACGCTTGCGAGACTGAGTACGGGCTGCACCTTTGCGAACGCGTGGCATGGGAAGGCTCCGAGGTTGCGTCGCGTGCGGGGCGGTTGTGGGTGGAGGGCAACCGGCTTTGGCCCGACGGACAGTTTGACTGTGAAAGCACGTGTGCGGGAAACAAACGGAGAGAAGCAGCGGGTGCGACGATCGGGCTGCAAAGCCCTATCCCCTGTTCATCCTCCGGCTTCTTTACTTCTTCTCGGCGGCCGCCTTGGGAGCAGCCTTCGGTGCGGCCTTGGCCGCCGACGCCTTCGCTGCACGAGCCTCAGCGCGCTGCTGCGGCGACGGGCTCTTCTTCAGCGTGTGCCGAGCCTGATCTCGCCCGCGGAGCCGGCGGAACAGGAGCTTCTCGAGGCGCTTGGCCTCGGGGTTGGACATCATCTTGTCGGTACGCAGACGACGAAGGCGCTTGCTGCTCTTGTGAGAACGCAGGTGCTTGCCGAACGCACGGTTGTGACGGACAAGGCCGGTCGCCGTGAGGCGGATGCGCTTCAGGCTTCCCTTGTGACTCTTGTTCTTGGGCATTGAGCCGCTCCAAACATCTGCCATCGCGGAACTTGCGCCCTGAGCGTAACTTCCCGTCAGTTCGGGAACAGTCCGCCATCGGGGCCGCGATGGGCCGAGACGATAGGCAGTTCCTCCCCCGGGGTCGACTCTGAACCCCTCGCAGACGCTCTACCGCCCCTTGGGTTGGGCCGCCCAGCGCATCTTGTTGATCAGCGTCGCCCAATAGGAGCCGTCGGGATTGCGGATGAACCGGGCAGACTGACCGTTCCGGCGGATCCGAACCAGGTTCCCATCGGCCAGTGTGGACGCGTTCTGGCCGTCGAGCACCAGCGTCGTGCCCATGCCGCTCGGGTCGAGGTTCGCCCGCTCGACGGTCAGCTCGATCTCCGACCCCAGAGACACCACCACCGGCCGGAACGACAGCGAGTGGGCGGCAATCGGGGTCAGCACCATCGCCGGGACATCCGGTCCGACAATCGGTCCGCCCGCCGAAACGTTGTACGCCGTTGAGCCGATCGGCGTCGCCACGATCAATCCGTCACCGTCAATCCGCGGCCCGGGATGCCCGTCGATCCGGATCGACAGGCTGATCATCCGGTATGGCGGGCCCGCCGTGATCACCGCATCGTTGAGCGCGAGGCCCGCGGCCTGAGCCTTCCCGGCACGGACGACCTCCACCGTCAGCATCGGGCGTTCAAGAATCTCGAACTCCGCCGCACCAAACAGATCGGCGGCACGCAGCGCCAAGGCATCAAGATCGAACTCGGCCATGTACCCGACCTTGCCGAGATTCACCCCAAGCAGCGGCAAACCCAGGCCGACAAACCGCCGGGCCTGGCTTAGCAGCGTGCCATCCCCGCCCAGCACGACCGCCAGATCGACGCCGCGAAGCACCGACGGCTCAAGGCGTGTGCTGTCTGCCGGAAGCTCCGCCGCCACCTTGCCGCCCGATGTCACCACCAATCGCCGCACCTGGGCCGCGGCCGCGATGGCCTCGGGCTTTGAGGTGTTGACGATGAGCAGGACGGACCTGGACATGGGGCCTTAGGTGGTCACCGGCGTGCGTTCGGTATGGCGGATCGATACCGGCTTGCCCGCTGATGCATTCGACGATGCACGAAGTTCCGCGGCATCACGAATCGCCCGGGTGATCCCCGCCTGGTCGATCCCGGCCTCGGCAAGTTGCTGGCTGCGAGAGTCCTGGATGATCCAGTGATCCGGGATGCCCAGACGGATCGTGCGGGAAGCATCCGCGCCGCATTCCTGCGCTGCCTCAAGCACCGCGGCCCCGAAGCCGCCGATGATGCTGTGATCCTCGACCGTAACGACCGGGATGCCCGCGGCATACAGCGCACCGATCAGCCCTACATCAACCGGTTTGGCAAATCGTCCGTCATACACCGCAACCCTGTACTCACCCGCGAGCGACTCGGCAGCCTTGAGCGCATCGATCGCCGGAGCGCCGAACGCCAGTACCGCGACATCGGGCTTGCCGCCGCGCTGCACATCCAGGCTCGGCGTCAGGCAGCGTGCCTTGCCCAGCGCAAACGGCGGACAAGCGCCGAGGCGTTCAGTCGGCAGAGAGGACACGTTGTCGCGCGGGTACCGGAGGCTGGAGAGCCCTTCTTCGTACGTGCGCATGAACTCAAGCGCTGCGAGCAAGCTGGGTTCATCGATCGCCGCGGTGATCGCCGCGTTGGGCAGTGTCCGAAGCAGCGCGGTATCGCAGAAGCCGTGGTGCACAGCGCCGTCGCCGCCGACGAGTCCGGCACGATCAAGGCACAGCCGCACCGGCAGGCCCTGGAGGCTCGACTCCTGGAAGCACTGGTCAAACGCACGCTGCAGGAACGTGGAGTACACCGCAAAGAACGGCTTCCAGCCGGTCTTGGCCATGCCCGCCATCATGTCCAGCGCGTGCGACTCGCAGATACCCGTGTCGAACGCGCGATCCGGGAAAAGCGGAAGCACCTTCGAGATCCCCGTGCCGTCGGGCATCGCGGCCGTCGCCGTCACGACCTTGGGGTCGCGCGTCATCAGCTCCACCATCGCCTCGCCAAATGCGCCGGTGAACGAGCGACCATCCTTCTTCATCTCGACGCGGCAGCCTTCGCGCACGAACGGCGAGGGCGAGTGGAACGCGCTCGAATCGCTCTCGGCAAAGTCGTACCCCTTGCCCTTCACGGTCTTCACATGCAGCACCATCGGCCGGTCAAAGTCCCGGGCCTCGGTGAGGAACTCAATCAGTGTTGGCAGGTCGTGCCCGTCGATCGGACCGACGGAGACCAGACCGAAGTGTTCAAACCATCCGCCCGTCGGCCCGCTCGCGCCGGCCTGCGCGTGGTGGCTGTCGGCGATCATCGCCTTGGTCGCCTCGCCCATGCGGTGGTACGCGTCTCGCACCAGTTCGCCGCCGGGAACGTGCTTGAGTATCTCGCGGGCCTGCTTCTTGAACTCGCTGTACGTGTGAGAGAGCCGCACGCGGTCAAAGTACTGCGCCACCGCGCCCTGCGGCTTGGAGATCGACATCCCGTTGTCGTTGAGGATCACCAGGAACTGCCGGCGCAGCGTGCCCGCGCCGTTGAGTCCCTCCATCGCCACGCCGTTCACGATCGACGCATCGCCGATGATCGTTACCACGCGGCGGCCCTTGTCGTTGACCGCCGGCTCGAAGCCTTCTTTGTTCAGAGAGTCGCCGCGAGCCATGCCCACCGCGGTGGAGATTCCCGTGCCGGCGTGCCCGACGCGGAACAGGTCATACTCAGACTCAGAAGGCTCAGGAAAGCCCGACATGCCCTTGCTCGTGCGAAGGTCCGCCAGCAGCGGCAGACGACCCGTCAGCAGCTTGTGCGGATAGCACTGGTGGCCCACGTCAAACAGCAGCCGGTCCCACGCAAAGTCAAAGACGTAGTGCATCGCGATCGTCAGCTCAACCACGCCCAGGTTCGGCGCAAGGTGCCCGCCCGAGCGTGAGATCTGATCACAGATGGCCTTGCGGATGTCCGCCGCGACCTCCGGCAACTGGTCAATGGGAATCTTGCGGAGATCGGCGGGGGACTTGATCGTCTCGAGAAGCGTCATGAACAGGTCCTGTAACGAAGCTCAAGGTTCTTGAAGCCCGGGCACTTGCGGGCGGCCGTCTTGTCCACCCTCTTCAAGGCTCGAATGGTACACCCGCGGCGATTCGCGGGTTCAGCCGCGGCGGGGGAGTCGTGAAGGCAGGCGGCAACGGCGAGTCTCGCCAATGCCCTTACTTCGTCCGCACCGCCAGATAGGCTGCAAGTTGTCGGAGCGGTTCTGCCGCCGCGCCCAGCGGAGACAGCGCATCGATCGCCTCACGGTGAAGCCTTGCGACCTCTTTCCGCGAGAACTCGATCCCGAAAACGCCCGGATACGTCAGCTTCCCCGCATCCTGATCTTTCCCCGCCTTCTTCCCAAGGTGTGCCGTCGTCTGCGTGACATCCAGCAGATCGTCAACCACCTGGAACATCAGCCCGATCGACTCGGAGTATCGCGTGATCGCCGCCAGCCGAGGCTCAGAATCTACCAGCGGCGCGCCCGCCCCGTGCAGAGCCGACATCGCCCCAAGCCGGCACGCGACACGGATCAGCTCGCCCGTCTTGTTGCGGTGGATCAGCTCCATCTTGTCCTTGGGCGACAGTTCCTGCCCATACCCGCCAAGCGTGTCATACACCTGCCCGCTGATCATCGCGTTCGTCGCGACGGCAAGCTCTGCGCACTGCGGCCCCGCCAGAGTCGGCGGCACACGCTGCGCAATGACCTGAAACGCAAGCGTCAGCATCGCATCGCCCGCGAGAATCGCCATCGCCTCATTGGTGTGCTTGTGCAGCGTCGCCCGCCCGCGACGCAGGTCATCGTTATCAAGGCCCGGCAGGTCATCGTGCACGAGGCTGAACGCGTGCACAAGCTCTACCGCCGCCGCGCCGGGCAGACACACGCCCGAATCGTCTTTCGCTCCGGCGATGGCAAAGTGGCTGTGCCAGGCCAGCAGCGGCCGGGTGCGCTTCCCCGGCCCAAGCAGCGAATACACCATCGCTTCGGTCAGGTTCGGCGCAAGGCCAGCCTCGCGCACGACCCGTTCAAGGTACGCGTCGATCGTCCCCGCCGGCCGGCTCAACGACGGCGGCAGACCCTCGAAAGCTTTCGCATCTGGCGATGGTGCAGCGGGGGGGGGCATCACGGCGACTGGTCGTTCAGGAATAATCGTGGCGGACACAGCCGCGGGCTTGGACATGGGCAGAGTATATGGAATGAACCCTCCCCCGACCAAAGTCATGCAGACAGGGCCAAGTGTGGTCTACCGATCCTGTGACCGAAGCAACTCAAAGATCTCCGCAGGGGAAGTAGCGGCGTAGATCTGCTCGCGAAACTGCTCCATCGTCATCAGCCGCGAGATATGCGCCAATGCCTGGATGTGATCGCTCGTCTTATCGGGCGGGCTGGCAAGCAGGATGATCAAACGGACCGGCTTGGAGTCAATCGCCTGAAAATCCATCGGCACCGACGGCTTCCCGATCGCCACCGCAATGTTCTCGACCCCAGGGCTCTTGCCATGCGGGATCGCCAGACCATGACCGATCCCTGTTGTTCGTGTCTGTTCCCGTGTCCAGACCGCTTCCTTCAATCCTTTGGCATCCTTCACGCGGCCCGTGTCTGCCAGCAGATCGACCAGCTCCCCGATCACGCCCTGTTTGTCCAGGGAGACCAGCGGGGCCTTGATGCTCTCTTGCGAGATGATGTCGAGTAGTTTCATACTCGGATTCGGCTCTCAAAGGGTGTGGCGAACAGCTTGGGGGTGTGAGTGTACCCACGCCACCATGCGGTGGAAGAGCGGCCCCGTCAACCCGCGCTGCCCGGTTCTAGCAGCACCGAGTAAGCCCCGTCGACATAGGCGGTTGCGGCCCCGCCCGGTGCCCCAACCGGCTTGGTTTTTCGCTCCCGGGCGGCCTTGAACCTGTGCCACTTCTCCGCCCACCGCGCCTGCTGCTCGTTCTCTTCCGGCTCCAGAGAGCATGTGGCGTACAGGATCTTTCCCCCGGGCGCAAGCAGCGGAATCGAATCGGCGATGATCTGCCGCTGCACATCCACCAGCGACGCCAGATGCTCCGCATCCGCCCGGTACCGCGCCTCGGGCCGACGCGCAAGCACGCCCGTGTTTGAGCACGGCACATCGAGCACGATCAGGTCCGCCTTCCCAACGTGCCCCCGCGTTGTCGCGCGCATGCCCGCGACCGTCACCCGCCCATGCTCAGCAAACGTCTTGCGCAGCACCTCCAGCCGCCGGTCATCGGTATCCGTTGCCCCGATCTGCGCTTCGGGAAACATGTATGCGAGCTGACGCGTCTTGGTCCCGCGCCCCGCACACAGATCAAGAATCACCCTGGGCCTCAGCCCCGCCAGGCTCTCAACCGCGCCCGCCGAGGAGTCATCCTGCGCCCAGATATCGTGGCGCGACACCAGCGTCTCGTGCAGCAGCGTGAAGTTCCCCGTAAACACGGCGCGGCCCGGCCGATCGTGCGGAACCGAATACGGCACGATCGTCTTGCGATACGCCACGTTCAGCGTCACCGGCGCTTCGATGAGCCCGTGCAGCGCCAGCCCGCGGGCGACGCGGTCGCCCTCCCGCGATGACCACCGATCCAGCAGCCAGCGCGGAATGCTCGTCGCGATGCTCAGGCGCTCCGCCGGATCCTCGGGCAGCACCTCCGCCGCCAGCCGCCGCCAGGACCCGTCGGACATCGGCAGCCGGTCCCCCGGCATTGCCCCGACCTCTCCGGGCGTTCCCACGATCGTCCGGTCCTCTTCCGGCGCAAGCTGCACCAACTTCCGCAGCACCGCATTCACCAGCGCGCCCGCACCCGGCCGAACCACCAGCTTCGCCCACTCCACCGCGTGGTTGATCGCTCCGTGCGCCGGTACCCGGTCAAGCAGAACGATCTGCGCTGCACCCGCCAGCAGCACGCCCTTGACCCGCGCTTCGAGTTCATCAAACGGCTGCGTCAGGCACGCCTGCAGCAGAAACCGAAGCGTCAACCAGCGCCGCACCGCGTGATCGTGGATCGCATACGCCAGCGCCAGATCCAGCGGGCTGAGCACATCCTTGGTGATCGATCGCTCCCGCGCCTCCTCCATTGCATGCAGGTCGAGCTCGGGGAACAGCCGGGCCTGACGGGCAAGGGTTCGAACGGCCAGATGCCGCGCCGCGTCGCCGAGCGGTGGAGCATGAACTTTCGCGTGGGGATGCACGCAGCGAGGATAGCGCACGCATACCCGCCCAGGCCCCTCTCTCCCTCCAGCCCGGATACGGTTTCCCGAATGCTGGAGCCGCCCGCCCGACAGAACGCCCTCCGCAGCCGGGGAACCGCCCGCGGTGCGCGCTCCGCCGGCGGCCTGCTTGCGGGGATGCGCATCCGCAAGAAGCTCATCGTCCTGCACACGCTGTTCTCCCTTGTCCTGGCCGGCATCCTCTGGCTCGCGCTCCAGCCCGCCGTCGGACAGGTCGTCGAACGCGCCGAAGAGCATGAAGCCCGCAGCGCGCTGGCGATCCTGCTCGCATCCGGAATCACCCAGGCTGATGAAGCCCGTTCCCGTCAGCTCACCCTCGCGGCTTCTCCGGATGTCACGATCCGCTGGGGCACCGCCGAACAACTCGGTGTTCCCGCAGAGTTCCTCCAGTCCCTCTCCAGCGCCGGCGACACCACGCCGTCATTCCAGGGCCCCGATGGCCACACCTCCGTCGCCGCGCTCCTCGATGGCGGCGGCTTGATCGCCGCCAGCGTCCGACAAGTTTCGTCCCGCAGTGCCGTCGCCCGCGTCTACATCCTCATGACCGTCGCGCTCCTCGCGGTCTACGCCCTTGTCGCCGCCGCGCTTGAGATCTTTGTCCTCCCGCGCCACGTCTACGAACCCATCCGCGCGATCCTCGCGGCGGATCACGCCGTCGCCGATGGAACGCGCGACGCGGAACTGGTGCCCGATGACGCCATCCCCTCCGATGAACTCGGAGAGATCATGCAGTCCCGCAACCGGTCCATCCGCGCCCTCCGTCGCCACGAGGCCGACCTGGCCCAGGCCCTGCAACGCATCGAGGAAGTCGCCTCCGACCTCAAGCGGAAGAACCACCTCCTCGAAACCGCCCGCCAGAATCTCGCCGATGCCGACCGACTTGCAAGCCTGGGCATCATGTCTGCGGGCCTTGCCCACGAACTTAACACCCCTCTCACCGTGATCAAAGGCCTTGCCGAGAAACTGAATACCGATCCGAGCGCAGGTAGCACGCGCCGCTCCCTCTCCGCCGTCGAATCGGCGCTCCTCCTCCGCGTCGTTGGTCGCCTCGAACGCCTGAGCGAAAGCCTGCTGGACTTTGCTCGGGCCCGTCCGCCTTCCTCTCGCAGCACCCTGCTCCGGCCGCTCGTCGATGAAGCCGCGACCCTCGTTCGGCTTGATCGCGACGCCGCGGTGGTCAAAATCATCAACGATGTCCCCGAGGGGCTCGCGGCCTGGTGCGATGGCGACCGCATGGTTCAGGTGTTCGTCAATCTCCTCCGCAACGCGGTGGATGCCATGGGGTCCCGCCCTCGGGCCGCGTTGATCCCCTCACCACCGCACACACAAGACGCCGGCGGTAGTGGGGGAGTGAGTGGGGGAGTGAGTGGGGGGGGCGGGGAGAGCGGTCGGAGGGGGGGCGGGGCCAATGCGTCGGGCACGCATGATGCTCCCGCCGCCCGGCCTCCCGCCCAAGTCCGTGTCGCCGCCGAACTGTCCCTCCGCGATGGTCGAAGCTGGGCCACCATCACCGTCTCAGACAACGGTCCCGGCATCGATTCCGATGTCTTCCCGAGGCTCTTCCAGCCCTTCGCCACCACCCGCCTCGACGCCCGCGGCACCGGCCTTGGCCTTGCCACTTCCGAAGGCATCGTCCGCGAGCATGGCGGCGTGCTCCTTGCCCGAAACAGCATCAACGCCGAAGGCAGGGTCGCCGGAGCGGTCTTTGAGATCGTTCTTCCCGCGGAGAGTGCCTGATCCCCCCTTCGCTTTCGGCGGGAGACATTCCCGCCTCCCTACACTCCGGCATGCCCTTGATTCACCCCACTGCGACGGTCTCCAAGGAGGCCGAACTCGCGGCTGACGTTCAGATCGGTCCGTTCTGCGTGCTCACCGGCAAGGTCCGCCTGGGCAAGGGCGTCCGGTTGATCGGTAACAACTACATCAACGGCCCGACCACCATCGGCGAGGGCACGATCCTGTGGCCCTTTGCCTGCATCGGCTTCGAGCCGCAAGATTACAAGTTTGGCCCGGGCGCTCCCACCGCGGGAGTGGTGATCGGCGCAGGCTGCCTGATCCGCGAGCACGCGACTGTGCACGCCGCGACCAGCGTCGAGAAGCCCACCTTTGTCGGCGACAAGTGCTTCCTCATGGTCAACACCCATGTTGCCCACGATGCCCGCGTTGGCAACAACGTGGTCTTTGTGAACGGCGCGGGTATCGCCGGTCATGGCGACATCGGCGACAATGTCACGCTGGGCGGCAACGCCGTCATTCACCAGTTCTGCCGCATCGGCCGCTACGTGATGATGTCCGGCGACTGCGCCGTCTCGCTGGATGTCCCCCCGTTCTGCATGGTGAACGAGCGCAACCGCATCGGCGGCATCAACCAGGTCGGCCTCCGCCGCTCCGGCATGCCCCGCGAGCAGATCACCGAGCTCCGCCGCGCCTTCCGCGATGTCCTCCGCACACCCATGCCCCGCAAGGACGCCATCGCGATCCTCCGCGAACGTGGAGCCTCCTGCGGACCTGTTAACGAGCTCGCCGATTTCATCGAAGCCAGCAAACGCGGCATCTGCCCCGGCATGGGCAAGCCCGCCCGCGGCTCGCGCAATCAGTCCCGCTCCGAGGAACTCGAAGCCGTCGCCGAGGATTGATTTACCCTGTCCTCGATTGCTCCGCCGCGCTGCGCTGGTACGCTCTCCACACCCATGGGCTTTACCGAAGACCCACATCTTCGTTCCCTCGAAGGCATGTCGCTCCGCGTGCTCGCCAGCGGCTCGGGCGGCAACAGCTCCGTGCTGGTCATCGGTCGCGGCGGCGTGTGCCGAGTCTGCCTCATTGATCTCGGGCTTTCTCCACGCCGGACGTCGCGGCTTCTGGCCGAGAGCGGCCTCTCCCTCAGCGATGTCGACGATGTCCTGCTCACCCACCTGGATTCTGATCACTACTTCCGCACATGGTCGCGACTCCTGCCGCGCCACGTCCGAGTCCGTGTTCACGCTCATCATCAGCGGTGCGCGGCCGAAGCGGGCATACCTCCGGCGCTGCTCGCCCCGTTCGATGATCGATTCATCATTCAGGCGGACCTGGGCGGCGCGGTCGTCTCCCCCTCCGTCAATGCGCACGATGCGATGGGTTCGGTCGCGTTCCGCATCGATCTCAACCTCGGCGACAGCACCGCCTCGCTCGGCTACGCAACCGACCTGGGGCACGTCCCCGATCGACTCGTCGCGCACATGCGCGGCGTCGATGTCCTTGCCATCGAATCCAACTACTGCCCACGGATGCAGGAAGTCTCCGACCGGCCGATGTTCCTGAAGCGCCGCATCACCGGCGGCGCAGGGCACCTCAGCAACCAGCAGTGCCGCGACGCGATCCGCGGCATCAATCCCTGCGGCCACGTTGTGCTCCTGCACCTCTCGCGAGAATGCAACCTGCCCGAGGTCGCCGCCATTGAGCACGCCGGCGCGCGCTATTCCCTCACTATTTCGCTTCAGAACGAGCCCACGGGCTGGGTGGCCGTGTCGCCGCGGCCCGCAGCTCCGCGCCCGGTCGTGCGGCACAGGCAGGCCGGCTTGTTCGAATCAATGCTCGGCGCTCGCGTGCCCACCGCCGGGGCGGCACAGTGAGCGGCGTCGCCGGATCGGCCGCGCCCCGCTTCGCCCTGCCGCGTCAGCGCGGCACGCTGCGTGTCGCGATCGATCGATTCACCCGTCAGCTCCGCCGCTGGTCGCATCGCTTCCAGTCGGCAATCGGCATCCGCCGGGGCGTCAAAGTCCGCGGGGCCTATTTCAAGGAGCTGTCCGCCGAGTCGCTCCAGCGAGCGCTCTCCAAAAAGGGCCGCGGATGGAAAGATTACCGCGTCACCTTCCCCGATGGTTCTAAGCTCGTCATCCGCTGCTCGCCCCAGCGAATCTTCGATGACCTCATGGGCCCGCTGGGCTTCGATGCGGGGCAGGGAATCCTGGCGCCGCTGCTCGAGATCATCCGTCCCGGCTCGCGGCTGCTTCTGGTTCAGGCGGGAACGGGTGCCGCGGGCGCGTGGCTCGGTGCCGCCGTCGGTTCCTCCGGAGCGGTCGTCGCGCTGGAAGAAGATGAGCAGTCCGTGACGTTCGCGGCAAAGCGATACCCTCGACCAAACGTTTCCTATGAGCAAGGGTCCGTCGAGGAACTCACCGGCGAAACCGATGCTTCCTTCGAAGGCGCGGTCATCGTCCGTCCCCTCTCGGTTCAGGCTATGGATGTTGCGCTTCCCGAAGTCTGGCGCGTCGTCGCCCCCGGCGGCTGGCTGCTGGTCTCCTGCGCAGCCGGGCAGGGCGAAGCCGTCAGTTCCCTCCTCAAAGGCCTGCCCGCGGGCGATGCCACCGGCATTCGGTCAGATGGAGCTGGCGGGCCGGACCTCGTCTTCGCAACCAAGCTCTCCGAACCCCCGCCTTCAAGCAGCACCGGCCGCGGCCAGAGCCGCCCCGACCCACCCGGCGAACGCGGCGACGATGAGCGCGAACGCGGCGACGGTGCAGAGCCCGTTTCCTGAACCCGCCCGCACAACAGCAATCTCATCCCGGTATTCTTCCGGTCTTGAGCAACACGCCGCTCACATCCCCGCCCGCCCCGCCCTCGCGCCCCGACCTCGATGAGCGCCGCCAGTATGCCGCTCGCGGCAGGCAGGAGGAGTTCATCGTGCCTCTGCTTCGAGGCGCGATCGAGCAGGCTGTTGCAAGCGCCGCCGAGACGGCCCTGCACCAAGCAAAGCCGCAACGCAGAGCCCTCGATGTCGGTTGCGGCGGTCAACCCTTCCGCACACTCATCGAATCCGCCGGCTTCACGTATCACTCCATCGATACCCAGGCCCAGCCCGGCATCACGCTCACCGCTATCTGCGCGATCGATGAGCCGCTCCCCGATCGAGTGTTGCAGCTTACCTCGGCAGGTTTCGATCTGGTGCTCTGCACCGAAGTGCTCGAGCACGTTCTCGACTGGCCCGCCGCGTGGGCCAACCTCCACCGCTTGCTGGCCCCGGGGGGTCGTCTCATCATCACCTGTCCGTTTGTCTATCCGCTGCACGAAGAGCCCTACGACTTCTGGCGCGCAACGCCTCACGCCCTGCGACGATTCGCCGAGCGCTTCGATTTCATCGTCATCAAGCAGCAGATGCTCGGCGACGGCTTCGATGCCCTTGGCACCGTCAACGCCGCCAGCACGCCGGATCCCGCCTTCCGCGGCGTTTCTTCCAGGCTGCTTGCCACCTTCGCCCGCAAGGGCCGGAAGTTCCTCCATCGGCTTCTGAGCAGTCCACGCATCCGCAGGTCGCTCTCCTCGCGCAGCAAGCTCTACGTCGCCAACTTCATCGTGCTCTCTCGTGCTGATCACGCCGGCGGGTCCGCCCCATGAGGCTGCTTTTCTTTTCCAGCATGAAGGGCTCGCCCTGGGGCGGCAGCGAGGAACTCTGGGCCGCGGCCGCCGCGCTCGCGGTTTCCGAGGGCCACGATGTCGCCGCCTGTGTCTTCGACTGGCCCGGCGAGCCCCACGCAAAGCTCGCCGCCCTCGCCAAGCTCGGCATCCACATCCTCCGACGCCCACTGAAGCGCACACGCGTTCTCGATATCTTTCGCGACCCAGCCTGGCTGCGCGAGATCAATGTCTTCGCGCCCCACGCCGTCTGCCTCAGTCAGGGCGGTGCATACGAAGCCGCCGGTCGCAAGAGCGTCCACCCATTTGTGCGCCGCATCCTTGCCACCGGCCTGCCGCTCATCAATGTCGTGCAGTACAACGACGATGACGATGACCTCCGCCCCGCCGCGCGAAGCCTCGCTATCGCGATCAACCATCACGCTGCCACGAATGCCTTTGTCGCCAAACGCAACATCGCCCAGGCCGAGCGCGCGCTGCGTGCTTCCGTCCCTCGCGCCCGTGTTCTCCGCAACCCCGTGAACCTGCGCGACGCCTCGCCCCTGCACTGGCCGGCCACCGATTCTCCCGCACAGTTCGCCGTCGTCGCGCGGCTTCAGGCCGCAACCAAGGGCCATGACCTGTTGATCCACGCCCTCTCCGCGCCAAGATGGCAAAGTCGCGATTGGCACCTCACATTCTTCGGCGAAGGACCGGACGCTCAGACTTTCAAAGCTCAGGCTGCTTCCGCCGGCCTCGCCAGCCGCATCACCTTTGCCGGCCACGCGGCCGATATCCGCGACATCTGGTCATCCCGGCACATCCTCATCCTGCCCTCGCGCGCAGAGGGCACGCCCCTGGCCATGGTCGAGGCCATGCTGCTCGCCCGTCCCTGCATCGTCACCGATGTCGGCGGATGCGCCGATTGGGTCCGCGATGGTGTGGAAGGTTGGGTCGCGCCCAGCCCCGCTGCGGCCGAAGTCGGCGCCGCTCTCGAGCGGGCATGGTCCGCGCGCGAACATTGGCCCAGGCTCGCCGCCGCTGCGCGCGACCGCGCCCTCGCCCTCCACGATCCCCACCCCGCCCGCACGCTGCTGGACCTGCTTCTCGCCGCGCCCGGAACTACCTGACCGCGCTCGCGGCTCCCACCGCCATCGCCCCCGGTGCCGCGGCGTCGTGCGCCCGCAGAATCTCATCCGCCGCCGCCATCGCCGCGTGCGTCCCCTCGAACCGTTTCCGAAGCCGCGTCAACTCCGCCTTCTGATCATCCGCATACCCGGTTCGCCGCATGAACTTGATGACCTCAAGCGCCAGATCCTCCCCGTCGTCCCGCATGTATGGGATCAACTCCGGAACAATGCGCTTTCCCATGATCAGGTTCGGCAGCGTGTAGTGGTCCGTCTCCACCAGCCACCGCGCCAGCAGGTGATACGTCATCTTGTTCGGGCAGTAGAACGAAGCCATCGGCTTGTTCTGCCGCGCGATCTGCAGCGTCACCGTTCCGCTCACCACCAGCGCAAAGTCGCACCAGCGGATCGCCGCATCCGTATCGCCGATCGACATCGCCAACCGCGAAGGCCAACCTCCAAGCGCCTTTGCACGCTCCCGCAGCCCCGCGGCAACTTCCGGCGTTGTCGCCGCCACCACCCCCGCAATCGCCGGGAAATCCTTCAGCAGCCGCTTGAACGCATCCAGCAGCCGCGGAAACGATGACCGCAGCTCCCCCGGGCGCGATCCCGGCATCAATGCGATCCGCGGCAGCGGCGGCGGCCCTGGTTCCGGCTCAAACGCCAGGGCCCGCTCACTCAGTTCCGCGAGCGTCGCCTGATCCAGCGGCACATCAAACAGCGGGTGACCGATGAACCGTGCCGCGACCCCGCGCTGCAGAAACCAGTCTTCCTCAAACGGCAGCAGGCACAGCACCTTGTTCGTCAGTCGCCGAAGCTTCTTCACCCGCCACGCGCCCCACGCCCACATCTGCGGCGCAACCAGATGAATCACCGTCATCCCCGCCGGCCGCGTCAGCTTGCAGATCGGGAAGTTCGCCGCCGGCGAATCCACCGGCACATGCACCCGCGCGATCCCCTGCGCCAGCCAGCTCCGGATGTCCCGCTGAATCGCAAAGTGTTCGGCAATCTTCGCCGGTCCCGGCAGGCCCATCACCGCCTTCTGGCCCGTCCTCCCCACGATCGTCGCCCCTGCCGCCTCCATCTTCGGCCCGCCCCACGCATACACCGCGAGCTCCGGCCGACGCCGCCGGATTTCGGCGATCGCGCTCGAGGCGTGGTCATCCCCGCTCGGCTCAAAGGCCGTGAAAAGGATCCCATCGGTGCGCGGGCTGGGTGGCATCTCGGTCACGGTCAGAGCGTAGGAGAATGCCAACCGAATCGGCGGTCGCGGCACCTGTTTGGGTCAACCCGGTACACTCTCCCCGTGAACGATGCCGCCATCCCCACATCCTCGCCCGCACTTCCGCCCCCGCTCTCCATTGTCTCCCTCGACGATGATCCCGATTTTCGCGAGTACGTCCAGACTCTGCTGACCAGCGAAGATAGCGGCGGGCACAATGTCCGAGTTGCCGCAACTCCTGAGGAATGCTTCTCGCTCATCGAGGCTTCCATGCCAGATGTCCTGCTCCTCGACATCAAAATGGGCCGCGACACCGGCGAGGCGGTGCTGGAAGAACTCCGCAAGCGCTGGCCCAAGCTCTGCGTCATCGTCGTGACCGGCTACCCCTCCCTCGACTCAATGCGCAAGACCTTCAAGCGCGATGTCTTTGACTACCTCGCCAAGCCCTTCTCGATCGATGAGATCAACCGCTCCCTGGCGCAGGCCGCCGCCGCGCTCGGCCTGGGCATGCGCCCGCAGGACCGTCTCCGCCAGGAACTCGGCCGACAGATCCGCCTCGCACGCACCGAGAAATCTTGGACGCTCAAGGACCTCTCAGAGTCCTCCGGCGTCAGTGTCTCGCAGCTCTCTTCAATCGAACGCGGCAGCCATCTCCCCAGCCTCGAATCGCTGATGGAAGTCGCCCGCGCGCTGGATCATAAAGTCTCCGCGTGGTTCGGCGCCGCCGGCCTCTGACTCAAGCAGCCCGGTGCTCCGTGCCGGGTTCTGCATCCTGGTGGCCCGGCACTCCATGCCGGGTTCTTCAACTCGCCTGCGCGGCCGTTCTCTCCGCAGCCTCCCGCGCATCGCGCCGCTCGCGCTTGCGGATCAGCCGGATGTTCCGCGCATAGATCACCACGCCCGAGGTCTGCCCCAGCACTCCCACAATGTCCTGCCGCCATGCGAAGTACGCAAACAGCGTCACCCCGCCCACCAGCGACAGCCACCAGAAAATCTCCGGCACCACCGAGCGTTTCTCTTTCTCGCTCACCAGCCACTGGATGAGCATCCGGCCAAAGAACGCGCCCTGACCCAGAAACCCGATGCACACCCACACCACACCCCCCCACGACGTGATGTTCAGCGCGCGAAACACCAGGTTCCCCGCATTCGCCGTCACCCGGTCATACCCCTCCGCCCCGAACATCTCGACGAACTTGTCTTTCCCGAACACCGCGCTGGGTTGCCCATCCTTCGGCAGCAGCCGGAAGCTGCAATCCGCGCTCGCCGGGTCACGCACCGTCTCCAGCTCCCCCCGAAGCCCCGCGAAGTTGTACTTGCTGGTCATGCCCCCATCGCGCAGCTCATGCTGAACGCTCGGGCCCCACACCACCCACACCCCAAGCAGCAGCAGGGCGATCATCGCCGCGACCGGTTCCCACTTCAAACGCCGGCTCCTTCGCGGCTGCGATGCTCGACCCGCAGCTGCGCCCGGCTCCCCCCCAGTCCGTCCGCGGCCTCGCCCGCCCCGCGCACCTCTGCATTGTCAGTCGGTCGTCGCCGGTTGCGCATGTACCGCACCACCAGCAGGTCGATCAGCCCCGGCAGCGCACGCTGCACGATCCCCATTCCATACTTCGTTTCCCCCGCGTGCCGCTGCCGATGGTTCACCTTCATCTCAACCACCGTGTACCCAAGGTGCCGCGCCGTCACCGGGATGAACCGGTGCATCCCGCGGAAATCGAGCGGCAGCTTCACCGCGATCTCCCGCTTCATCACTCGCAATGAACACCCCGTGTCGCGGATGCTGTCGCCAAGCAGCCACAGCCGGAACTTCCTCCCCACGATCGACCCCACCCGCCGCACCGCGTTGTCCTTGCGCGCGTGCGAGCGATCCCCCTGCACCATATCCGCGTTCTTCTCCCGCATCAGCGACAGCATCGCCGGCAGGTCCGCCGGGTCGTTCTGCAAATCGGCATCCAGCGTCGCCACCAGCCGTCCCCGCGCCGCCCGGAAGCCCGCATGAAACGCCGCGGATTGCCCGCATCCCTTCCCCGGCGGCGTCTTCGTCATCGCCACGCACCGCAGCCACGGCCGCGTCGCGGCCATCTGCATGACCTTTTCTCGCGTCGAATCCGTCGAGCCGTCATCCACAATCACAAACTCAAACGCGATCCCCAGCGGCTCCAGAGCCGCCCCGATCTCGTTCACCAGATTGGCGACATTGCCCTCTTCATTGTGCGCCGGCGCAACCACCGACAGCTCAACTCCGCCCATCGCCGTCGCCGCCGAGGCACTCTGTGTTGTCGCTGACGTCGATGGGGGGGGCATAACCAGATTCTAGCGGCAGGCCGCTCCCCGCGGGCTGTCTCGCCTTGGCCCCGCCGCGGCACCGCCTTGGCCGTGTGCACCGGCGATCCGCCCATTCACCCGCGGCGATCAAGACTCCGCCCCCGCCCGGGAATAGAGTTCCGTCAGATGCACACCCACGGCGTAAAGATCAATGCGGGCGAGGCCACCAACTCCATCCGCTATATCTGCGAAGACCCCAAGGCCGTGACGGGAACCGACAAGGCCGAGCACACGGTTGATGGCGCCCGCTGCCACAACCTGCTCGAACTCGCCCTGGGCTCCGAGATCAACATCGAGCACTCCTGCGGCGGCGTCTGTGCCTGCTCCACGTGCCACGTCTACATCGAGAAGGGCATGGAACTGCTGAGCGAGTCGACCGAGGCCGAGGATGACCGCGTCGAGGAAGCCCCGGATGTCCGGCGCAACAGCCGCCTCGCCTGCCAGTGCGAGATCCTCAAGCCCGGCGAGATCGTCGTGCGCATTCCTGCGTGGAATCGCAACGCGGTCAAAGAGATCCCGCACTGACTTCCGAGGTGGACCGGCACTCCGTGCTTCTTCTATAAACTCCTGCTTCGTCGCTTCGTCGCTTCTCATTCCCCCTGCTGCAGCGCAACCAGCACCATCGCGTCATACAGCGCGTGCGTGGCCACCACGATTCCAAACCCGCGCAGCACGTACACATTCCCCAGGTACGCCCCTGCCAGCGCAATGAACCCCAGTCGGTACCAGTCGGGCCCGCCCGATGCCAGCCGCGGATCGTGATACACCGCAAACGCCAGCGCGCTCCCGATCACCGCCACCGTGCACGCGATCCAGTTCTTCGCGCCAAGCAAATCCTTCACGACAAAGTGCAGCAGCGCGACGCCCACGAGTCGGAACAGCATCTCCTCATACAGCCCCGCACCAATCGAGATCGTCAGCCGCGCCTGCCAGGTCTCGGCCATCAACCCGCCATCGGTCGCGGCCTGAACCAACTCTGACCCGCTGCCCACGCCGGCAAACGCGCCCATCCGCCGATATGCCGCCGACAGCACCAGCAGCGGGATCGTCCACGCGATTGATTCGGCGAGCATTCCCAGCAGCGTCGATGTCCGCACCCGCCACGCATCGCGCGACATGATGTGCCACACCAGCAGCACCGTGACCAGCGCGATCCCCGGCACAAACAGCCCCGCCACGCCCATCGTCTGAAAGAAATCCCCCAGCAGCTTCTGGGCCTCGATTGTCTTCCGCGTCCCCGCCTCCGGGTTCGTCAGGTACAGCACCGATCCAAGCTCATACAGCAGCACCAGCGGCAGCAGAAACACCAGCACCGGCAGCGGCCGGCCCGAGGCCGCCCAGTACCCATCCAGCCCCGCCAGCGAAGATGGCGCGCGGTCCCCCTCGCGCGGCTCCTCACGCCGCTCCGCCGCTTTCTTCGACTTGGCAATCTCTCGCGCCAACGCCGGTAGCGTAGCGAAGTGCCCTGGTCTTCGGTGGCCCAAGCCTTTGGTGGCACAGCTCTCAAGAGCTGTGTTCCTGCCCATTTCAAAAAGAAAACGACCCGCCATCCAGATCGGAAGCGGGTCGCGGGTCTTCAAGTCGAAATCAATCTCACTTCCTCGCCGCGGCAGCCGACTTGTCCTTGAGACGCTTGTTCAAGCGGCTCTTCCGCCTCGCGGCGTTGTTCTTGTGGATAATCCCCTTCGCCGCGCTGCGGTCGATCAGCCTCTGCAGCGCGGTGAACGAGGCCTTGGCCTCCGTCACCTGACCGTGCGTCAGCTTGCTGAGAAAATCACGAATCGCCACCCGGAGGCTGCGGAGACGCCAGCGGTTGCGGGCGTTGCGCTTGGCGTTCTGACGGATGCGCTTCTTGGCCGAGAGCGAGTGAGCCATAGGTAAACTGGTCGCTTTCCTGAAGTTCGGGACTGGTCCGTTTGCGGGGAGAAGTATTGGCCGCACCCCTCGCCGGATCAAGGCCGACCCCGCACACGCCCGGCCCCGCCGCCCTCACACCACATCCCCGTCGCCATCCCTCCCAAAAATCCCGCCCGGGCGGCTCCGATTCCCCTCTTCGCCACCCGCCTCGCCTTGCCAAAGACCGACCATATGCTTAGGCTTGCAGCCCCCAAGGGCGGGCGTAGCTCAATTGGATAGAGCACCTGACTACGGATCAGGAGGTTGTGGGTTCGACTCCCGCCGCCCGTATTTTCTCCCCCTTTCCCCAGCGCCAATCGTGCCGCCGCGGCTTGCTTTCAGCCCATCGTTTACGATGGGCCGATGCGATGGCGTCCAATCATCCGTAAGTCGGCGAAGTGGGGAGGAACCGCCGCGGCCGCCATCTTCTTTGTCCTGTGGATCGCGAGCGTGTGGTGGGCGGTAGTGGTTTTGCTAGGTGGCCCCTTCGTTCGCGTGGGTCAGGGGACGATGGGGATCGGGTCACTACATGGATTCGTCAACTCTACGTGGACGATCGTCGGACCGGGATGCGCATCGCCCGCGTCTCCAGGCTTTTCGTGGTGGTCACTGAGCTGGTCTGGCAATGCCGTAGGATGGTCACTACATGTTCCATTGTGGATGCCCGCGCTCCTAATGGGATCAGTTGCTGCAATTAGTTGGCGATTCGATGCAAGCGCTCGTCGCTCCCGGCTTGGCTCGTGCGCAGGATGCGGCTACAACCTCATCGGCCTCGCCGCCGGTTCAAAGTGCCCCGAGTGCGGCACAGAGCCTGCCGCGGCCTGACGCCCGCAATCTCCCCATCGCTCCGCGGCGATCCCTCTGCCCGTTCTTCTCTGATCTGCGTTCATCCGCGTTCATCTGCGGCCCCCTCCTTGGCCTCTTCCCATCTGGGCTCATCTGGGCCCATCCGTGGCTGTCTTCTCTTCGCCTTTCCTCCGTGCGCCCCAGTGCGCCTCGGTGTCTATCCCCGCCTCTTCTCCGCGGCCTCCGCGCCTCTGCGCGAGGCCATCCTGTCAATCGGCAATCCAAAATCCAAAGTACAAAATCACCTCATCCCCCGCAACAACTCAATCAACCACGCGTGCGACTTCGCCCCCATCCGGTAGCAACCCAGCTCGAACTTCTCATTGGGCGAGTGCACCCGGTCATCATCGAGCCCGAAGCCCATGAACACCGTCTCCAGCCCGCAGATCGCCTTGAGCTGACCAGCCACCGGGATCGATCCACCGCTTCGAATGAGTGACGGCGCCTTCCCGCACGCCTTTTCTACCGCCGCGGAAGCCGCGCGGAGGTACGGCGAATCCGTCTGCACCGTCGCCGGGTCTCCGCCCGAGTGTAGATGGAACTCCCACTTGCACCCTGGCGGCGTGCGATCCTTGCACCACGCAAAGAACGCCTCGCTGACCCGATCGGGGTTCTGATCCGCAACCAGCCGGAAGCTCACCTTCGCCGCGGCCCAGGCCGGGATCACCGTCTTGGCCCCGGCGCCCGTGTACCCGCCATAGATCCCGTTGATCTCCGCCGTCGGCCGCGCCCACTCGCGCTCCATCGCCGTATAACCAGCTTCGCCGATGTCGGCCTCGGCAGACAGTCCGATCTTCTTCAGCGCTTCCGCGGCCGAGAACGGCAGCTTCGCCCACGCCGCGCGCTCATCTGCGCCCAATGGCCGCACCGAGTCATAAAAGCCCGGGATCGTGACCTTCCGGTCCTTGTCCCACAGCTGCGCCAGCACCTTCACCAGCTCGTTGTTGGGGTTCGGGCACCGCCCTCCCCACAGCCCCGAGTGCAGGTCTTGATTCGGCCCGTGCAGCTTGATCTCGGTGTATGTCAGGCCGCGGACGCCGTACGTGATCGCCGGCTGCTCGCGCGAGAGCATGCCCGTATCCGAGATCAGGCACACATCGCACTTCTTGAAGCGCTCGGCGTTCTGCCGCAGATAGCGATCAAGGTTCACCGAGCCCGATTCTTCTTCACCCTCCAGCAGCACCGTGAAGCGCATATCTCCCGCCACTGCGCCGCCAGCGTCCTTCCACGCGCGCAGCGCCTCAAGGAACATCATCACCTGGCCCTTGTCATCGCACGCCCCGCGGGCCACGATCCGCTCCCCACCCTCGCCGCTCTTGATGACCGGCTCAAACGGACCCGATTCCCACAGCGCAACGGGGTCAACCGGCTGGACGTCGTAGTGCCCATAGAACAGCACGTGCGGCCCCGCCGCGTGCTCGAGCCCCGGTGTTGTTGCTAGAACAATCGGGTGCCCCGTCCCCGCCGGCTCCCCCGTCTCGTGAATCTCCGCGATCAGCCCGCTCGCCCGCAGATGCTCCGCGGCCCATTCCGCGGCCTTGCGCACATCACCCTTGTACGCCGGGTCCGTGCTGATGCTCGGAATCTTCAACCAATCCACCAGCCGCGCAACCGACTGCTTCTCATTGGTTTCAAGCCACTTCAGAACTTCGGTGATCGCAGCCATCGTGTGCACTCCGGGCCGTTCTCCGCCGCGTGTTTCTCAGTACGCCGCGCGAAGGGCGACAAGTCTACGACTCCGCGCAACAAAAAGCCCCCGCCCGGGTGAGGGGCGGGGGCTCAGGGTGAAATCAATGTCCGGCCGCGTTCAGCTTACGGAACGCAGGGGCCGGTGCCCGTCGCGAACCAGATGGACAGGAACGCAAAGATCGCCGGGACGCCGTTGGAGCCGCCGTAGTTGCGGGCCACCGGGTCATTGGCGAACCATGCCGACAGGAAGCAGAAGATGTCCGGCACACCGACCGAGCCATCCTGGCACCAATCGGCATCACAGAACGCGGGCCCGCAATCAACGCCGCTGCACGTCGCGCTGAACGAATCAACCGTGCCGCCCTGGAACAGGCATCCGCCCAGATTCGTCACCGTGCACGTACCGCTGAGGCAGCACGCGACGCTCAACGCATCGCACGCCGACTGGCTGCACGCCTCGCCATCGCCAAGGTACGAACCGCCGCTGCTCGCGCAGTTCGCGGCCGTCTGGACCGAGCACGTCCCATCCGTCAGGCAGCAAGCGCCAGTCGCCGGGCCGCCCGCGCACACGTTGAACGCCGAAGAGGTGTTCCGCGGAGCCGGAGCGAAGGGGAAGAAATCAACCGCGTTCTGATCCGTATCTTGGCAGCCGTCCTGCAGACGGAAGAGCGACACCGCGTTGCTGCCCGCCGGAGCCCCGAACAGCCCCTCTTGGCAGGTCACGCCCGTGCCGAACGCAACCAGGTCAACGACCGTTGCGTCCGCGCAGTTCGCGTTCACCAGCGTCGTGCTGCTCACCAGCGCAACCTTGCCCGATCCCGCGGCCAGATTCAGTGAGCCGATCGCATCCGCTGCCACCGGCAGCGGGACGCCGCACGGCATCATTGCGCACTGATTGCCCGCCGCGCCCTGCACCAACAGGTACTGACCCGGCGCCAGAACCACCGAGGGCAGGTCCGTCTTGAGGCCGAATCCGCCCGCCGTCGACGCGTACTGCACCGACCAGCCCGTTACATCAACCGAGACCGAGCCGCGGTTGAAGATCTCGATGAAGTCGTTCGTGTAGACCGCGCCGGTGTTGCCGCCGCCGCCATACACCTGGCTGATCACCACCTGCGATGCCACCTGCGTGCACTCGATGAACTGAACTTCCGCCATGCCCGAGATCGGGCGGCTGCTCGCATCGAGCCCGCTCCAACTGATCGTTCGCACGCCGACCGGGAATGCCCCGACCGCAAACTCAAACGACCACGCCGTATCGCCGGCAACTCTGTCGCCGTTGGTCGCATCGTTGAATAGTTCCTGCGTCGCCGACCCGCCCAGCAGGGTCAGATCCGCGGTGATCGAGCCCGGAAGGAACTCCGCGTTCAGGCCCGAGGCCGGAATCGCGAACACCACCACGCGGGCCAGCCCGCCGGTCGTGCACAGCGCCAGCGGCTCGATCAGCCCCGTCGAGGACGGTGTGCAGCGATTGACCAGCACATCAACCGTAAAGATCGAGTTGCGGCCTTGCGCATCGCTCACCGAAAGCGTCAGCGTCTTAATCCCCGCGGAGGTCCCGGCGCCCACCGTCTGAGTGAACGCGAACTGATCCCCGCCAAGGTCCGTGAACGACTGCGTCGCCGAGCCGCCCAGCGATGTCAGATTGCCCACCACCGCGATGCCTGTGCTCGCCGGGCCGCTCCCGGGAGTGACCGTCGTCGTGATCGTCACATCCGCGCTGTTGCACACCACAAACGGATCCGCCGAACCAAAGCCCGTCGGCGGCGTGCCGCCGCAGGGTCCGTACGAAGCTTCAGAGTTCCGCGGCGTCGGCGCAGCAATGGTGAAGTCAGCCGAGTTGTTGTTCGTGTCTTGGCATCCGCCGTTGAGGCGAATCGCCGCGGTCGTGTTCGACATGTTCGGAGTGGAAAAGCCCTCGGCACAGCTGGCGGTGCCGCCAACGCCCACAAGGTCCAGGATCTCAGGACCAGTCGGGCAGGCACCGGTCAGTGCCGTCGTGTTGGAGACGAGCGCTCCCTTTCCGTTGGAGCCACCCATGGTGATGGTGCCCGCCGCATCCGGTGTCGGAAGCGGGGTCGTTCCGCCCGCACCCTGCGACTGCTGGATCAGGTAGTACTGACCGGGCTGCAGCGTGAAGTTGGTGAGCGGAGT
>JBBRUT010000040.1:0-25009 GCA_038247555.1 Phycisphaerales bacterium | reverse complement strand
GGGTGCCGAGTGGCCGGGCTTCTTCGCCTTGGCCAAGTCACTGATTCGGGCAAATCGCATAACGGTGAATCGGTCCGCAGCGCTCACCACGGCCCAGTTTTGGTGGCCGCGGCCTGCGCAGGTCGATAACCCGATGCGGACCTTCCTTCCCTACGCCCAACAGGAGAAGGTGCGCGCTCTCCTGCCTCTCCCGCCACACGAGTGCAACGACAGGCGGTTGGAGCAGGGGGGAGAATGTGGGGGGGTATCCCTTCCCGGGCAAGGCCTTCGAGCCAGGATCCAGTTGTGCCCACCGCCGACCCGCGAACACAGTCCTCCGCTCCGCCGGTCGTCGCGATCGTCCAGTACGCGGCCCAGCCGGATCACTTCCCCGGCGTCGATGCCGCGCTCGCTGCCCAAAGCGTCCGCGTCATCCGCATCAACGAGTGGGAGCTCGATGAGATCGACCACGCCCGCGTCGGCCTCATCGCCATAAAGGATTGCGAGTCCCCGCTCTCCCTCGCCGCGCTCCGCTGGGCGCGCGCCCGGAACGTCCCCACGCTCCTGATGATGGACGGCGTCGTCGAGTACCGAAACACCTTCGCCAACCCCGATGCACCGCCCCAGTTCCTCCGCCCCGCGCCGGTCGATGCCATCGCCTGCGCAGGCGAGACCGATCGCGCCAAGCTCTGGTCCTGGGGCAACGTCGCGATCGCCACCGGTCTCCCCCGCATCGCCGCGGCCTTCCCACGGCCACTCCCCCTCCCCAGGCAGCCCAATCTCCTCATCGCCACCGCCCGCCGCCCCGCGTTTGATGCGGCCGAACACCAGCGGCTGCTCGATGCCCTCCGCGCCGTTCGCGCCGCCGCATCACTCACGTGCTGGAACAACCGCATCCTCTGGCGGCTCACCGCCGGTCTCGATGATGAGCTCGGCGTTACCAACGACACCCGCCCCCTCCGCGATTCCCTCGCCGATTGCAGCGCCGTCTTCACCACGCCCTCCACGCTCTTGCTTGAGGCGATGGCCGCCCGACGCCCAGCCGCCATCCTCCACCCGCACGATGGTCCGCTCTGGCAAGAAGCGATTGACACGTTCCGCGGCCGCGATTCCACCGACGACAACCTCACCCAGTTCCTCAATCGTCTTTACGCTCCCGATGAAGCCGACTGCCGCCGCCAGGCCCGAGCGTTCGCGCGCATGCACACCTCCGGCCCCGCGCCCGCCGACCAGCCCGCGGCCAGAGTGGCCGCGGCAATCGTCTCGCTGCTCAAGGGCGAGCTTGGCGGCGGCCCCGGCCGCAAGCGCGAGCTCCCTTCGATCGAGCGCATCACGCTGGCGCACGATGCAGGCCGGCCCCGCCCCCAAGGCGTCCGCCGTGTGGTTTCCTGCGTCACCACCGATTCCACCCCCATCGGCGGCGTCATGACCTGGTCCCTGCGAATGTCCCGCGAGTTTGCGCAGCGCGAGCAGCAACTCGGCTTCGAGTTCCGCACCCTCATCGTCGCGATGGAGCCGGGCGGCTGGAAGTCCCCCGACTTCGATCCCGCCGCCGCCCCCGGTGTCGACCTCTGCGTCATCGATCCCCTCGCCGACCACCACCAGCGCATCGAGACCATCCGAACCGCTCTCGAGTCCCTCGCCCCCGACATCATCCTCCCCAACTACAACGACGCCTGCTTCATGGCCGCAGCACTGCTCCGACCCCGCGGCATTCGCACCGTCGCCATCGCCCACGCCGATGACGACTACTACCGCAGCCTCGCCAGCACCTACGACACCTGGTCCGCCGCCGTTGGCGTCAGCGCGGCCTGCATGCAGTGGCTCGCGCCCCTCGCGGCGAGGGGGGATGGCGGTGGGCGCCCAGTCGAGCAGATCGTCTACGGTGTGCCCGTCGCAACCGAACTCTGGCAGCGCATCCCCGGCTCCGGAGGCCGCGAGTCCTACGAGCCGCTGCGCCTGGCCTACATCGGCCGCATGGTCGAAGAGCAGAAGCGCATCACCGACCTGCTCCTTCTCCTTGATGAACTCGAGCTGCGTGCCACACCATGCGAACTGCACCTCGTCGGCGATGGGCCCGATCTTGCATTATGGCGTGCCCGCCTCGCCCAGCGCACGCACACCCACACCCGTGTCATCTTCCACGGTCGCCGCAGCCCCGCATGGGTTGAGCAATTCCTCCCCGCGATGGATGCCTGTGTGCTCGTCAGCGCATACGAAGGCACCAGTGTCGTCATGCTCGAGGCGATGGGCCAGGGCGTCGTGCCCGTCGTCACCGCCGTCCGCTCCGGCGTCGCCGAGTGGGTGCGCGACGGCGACAACGGCATCGCCGTCCCCGTCGGCGACATGCAGCAGATGGCCGCAAAGCTCGCCGCGCTCCACGCCGATCGACCCGCCCTCGCCGCCATGAAGCAGCGCGCCTGGCACACACTCTCTGCCAGCGGCCTGAGCATCTCTGCCACCGCCGATGCCTACGCCCGGATATTCTCCGCCGCGCTTGCCCGCCCGATCGATCCCAAGCCGACTGACACCGGCCTCCATCCTGTCGACCTCTGGCGCTGGAACAAGGGCGGTTCGGCTTCTGACCCCGCAGGTGCGGATGCCTGGTGCACGCGCCTGCTCCAAAGCGCCGGCTACCGCAGCATCGCGCTCAATGCACCCGCGCCCGGTTGCGATGCCGTCCTCATCGGGTCTTCGCATGCTGAGCCTGTCCCCGCCGCCGACATCCGCGCATGGCGAGCCGCGGGCCTGGGTGTCGCCGTCTCACCGCATCTGCGCCAGGATGCTCTGGCCGCGCGCGTGCTCGATCTTCTCCGCGCTGCGGTCGCCCGGGGCCGCTCCCGCATCGCCATCTACCCCGCCGGCCGCCACACCCGCCGCTTCGCGCAGATCTTCAATCCCGCGCTGTGGGCGCCCGTCGGCGGTTCACCCTTCGTCGGCTTCCTCGACGATGCCGCCCGCCCCGGCCAACACGCCTTCGGCCTCCCCGTGGTGCACCCCGATCACGCCCTCGACCTCCTCGCTCCCGATGCCATCTTGCTCTCCAGCGATGCCTTCGAGCCCGCGCTCTGGGAGCGCACCGCCCCGCTCCGCGATCGCGGCGTCGAGGTGCTCCGCATCTACTCGCCTCCGCACTCACCCAGCGAGGTCAGCCTCAAACCCGCCGATACACGCACGCTCGACGCTCACGGAGAATCTGTTCATGCCCATCGCGCCCGCTGAAGTGCTCGAGCAGATCGGTCTTGAAGCCTGCTCCGGCGCGGCCCGCGGCCTCGCCTTGGGCGCGGCCCTCGATGAGCGGCTCTTCCTGCAGTTGCTCGGCCCCATCTACGACGAGGTGAAGGACTTCAAACGCACCCGCGTCATGTGGCCCCGCCTCGCACAGCTCGCCGCCCTCGCACGCTCGGTCGTCCGCCTCGGTGTCCCCGGAGACTACGCCGAGTTCGGCACCTGGCGCGGCGGCTCCATGTACATCGTCGCCGAAACCTGGCGCAGGCTCGAGCAGTCCCGCGAGCTCCTCGCGTTCGATTCCTTCGAAGGCCTCCCCGCCACCGCCGCGCGCGACGGCGCGGCCCTCCACCAGGGCCAGTTCGCCGATGTCGATGTCGAGGAGATCCGCGCCTTCTTCTCCGCCAAAGGCCTCGCCCGCGTCAAGCTCATCCAGGGATGGTTCAACAAGACCGTCAACCAGCTCCACGGCCGAACCCTCGCCCTCGCCCACATCGACTGCGACACCTACGACAGCACCGTCGCCGTGCTCGACACCGTGTGGAACGCCCTCAGCCCCGGCGGCTTCCTCGTCGTCGATGACTACGGCCACCCGGATTGCCCCGGCGTCATGATCGCCATCGAGGAGTTCTTCGCCAAGCGCGATGAAGTCGTCTGGCAGACCCCCATGCCCGAATCCGCCGCGACACCCGGCATGAACTGCTCGTGCTGGATCCGTAAGGCCGGCGGGCGCGCTGCCGGCGATGGCGAGGCATCGCTTCTCGCTGCACATAACGCCGCGGCGCTGCGCACCCGACTCGTCGAGATGACCGCCCAGCTCTGCGCCGCCCGCGGGGTTCATCGCATCGCGCTCTTCGGCGCGGGCAAACACACCAGCGCCATCCTCCCCGGCCCGTGGGCCGCCGCGGGAATCAAGGTCGTCGCCATCCTCGACGATTCCCCAGCGGTGCCGCACATCGCCGGCGTCCCCGTCCTCAAGCCCGATGATCTCCGCGAGCCCATCGACGCCGTCATCGCCAGCTCCGACCGATTCGAAGAGCAAATCGCCTCCCGCGCACGGCAGGTGTTCGGCCACCGCGGCATCCCCGTACTCACCATCTACCGCGCCACCTGATTCTCGGACATCGGCTCAACACCCTGCCCCAAGGGTCCGATAGTCCCTCTGTTTGAACCCTCTGCCGACCCTTCCATGTGGTCCCGCCGGAGCGCCAAGATGAATCTCCCACGAATGAACCTCCTGATCGCCGGCATGGGCCGCGCAGGAACCACCGCGCTGGCCAACCTCCTCACCACACCGCCCGATCGCTGGATCATCATCGAGCCCGGCCTGACACGCGACGGCATCGGTGAGCACGTCTTCGAGCAGGCCGCGCGCTTCGGTGCGCCCGTCGCCGTCTCCCGCGACGATTGGACAGCCGCCGGCGAGCACGAGCCCGGACTCACGCGCTTCGCCCGCACCATCGGCCCCGGCCTCTCCCGCCTCAAAGCCTGGGGCGTCAAGGAAGTGAACCCGGCCGGCCTCGATGAACTCATCCGCGTCTTCGAGCCACGACAGGTCCTACTGGCCGTGCGCGACATCCGCGACTGCGCCATCAGCGTCATCGAGAAATCGCGCCGCCACGCCGCCGAGGGCCGTCCCGTTCAGACAGACCAATGGATGGCAAAGCGTCTCACCGATGCCGGCGCGGCCCTTGTCCGCCTCAAGCAGTGCCTCGGCGATGAGCGTGTCCGCACCGTGCAGTACGAAACCTTCACCACCGACGAATCCTTCCGCGCCGAGCTTTCGCGGTGGCTCGACTGGCCCATCACCGGCGACCCCGGCCGATGCCTCGACCTCTTTGGCCGCGAGTATGAGACCGCCCGCCACAGCGGCCGCGTCGGCTCTTCCAGCGTCGCGCGCCACGTGCGAGAAACCTCGCGCGAGCTGCTCGACTTCGCCGCCCATGTTGAGCAGCAAGCCCACGCCTACCAGATCGCTTTCGGCTACACAGAAGCGCACGCGGAGGTCGCAGTATGAGCACTACCCACACCATCGAGCGGCATGTTGACAACTGGCGTGAGCTGCACAACCAGGGGTACTTCGCCGATCACCGCCGCTACCAGGATCGCCTGCACGACCGCGGCGTCGACGAGCTCACCCGTCTTCTCAGTCTTACTTCCGCCGACACCCTTCTCGAGCTCGGCTGCGGATACGGCCGCGCCCTCTACCACCTCCTCCCCCGCGTCTCGCACGCAATCGGCATCGACCTTGCCCCACAGCCACTCGACGAAGCGAGCGGCATCCTCTCCGGCCGCGGCGAGTTCACGCTCCACGTCGGCGACGGCGTCTCCCTCCGCACCATCTCTGATGCCGCGGTCGACAAGGCCTTCGCCTTCACAGTCTTCCAGCACCTCACCCGCGCTCAGGCCGCGGCGTACATGGCCGATTTTGCCCGCGTCCTCCGCCCCGGCGGCCGCGTCTGCGTGCAGTTCCTCACCGGCGGCGACACAACCGCCGACCAGTCCGACACCGTCCGCGAGCAATCACTCTCCTACTCCGCCGCGCAGATCGCAGACCTCGTGCACAGCGCCGGCCTCCGCCTCACCAATCTCGAGCTCGGCCCCACCAAACACCAGACCTACTTCTGGTACTGGCTCGTCGCCGACAAGCCCGTCTCCGGCCGACCGCCAGAGCGTTTCGAAGACCGCGCCTACTGAACCGATCGGAGTCTCTCCATGCGTTGCCTGATGGGCCTGAAGCACCGTGAGCGTCTCATCTCCTTCCTCCCCTCCGGCGGACGAATGCTCGAATGGGGCGCGGGCGGCTCCACCGTCTGGCTCGCCCAGAACCTCCCCGAGGCCGCAACCCTCACCAGCGTCGAGCACGACCGCGAGTGGTTCTACGAAGTCTCCAACCACCTCGGCAACGGCGGCCGCGGCCGGCGCGACAACGTCCGCCTCCTCCTGCGCGAACCCACCGGCCCGCTCGGCACCAACGCCACTGCCGCCGAAGATGATCCCGCAAACCTCCAGCCCTTCATCAACGCCGTCGACAGCGAACGCTTCGACGTCATCCTCGTCGATGGCTACGCCCGCGGCGCGTGCCTCGACAAAGCCCGCGCCCTCCTCAATCCCGGCGGAGTTGTCGTCCTTCACGATGCTCAGCGCGAGTGGTACGACCACGGCAAGTCCCTCTTCACAGCGCGCGGCCACATGGGCTCCTGCGCCGACTACCCCGGCCCCGAGCTCTGGTGGGCAACCAGCACCGGCGATGTCGCGTTCCGCAACCCCCGCGCACCGCTCAACGACACCGACATGCCCGTCGTCCTTTGCTACTTCACCCTCAACACCCCCTACGCCGACGAAGCAAAGAAACTCAAGGACTCCTGCACCCGCCTCGGCCTCGATCATCGCATCGTCGGCATCCAGCCCCGCGGCTCATGGGAGGCCAACTGCGCGCACAAGGCCCGCTTCGTTGAAGAGTGGTGGCGGTCCCTCGGCCGCCCCGTCCTCTGGGTCGATGCCGATGCCCTCATCCATCGCACACCCGAGCTCCTCCGCGGCGTCGCCGCCGACTTCGCCATCCACCGCGCTCTGGGCTGGATGTTCGCCAGCGGCACCGCCTTCTTCAACCAGACCCCCGACGCCGAAGCCCTCCTCATCCGTTGGCGCGAACGCTGCGAGGCCGATCCCAAAACCTGGGACCAGGTCCACCTCGATGCAGCGTGGGAGGACGTCGCCCGCAATCGCCCGCTCGAAACGCTCTGGCTCCCGCGCGAATACACCTACATCGCCGACCTCGACGATTCACCCCTCACCGGCGACCCGGTCATCGAACACACCCAGGCCTCCCGCCGCTTCAAGGCAACCGTCTCTGTCGAGAGCGCTGCGCCCGAAGTCCAGCCCGAGTACCCGGCCGATCTCATCGCCGCGCGCACCGCCTCCCGCGTTCGCCCCGCGGCAACCGCCGACCCGCAGCAGGCGCAGCCCCAGCACGCCCAAACCACCATGCGCCCCCGCGTCACGATGAAGCCCGAAGAGCTCCCCGCCCGAATCAAGATCGCCATGGTCGATCGCCTCGCGCTTGAGTGCCTCGCCGTCGGCATCCGCCGCGTCGCCATCTACGGCGCAGGCAAGCACACGCAGGAAGTCGCACTCTGGCCCCTCCGCGCCCGCGGCCTGGAAATCATCGCCATTCTTGACGATGCCCCCAAAGTCTTGACGTTCTGCGACATCCCCGTCTGCGCCCCCGCCAACTTCGCTGAGCACATCGACGCGGTCATTGTCTCCAGCGACTGGCGCGAGGAACAGATCAACGAAGCCGCCCAGAAGCTCTTCGCTCCCCGCGGCGTACCCGTCCTCCGCATCTACCGCTGGGAGGCACGCGGCATCGAAGCCGCCGCAGTCTGATTGGGTACCTTGCCGTTCCGCGGCGAGAACGAACTAGCCTTCCACCGCACGCTCGTGCACGCTCCAGAAATGCTCGAATGATCTGCGGATCGTCATCGGCGCCATCTTCGCGCGCCCCGCCGCGCCCATGCGACTCCGAAGCCCCGCATCCTGCGCAAGCCGCTCGATGCACTCCGCCCAGCGCGCCACCGCCCCCCCGCCCGCGCCGAGCACGAACCCGCTCACGCCATCATCTACCACCCCCGCGGGCCCCCCCACATCCGTGACAATCACCGGTAGCCCCGCGCACTGCGACTCCATCACCACCTGCCCCAGCGTATCGGTCGTCGATGGAAACACAAACAGGTCGCTGCTCGCATAGATCGTCGACAACTCCTCGCCGTGCCGGAAGCCCAGAAACACCGCGCCCGTTCCGCGCAGCTCCGTCTCCATCGCCGCGCGATACGGGCCATCTCCAACCACCAGCAGCTGCACATCCACCCCCGCCCGCGAACACGCGCTGCGCGCCTCCCGCCACACCTTCGCCAGCATCGGCAGGTTCTTCTCGACGCTGACCCGCCCGACATACAACGCCTTCACGCTCCCTTCGCGCACACCCTTGGTCGCAAGGTGGCGCCAGATCTCGCCGCCCTCATCACGAAAGCGCACATCAAACGCGCCCGTGTCGATCCCCGGCACCAGCCGCTCGATCCGCTCCCGGCCAATCCCGATCCCCTCCATCGCCGCCGCATACTCCGCCGACCGCGTGAACACCCGCGTAAACCCGCGATAGAACCACGACATCTGTGCCCTGCACAGCCATGTGAACACCGGCTCATCAAACAGGTGATCGATGTACGCCGGGAAGTCCGTGTGATACGTCCCCACCAGCGGCAAGCCCTTCCGCAGCGCAAACCGTCGCCCCGCCGTCCCCACCGGCCCCGGTGTCGAGACATGCACGACATCCGGAGCCAGCCGCGCCGCCGCCCGCATCATCGCTCCCCACCGCGGCAGCGCAAGCTCAAGCTGCGGATACCCCGGCATCGGCACCGCGAACAACGGCTCCACATTGTGAATGAACGCCCGCTCCCCGCCGGCTGGCGCGGGCAGCCGCGTGCTCGTCAGGATGTGCAGCTCCCGCCCCGTTTGCGACGCCTGATCGCCAACGCCGCGAATGAACCGCGAAACGCCGTTCACATCGTTCAGCGTGTCAGTGAAGAGCAGCAGCCGCATCTGGCGCCAAGCGTACCGCCCCGCACCAGTTGACGCACGCTCGACCACTCAAGCCGCGATCACGCGATCACTTCTCCGCCACAACCGCGGGCTCAGACTTCGCTGCCCCCTCCGCTGGTGCCTGCACCGCGGGTTCCGCTGGTTTGGACCCCGCATCCGGGGTGGCAGCATCTGTCTTGCCGCCCTCGCCCTTGGCGTTCAGCTCTTCTTCAGCCGCCGCGGGCTCCTGTGTTCCGCCCGGCCTTCGCTCCGGCCGCGGCCCACGACCCTCACCGCCGCCGGCCCCCCCCGTGCCTCCCGCGCGCCCATCCATGCCCGGCGTCCAGTTCGCAGGCACTACCTGCCCTTCATCGGACCACTTCAAACCAACCGTCACCAGTTCCGTTTCCTGCCAGCCCCCGGCCACGATCTCGCCAGGCTCGGGCTTACGAACCAGCACCCGGTCCCCTTCCTTCAGCCCCGCGCGGATCTCCGCATACCGGTCAGACCTCTGCCCAAGCTGCACCGGCCGCCGCGCATACCGCGATGTGCCGCCCTGCCCCGATGCCATCACATGCACAAACCGCACCGGCCCCTCGTTGAACACCGCCTGCACCGGCACCACCAGCGCAGCGGTGACGTTCCCCAGAATCACCTCCGCCTCACACCGCATCGACGGCTTGAGCATCTCCCCCTGTCCCTCGGACATCCCTTCCCGATCCAGTGCAATCCGCACCGTGTACTCGCGCAGATTCGGATCCATCCAGCGCGATGTCTGCTCCGCCAGCACGCCGATTGATTCGACCCGGCCGGGGAACCGCTGGTCCCCCGCCGCATCCACCTTGATGTTCACCCGCTGCCCAGGGCGGATCCGCCCTGCAAGGCTCTCGTGCACCTTCACCGCCGCGATCATCTCGCTCGTATCCGGCAGCACAATCAGAAGCTGGTTCGGATACACCCGCGTCCCTACCTGCATCGGCCCCTCGTCATTGCCCCATCGCGACTGTTCGATTGATGATCCGTACACGACCAGCCCATCCGACGGAGCCTTGACCGTCGCGGCCTCAAGCTGCTCTTTCAGCTTCGCAAGCTTCTGCTCCCGGATCGCCAGCGCCTGACGCTTGTTGTTCCGGTCTGCTTCTTTGCTCGCAAGCTTGCTCGCGTTCTGCCGATGCACCCGGTCGACCTCCGCCTGCGCCTCCTCCACATCCGACATCTTCTGCCGCTCATCACGCGTGTACTCAAACTCCTCGAACACTTCCTGTTCCAATTCCCGCTTGGCAAGGTCCGCCTTCGACTGCTCCCACGACAGCTCATCCTGCTTCAGCAGATCGAGGCTGTAATACCCCCGCTGATGTAGGCTCCGGCTCTTCTCGAGCTTCTCCCGAAGCCGGACCTCTTCCTTGGTCGAGCGCTCCAGGTTGTGCCGCAGTTCCAGCCGGCGGCTCTTCACCTCACCCGACTTCCACTTCTCAAGATCGAGGTTCGCCAGCGCAAGCTTCAGGATCGCCGCCCGAACCGCCGACTCGTTCTCCGACACCTGGATCGCGTACCCCTCGTTCGCCTCCACCATCGCCGCGCGCGAAGACTCGATCGACAGCGACTCTTCATCCAGCCGCTCGACCATCGGCTCGGCGTTGAGCTTCACCAGCACCTCGCCCGCCTTAACCCTCCGACCCTCCTCAATCACCTCGATAATCGTTGTGTCAGAGTCGATCCGGTTCCGAAGCTCGATCTGGTTCCGCGCGCGAAGTTCCCCCGTCGCAGTTGTCGCGACATCAAAGTTGAGCCGCGTCACCGTGAACACATCCACCGCGTGCCGCGGGGTCGCCCCGCCCTTTGCCCCTGCGCCCGCCGGGCCCGCGGCCGCGGGCTGCGGCTTCCCCGAAAACGCCATCAGCGCACCCACCCCCGCAACAATCCCCACCGCCGCGACAATCCCCACGATCGTCTTGCGCATCGCCCCGCCACGCCGGAAACGACACCTCTGCACCATCTTCACTTTGTGCGCCATCGAATGCCTCAATCCTGTGCTTCTGTCTTCCAGCGTCCGCCGATCCACCGATCGGCCATATGTCCTTGAACCGGCCAGACGTCGTCCGGTTGGCACTCAGGCCGTAGGAAAGCCGAACATCACCGATCTTCTGGCTTCGTGCCGCCCCCCAAGCCAGATGTTCCTCCCCACCATACGCTCCCGGCGATGCCAGGACCCCTCTCCCACCTGCTTCACGGCCAGATCATCCTCATCGTGGTCGCCGCGCCCGCCGAAGCCGCCGCCATCTGCTCCGGCCTTCGCCTCTCCGCCTCCCCCGCTGCCGGCCCCGCACCGAGCAACTGGCCCCTCACGCCCATCACCCCGAACATCGATCTCCTCGAAACCGGCGTCGGAAAGGTCAACGCCGCCGCGGCCACCGCGCTCAGGGCCGACCCCCAGCGCCACGCCCTCATCCTCAACCTCGGTATCGCCGGCGCACTCCGGCCGCTCACGGCCCTCCCCTTGGGTTCCGCTGTGCTCGCCACCTCCAGCGCATACGCCGACGAAGGTGTCCTCACCCCCACCGGCTTCCAAAGCGTCCCCGACATGGGCTTCCCCCTCGGCCCATTCACCGGCACCGCAATCCCCGCTCACCCCGCGCTCCTCGCCGCCCTCTCCCCCCTGGCCCACTCTGCCGGCCCCATCGCCACCGTCTCAACGTGCTCCGGCACCGATCCTCTCGCCGCCGCCATCCGCGATCGATCCTCCGCCATCGCCGAAGCCATGGAGGGCGCGGCCATCGCCCACACCCTCGCGCGCCTCCACCCCGCGCTCCCCTTCGCCGAGATGCGCATCATCAGCAACTCCACCGGCGACCGCCCCCGTCAGCACTGGGATATCCCCCTCGCGTTCCGCAAGCTTGCCGAACTCACCGCCGCCATCTGCTCGCCATAGGTTCTCGGACCCCCCACCTACCGCCCTGTCAACCGCGCCGGTCGCGCCGTCTGGGCCGCCTGCTCCGGGCGAGCCGACCATTCCCCCCGCCCCCCGCAACATCCCATCTCAACATCCCCCGCCCCCGCGTCGATTCACGACCCGCGGAGGCGGTGCAATGTTCATGCACGCCCCTCCGCACGGAGGCACCCGGCTATGGCGTTCTCGTTTGGTCGCATGAAGACAGCCGCGCTCGGGCACTTCTCGGGCGGAACTCGCCCGATCGCGATCGACTTTGGCGTCTCCAGCCTCAAAGTCCTTCAGATCGAAGGCGGCGATGCGCCCGCACTGGTCGCCGCGGCGGTCGCCGAGGTCCCCGAAAACATCCGTGACGACGCCGCCAAGCGCTTTGCCTTCCAGTTCCAGGCCCTCCCCAAGGTCATCCGCTCGGCCGGCTTCAAGGGCCGCCGCGCCGTCTGCGCAATCCCCGCCGCGCAAATGTTCTGCAAGCACATGCAGTTCCCCCGCTCCGATGGGGTCGAGCTCAAGGCCGTCGTCGAGGCCGCCATCTCCCAGCACCTTGGCTGCACCCCCGACACGCTCATCTACCGCCACGTCCTGGTCGACGGTGCGCTCCCGCAGGGCTCCGGTGCAGGCGGCAAGACCGAAGTCATCTGCCTCGCCGCCGCGCGTGACCTCATCTCCCGCATGATGCAGGCCGTCCGCGATGCCCGCCTTGAGTGCGTCGGAATGCACCCCGAGTTCACCGCCGCGCTCACCGCCTTCGACCACGTCAATCGCCGCGCCGAAGACCAGAAGCTCGCCACGCTCTATCTCGATCTCGCGCACGGGACCACCAAGGTCTCGATCGGGCACGGCGGCGATCTGGTCTTCGCCAAGTCGATCCCCATGGCCGGACGCGAACTCGACAATGCCGTCGCCCGCATGCTCGATGTCAACATCGCCGACGCCCGAAGCCGCAGGCTCACCTCCGCCGAGCTCGTCGCCATCCCCATGCCCGCGCCCAAGACTCCCGGCGCGGCCAGCCTCTCGGCCACCGGTGTGCACGCCCAGCGTGCCCGCGGCCCCGCACAGCCCGACGATGACCAAGTCGCCCTCCTCGTCGATGAGGACCGCCGCTCCGGCATGACGCCCGCGGGCTTCACCGCCGACATCCGCCTCCAGCCCGATGCAGGTCTGGTCGGCCCCGAGTTCGATCTCACCGACCAGCTCGAGATCCTCACCGACGAGATCGCCGGCTGCATGCGCTACTACGAAGCCATCTTCCCCGGCAAACGCGTCCAGCGCGCCATCTTCGTCGGCGGCGAGTCCCGCCATCGCGGCCTCTGCCAGCACATCGCCAAACGCCTCCGCCTCCCCGCGCAGGTCGCAGACCCCCTCGCCCGCATGGCCCGCACCGGCAAGGAGCCGTGCGCCGGCATCGATTTCTCCCAGCCCCAGCCCGGTTGGGCCGTGGCCTTTGGCCTCTCGCTCTGTCCTACCGACCTCTGAACCAAGCCCCTCCGTCCCGCCGCGATCAGGAGTTTCTCATGACCTTTCACAACCGCCGCCCCGGCTCGGGCGGGTCCTTCCTCCCCGAGGACTACATCGAGAAAAAGGCGGAGAACCGAAACCTCGCCATCGCCGTCTTCCTCTTCGTCGTCGTCACCCTCAGCGTGGTCGGCGCGTTCTTCGTGACCAACCGCCAGTGGTCGACCGTCAAGCAGCGGCAGCAGGAAATCAACCAGGAATACGCGACCGAGACCAAGAAGATCGAGCAGCTCAAGGTCCTCGAGGCCCAGAAACAGGAGATGCTCGAGAAGGCCGAGGTCACCACCGCCCTGATCGAGAAGGTCCCGCGCTCGATCCTCCTCGCCGAGATGATCAACCGCATGCCCCAGAATCTCACGCTCACCGAGCTCAACCTCAAGAGCAAGCGGCACGTCGAACCCAAATCCAAGGCCAAGCCCGAGCCCGCAAAGGGCACCCAGACCCGCTCCCTCGCCTCCGCCCGTCCCGGCGCAAAGCCCGCCAAAGACGCCGAGAAGCCCGCGCCCCCCAAGCCCCAGGCCCCGCGCTTTGAGTTCAGGCTCGAGATCCTCGGCCTCGCCGGCGCAGATGAGGAAGTCGCCGACTACCACCGTGCGCTCAGCGACTGCCCCCTCCTCGACAAGGTCGAGATCCTCTACTCAGGCGATGTCAAGATCGAGGACGTCAACATGCGGAAGTTCCGCATCGAAGCCTCCCTCCGCAACAACGCCGACGCCCGCCACATCGAGCCCCTCCAGGTCCCCCGCCTCCCGCCGCGCCCGGGTGCAAACACCACCGCACGCCCGCTCATTGTCGACCCCATGGACCCTACCCACCCGCGCGAGGATACCGACGCCGCCCGCGCCGGCGTCGAAGGAGACCGCTAAGTGAACACCGCCATCCGGCAGCTCCTGTTCTTCGCAGTGCTGCTCACACTCCCCATCGCCTCCTACTTCCTGGTCTTCAAGCCCCAGAACATCGAGATCGAGAAGGCCAAGAAAGAGATCGATCACAAGCAGGCGATGCTCGACAAGCTCCGCCAGGCCACCGCCCAATCCGATGACCTCGCGCGCGCCAACGACCAGGTCAAGCTCGCGATCGAAGCCATCCAGGCCCGCCTCCCCGGCACCAAGGAGATGGACAACGTCCTCCGTCAGGTCTCCAGCCTTGCCGGCAAGAGCAGCCTCCGTGTCCCCCAGTTCAAGAAGTCCGACAAGACCTCACCCGCCGGCCTCGCGATGGAGCAGCCCATCGATATCGAGATCACCGGAGACTTCGACGGCTTCTACCAGTTCCTCCTCGAGCTTGAGCAGTTGCCCCGCATCATGCGGATCCCCGACTTCTCCATCGTCCGCTCCGACAAGGTCGACGGCGAGATGAAGACCAAGCTCGTTCTCTCAATCTATTACGAAGGCGAAGGGAGCGACAACCAGTGACCAACTTCAACGCAGCACCCGACCCCGACGCCCCGGCCGAAGCCACTCCAGACGGAGTCATCGGCGGCACCTTCCGCCTCGAAGCCATGTCCCCCGGCGCCGACAACAACGCCGTCAGCGACGCCGCGCAGGCCCCGCGGAAGGCCTGGAAATCCACCCAGACGATCGCGCTGGTGGTCCTCCTCGCCGCCGGCTGCGGCATCGTCTACGGAATGCGCCAGGCAGGCATCGGCCCCATGGCCGCCTTCGCCACCACCAAGATGCCCGACTACGACGTCACCAAGTCCCCGGGCTCCAGCACCGCCGACCACAAACGCATCCTCAAGGACCTCGCCTCCACCAACATCACCTGCCAGGTCCCCGCCGACAAAGTCCAGAAGAACCCCTTCCTCCTCGCCGACCTCCTGGGCGAGGAAGTCGTCCCCGCCACCGAGGACCAGACCGCCGCCTCCGAGCGTGCCCGCCAGGAGCGCATGCGCCGCGACTCCGAAGCGCACAAGAAAATGGTCGAGAACGAAATCTCCCGCATGAAGATCAACGGCATCATGGGCGCCGACTCCACCGGCAACGCCGGTGTCGTGAGAATCAACGGCGACCTCTACCGCGTCGGCGATGAGTTCGCCGAGCTCTTCACCGTCAAAGCCATCCACTCCCGAGCCGTCGACATCGACTCCCGCGGCCAGGTCTTCTCCGTTTCCCTCGACGCTTCCAACGACCCCAAAGGCGCCAAGAAGAAGAAGTAATACCTTGGGCAAGTTTGATATCGACGACATCCTGAACGAACTCGGAGTCGACGGCGAGAAGGCCCCAGACTCGGCCGCCACGCGCCATCGCGGCCCGCTCCTCACCCCGCAGGATGATCTCACCCAGCCCCCGCCCCGCCGGCACACCATCGACACCGCCGAGAGTTCCTTCTCGCCACTCCCCGCCGTCCCCAGCGGTCAGCGCTCTTTCCGCGAATCCGTCACCTTCTCTCACGATCCCTCCGTGCCCGTCCGCGGCCCGGAGGCCTCGCGCACCTCGGTCGGCCAGGCGCTCGCCACCGTCTACCAGCCCGGCTCCGATGAACCCGCCGCGGCGACAACGCCCCTGGGCGAGTTCCTCGTGCAGAGCGGCGCTATCACCAGCCAGCAGCTCACCGCCGCCCAGCAGGTCGTCAAGGCCTCTCCCGGCCGCCGGCTCACCGAAGTCCTCATCGAGCAGGGGGCCGACGAAGTCAAGATCGCCTCCGGCATCGCCGCCTTCTCCGGCATCCCCTTCGAGCGAATCGATCTCCACAAAGGTCTCGATGGCGGATTTGACGGCAAGATGCTCCAGCGACTCTCCCCCGAGTTCTGCAAAGAGCACCTCGTCCTCCCGCTCAGAACCTCCAAGATCGGCTCCGGCCCCAACGCGCCAACCCGCGTCATCATCGGCGCCGCCAACCCCGACGACGTCTTCCTCCTCGACGAAGTCCGGCGTCGTCTCGCCGTCACCGGCGTCAAGCTCGTCGTGGTCCCGCCGTCGGATATCCGCGCCGCAATCGAGATCCTTGGAGGCGGTGAGCAGACCAAGGACGTCGACATCTCCGAACTCCTCAGCGAGGTCGATGACGGCGATGTCCAGGTCGAGAAGGCCAAGGAATCACAGGAAGTCGATCTCGAGAAGGCCGCGGAAGAAAGCCCGGTCATCCGCTACGTCAACTACATCATCCAGACCGCCGTCAAGGAAGGCGCATCGGATATCCACATCGAGCCCGCCGAGAAGAAGCTCAAAGTCCGCTTCCGAATCGACGGCGTCCTCTTCGAGATGATGAACCCCCCCGGCGGAATGGCCAACGCGATCACCTCGCGCCTCAAAATCATGGCCAACCTCGACATCTCCGAGCGCCGCCTCCCCCAGGACGGCCGCATCCGCTGCACCGTCGCCGGTCGAAAGCTCGACCTGCGTATGTCAACGCTCCCCAACGGCACCGGCGAGAAGACCGTTCTACGTATCCTCGACACCCGCTCCATCAACGTCAGCCTCGACGACCTGGGCTTCTCCGAAGAGGCCATGGTCATCTGGAAGAAGGCCATCGATGAGCCCCACGGCATCGTGCTGGTCACCGGCCCCACCGGCTCGGGTAAAACCACCACCCTCTACTCCTCGCTCCGTCAGATGGACAAGCAGTCGATGAACGTCTCGACCGTCGAAGACCCCATCGAATACCACCTCGACGGAATCACCCAGACCCAGGTCCACGACAAGATCGGCATGTCCTTCGCCAAGGCCCTCAAGGCCCTGCTCCGCCAGGACCCTGACGTCATCATGCTCGGCGAAATCCGCGACATGGAGACCGCCCAGACCGCCGTGCAGGCCGCGCTCACCGGCCACCTTGTCCTCTCGACCCTCCACACCAACGACGCCCCCGGATCGATCACCCGCCTTGTCAACATCGGCCTGGATCCCTTCCTCGTCGGTGCCGCCGTCCGCGCTGTCCTCGCCCAGCGTCTGGTCCGTCGCCTCTGCGTCCACTGCAAGGTCAACGAAGCACCCGGCGAGGAGATGGCCGAGTTCCTCGGCATGAACGGCATGGACTCCGACGGAATCTGGCTCCCCAAGGGCTGCGATCGATGCCTCAACACCGGCTACTCCGGCCGCGTGGGCATCTACGAACTCCTCACCGTCGATGACCAGCTCCGCGACGTCATTGCGCGAAACCCCAACGTCGCCGAGTTCCGCCGACTCTGCATCGAACGCGGCATGGTCACCCTGCGAAACGACGGCATGACCAAGGTCGCCCGCGGCCTCACCACCATCCAGGAAATCCTCAGCGCAACCGAATCCGGCAACTGATCTTGGGTGGCGCCGCTCTCCTGGTGGCACCTCTCTCCTGGTGGCACCGCTCTCCAGAGCGGTGATTCCCGGCGATTCCCAGTGACTCCCGGTGCTTCATCCCAACTTCCCACCAAGCCCCAGCGCACGCTTCTGCGCGTTCAATACCCCCAGCGCCACTTGCGGGTGTTGATTCAATGATCCCACCCGCCGCTCATTCCTTGAGTCGATCTGGTACACTTCCGGATCGATCTCACGGAGTTCCGCATGTCCCAGTTCCAGCCTCCGCCGCGGCAAGCGTTCAATCCTCCCCCTCAGCCCGCTGCGGGCGGCATGGGCCTCGCCATCGGCGCGCTCGTGTGCGCGGTGCTGGGTTTCATCGTCCCGCTGGTGGGGTTCGTCGCGATCATTCTGGCAATCATCGCACTGGTGAAGCCGGCGCTCCCGGGCCGCGGCAAGGGCCTGGTGATCGCCGCGCTCGTCCTCGCGATCGTCGGCACCGTCTTCAACTGCGCCGGTGTGATGGCAGCCGTCATGCTCCCCGCCATCGGCAAGGCGCGCCAGAGCGCGCGGCAGATCAAAAGCAGCATGCAGGTCCGCATGGTCGGCGATGCCCTGATGCAGTACGCCTCCGACAACCAGGACTGGTACCCCGAGTCCCCCGACGGCTTGGACCGGCTCGTGGCCTCGGGCATGGTCGGCCCGGAGATGCTCGTCACGCCGCACATCGATGGTCAGACTGCTACATCGTATTTCTATCTTCCCCCGACCAAGCCGCTCACTGAGCACGCGAGCCCGATGCAGGTCGTCGTGGTGTACGAGAACCCGCAACTCGTCCGCGGCCCGGTGAACGTCCTCTTTATGGACGGGCACGTCGAGGCGATGTCGGCTTCAGAGTTGAACCAGCGGCTGTCCGCACAGGGCGCTGCCGCGGCCCCGCAGCGACAGTCCCCGTAACTGCATCGTCCATGCCAAGTTTGATCACACGCATCTGCGCACTGGATATTCCCAGTTCGCCCAGGCGTGAGCGCGCTCTCCACCGCAGCCCGGGTGAAGCCTGCTTGAGGTTCGATGCGGCATAGACCACGAAACTGACGTCGCGGTGCGTGGTCGTGTGTGTGAACCCGCCCCGCGCTTCCAGTTCCGCCGCCTTCATCCCTACCCCCCGCGCGGCCTCAGCGCGCGTCGGCGGCCGATCCTCGCGCTCCACCGTCGGCGACTGCCACAGCCCCGCCCACATCCCGCCTTCCCCGCGCTGCTCCAGCAACACGCGCCCCCGCGCATCCCGCACCACCACCGCCGCGCAGTACACCGTCCGCCTCACCGCCGCCATCTTCGGCAGCGGAATCAGCATCTCCTTCCCCTCGCGATGCGCTGCGCACACACCCGCCAGCGGGCACACCCCGCATCGCGGCGTCGCCGGCAGCGGCAAACACACCCTCGCCCCAAGCTCCATCATCGCCTCGTTCGCCACGCCCGCCCCCGCCGCACGCAACCCCGCACGCGACACCTCTTCCGCGCGCTCCCACAGCCACCCCTGCGACGCCCGATCATCCGGCCGAACCCCGCGGCCATGCACCCGCAGCAGCACCCGCGCCACATTCCCATCCACAATCGGCGCCGCCTCGCCAAACGCCATCGAGGCAATCGCCCCCGCCGTATACCGCCCCACGCCCGGCAGCTCGCGCAGCGAATCAACGCTCCGCGGCACCCGCCCGCCAAACCCCTCAACGATCATCTTCGCCGCGGCGTGCAGATTCCGCGCCCGCCGGTAGTACCCCATCCCCGACCACATCGCCAGCACATCGCGATCATCAGCATCTGCCAGCTCTTGCACAGTGCCGAAGCGCGCCATGAACTTCGGAAACCGCTCCACCACCCGCGACACCTGCGTCTGCTGCAGCATCGCCTCCGACACCAGCACCGCGTACGGATCCCGCGCCACCCCAATCGCCGCACGCCAGGGAAGCTCGCGAGCGTTCGCGGCGAACCAATCCGTCAAAGCTCGGACATGCTTCCCGTTCACTCACCACTCGCCATTCACTTCTTCTTCTTCCCCGCCTGCTTCTGCTGCTCTTCGATCAGCTTCTGCCGGCGCTCAATCTCCCCTTGCATCCGCGCAAAGAGCCCCGGCTTCGCGGCCTTCTTGGCCGCTTCCCGGTCCTTCCGGCCATAAGGCGTCGCAGGCACAAGCCCCGCCGCGACCAGCGCCTCGTGCTTCTTCTCAAGCTGATCCGCGTGCGCACGGATCCACTTGCTCTCCAGAATGCCCAGCGACGAGTTCACCATGAAGTACAGCGACAGTGCCGCCGGCGCGTTGTACATGAACACCGGGAACATCACCACCATCATCACCTTCATGATCTTCTGCTGCTGCTCCTGCTCCGGAGTCATGTTCGTCGACGGCGGCGCCATGTACTTCTGCTGGATGTAGAACACCACGCCCAGCAGCAGCGGCAAAATGTTCAACCCCTGGATCGGCCCCATCAGCCCCGAGAGCAGAGGGATCGAGAAACCGTTCCAGTTGAAGGCATCGCGGAAGTTCACGAAGTTGTCGGGCTCGGCAAGGTCGGCAAGGAACGACCACCGCCCGCTGGTCATCCACTGGATCACCCCGTAGAACGCCGCCTCGTGCCGCAGCTCAAACGTGAAGAAGATCATCGCGTACAACGCGATCCAGATCGGCGTCTGCAGAAGCGGCGGCAGACACCCACGCGCCGCCGCGGTGTAGTCAACATGCCCCTCCCGCATCAGCTTCGTGACCTCTTCACGCATCTTCACCGGGTCGTTCTTGTACTTCTCCTGAATCGCCTTCTGCTTGGGCGCAAGCGCCTGCATCTGCTTGCTGAATCGCAGCATGCTCAGTTGCGACCACCGCGTCACCGGGTGCAGCGATGTCCGCACGCACACCACCAGCACCATGATCGCCAGCGCCCAGTCAAACAGCACGTGGTCGTGCAGGAAACCAAGGAACCACCGCAGAAACAGCGCAACCGGCTGGAACGTGCAGAACGCGCACGGCCCGCCAAACGTGAAGATCACCATCTCCGCAAGGCCGTAAAAGCTCCCCGCCGGCTCCGCCTCCACATACGCCCTCGACAGCGGGCCCGCATACACCAGCATCGACAGATCCACCCCCGCGCCCGCCGCGACCGTCATTTTCGGCGAGGTCACCCGCAGGATCATCACGCCCGGCGAGGTATGCCCCGTCGCATTCGGGTCATACGGCGCGGGGATCGCAAGCCGATCCACCCGCTCCACGATCGAAAACCCCTTCGATGCCCCCGCGGGCTTTGCAAGATCCACCCCCGGCGCCGGAACCGGGTGCATCGCCATGGCAAAGTATCGCGACGTCATCCCCGCCCACGCCAGCGTCAGTTGCTGCTCTTTGGAATCATCATCCGGCCACAGCGTTGTCGGCGGCCACACCATCGCGCCCGTCGGCGACGTCGTGGCCTTCTCCAGCGCGCCGGCGTGCGCAAGGCGGTACTGCTTCCCAAGCACGATCTGATCCGGATCGCTCTTGGCCGGCAGCACATACCCAAACCGCACGCGCCGCACATCCCCGCCATACCGGATCACGCCCAGCGGCAGATCCGTCGGGCCATACTGGCTCCACGACACGTTCATCACCCGGCCCGATTCATTGCTAAACCGCTGCTCGATCGTGAACTCATACGACTTGGGCCGTAGCACATACGTCCGCGTGATCCGCGCAACCTCGCGCTCCGTCCCTTCCGCGCTGCGCTCCACGATCACCGCCTCAAACGCGCCCGGCCCGGTCTGCCGCCACAGCGTCACCCCCGCATCCGCAACATCGAGCGACAGATCCACATCCCGCCCGTCGATGTTCACCGACGCCGCGGCCATCGGCGTCGCACCGATCCGGTCGCTCCCGTTCAATCCCACAAACTGCTGGATCGTCTCATGAACCTGCCGATCCGCATGCTCAAAGTGGTTCGCAAGTCGCAGCCGCGACAGCCCCGCGCCAAACGGTGAAAACTCCAGCTCCATCTGAAACGTGCCGCCATCATTCTCGGCTGTCAGGTGGCCCAGCGTCGCCAGAATCTCCGCCGGGAACCGCTTCGCCAAGAGCTCACCCGTCGACGTAGCCGCCGCCGCTGCGCCCCCCGCCGCCGCCCCGTGCTGCGCCGCCGCGCCGTCAGCAACAGGTGCCGATGCCGTCGCGCCCGCATCAACCGGTGGCGGTTCCCCCGTCGCGCCGCTCTGTGCCGCCTCCATCCCCGGTGCAGTCGAATCCACACTCGGCGCTGACGCCGCCTGCTTCGTCGACGAGGACGAGTTCGTCCCCGTGCTGCTGACCACATACAGGTAGAAAATCCCCACCCCCGCCAGCACGATCGCCAGCGGAACGAGGACTCGGAGAAGACGGTTGGGACTTGGACGGGATTCGGACATGGGGCGGATGATAGATGGAGCCTCCGAAGAAAGGGCGATTGCCTGCTGCTTTCTTGGCCGCGCCCCGCTCCCGGTTTCGCCCGCTACCGCCCCTCGTACAGCCGATCCCCCAGCCAATCCGACAACGCCGCGATCGCCTTGATCTTCTCCGCCGTCTTCGACACGTCATACTCGATCCGCACGAACTCAATCCGGTCCGGGCTCAGAATCGTGTAGCACGCCCTCGGGTCAAGGTCCCGCGGCTGCCCGACACTCCCCACATTGATGATCGCCTTCTCTTCCATGAACTTGTACGTCGAATCCGTCAGTTCCGCCGGCGGATAAAAATCCGGCTCATCGGTAAACACTCCCGGCACGTGCGTGTGCCCCACAATGCACAGCTTCGCCACACGCTCAAAGATCGTCGTCACCTTGTCGGGCGCGGTATGACAGTCATCGGGGAAGATGTACTCGTTAATCGGCCGTCGCGGCGAGCCATGCACCGCCAGAATCGGAAAGTTCGATTCCGGCGTCGCCTCAACAACCCGCACCCGCAGCTGCCCCAGAAACTCATACCGCGACCGCCGTAGCTCCGGATCCGGTTCCGCATCAAACTGCTGCCGCGTCCAGTACGCCGCCTGTTCCGCGCCGGGGTTGAAGTTCGTCGGCTCGTACAGCACCGAAAAGTCGTGGTTCCCCATCAGCGACCACGCGCACCGCTGCCGCACCAGATCTACACACTCAAGCGGATCCGGGCCATACCCAATGATGTCCCCCAGACTGATGATCCGGTCGATCCCACGCCGGTCGATGTCCGCCATCACCGTCCTCAGGGCTTCGCCGTTGGCATGCACATCCGAGATAATCGCGACCTGTTTCTGCGACACGTCAAAGTTCCTGGTGCGGGGCAAAGAAAGTGGTGGGGGGTGTGCAGGTGGGGCAGAGGGGAGAGGGGAGAGGGGGGGAAAAGTCCGAGTCAAAAAGTCCTGAAGCCGGGCACACCATGATCGGCCCAGCAGCCCGATCCTGTCCCCCGGTTCCTTCCCCGGTGAAGGCGAATCCTAACGGCACCACGCTCATCCTGCCACGACTCGCGCTCGCACCTCGTTCCCTCACCCAGTTCCGCCCCGCCTTCTTCTTCCGCTTTCCGCCCCCGGCCTTACCCATCCCCACCGGATTGCCGATCTTCCGCTTGGGCCTACCATGCAAATCGATCGGGCCGCGGCTCACTCCCCGCGGTTCCGACGCCCCGCCGTCCCGTTCCATACCGGCCGGGCGGGCCCAACAAGGAGGCAGGGAATGCCCTCAGTGAACGTCTCCTACCAGCGCACACGCGAGATGACCATCGACGAGCTCTTGCTCGAGAACCGCGTCATCTTTCTCATCGGTGAAATCAACCAGGCCTCCGCCGCCCGCCTCATGATGCAGATGTTCTACCTCGAGCATCAGAAGGCCGGCCAGGAGATCCACTTCTACATCAACTCCCCCGGCGGCGCGGTGGATGACACCCTCGCCATCTACGACACCATGCGCTTCCTCAAGAGCCCCGTGTCGACCTACTGCCTCGGCCGTGCCTATTCCGGCGGCGCGGTCCTCCTCACCGCCGGCACCAAGGGCAAGCGGTTCATCCTCCCCCACGCCAAGGTCATGGTCCACCAGCCCTACGGCGGAGTCGGCGGACAGGCCGAGGACATCCGCATCCAGGCCGAGCAGATCATCAAGTCCAAGACCGAGCTGATCCGCATCATCTCCCTCCACACCGGCCAGCCCGAGGATCAGGTCCGCAAGGACGGCGAACGCGACAAGTACTTCAACGCCATGGAAGCCAAGGAGTACGGCCTCGTCGACGAAGTCATCGCCGAGCCGCCCGTCAGCTGATCCTCACGTCCCCGTTCCTCCACACGATTCGACACGCCCATCAGGGGTTCAAATATGTCCGGTTACATGGTCCCCATCGTCATCGAGCAGTCCGGCCGCGGCGAGCGCGCATACGACATCTACTCGCGCCTGCTCAAGGACCGAATCATCTTCCTCGGCGGTGGAGTCGGCGATGAAATCGCCAGCCTCATCATCGCCCAGCTCCTCTTCCTCGCCAACGAGGACCCCAAGGCCGATATCCACCTCTACATCAACTCCCCGGGCGGCTCCGTCTCCGCCGGTCTGGGCATCATCGACACCATGAACTTCATCCAGTGCGATGTCTGCACCTACATCATCGGCCAGGCCGCGAGCATGGGCTCCATCATCGCCGCCAGCGGCGCAAAGGGAAAGCGCTACACCCTCACCAACGCCCGCAACCTCATGCACCAGCCCCTCATCGGCGGCGTGCTCGAAGGCCAGGCCACCGACCTCGAGATCGAGGCCCGCGAGATGCTCCGCATCCGCGACCGCCTCTACCGGATCTACGCCTCCGCCACCGGCCAGACTCCCGCCCGGATCGAGCTCGATTGCGACCGCAACAAGTGGCTCGATGAGAAGGAAATGCTCGAGTACGGACTCGTCGACCGAATCCTCACCAGCATGCCCGTCCTCAAGCACGAATCCCGCGGCGAGTAATCCCGCCGATCCAGCGCGGTTCACTGCGCCTGCACGAACTCACCCGCCGCAACCCGGCGGATCGCTGCCGTCACGCGCTTGGGGTCGCTGTCCTTCGACACCAGCCCCCACGCACCCGCCTCGACCAGGCTCTCGACACGCGCCGGATCGTCATACCCGCTGAACCCCAGAACCCGGCACCACGGAGCCGCAACCGTCAGCTCCCGGATCGCCATCAGCGGGTCCTTCCCCGGCATCGTCAGATCCATCAGCACCACATCCGCCCGAACCTGCAGCACCTTCTCGATGAGCCCATCGGCGCAGCTGAGCAGCCCCACGCACTCCATGTCCGCTTCGTCATCCACGATCCGCTGACACAGGCGCGCAATGTCGGCCGAGTCGTCGACGCAGAGCACTTTGGTCCTTTGCTCGGAACTGTTCATACAAAAAGGTTCCTGCCCGTTCCCGACCACTGCATGGTGATGCATCTAAGTCTAGCAGACGCAAACAAAACTGGGATAAAAAAGATTCACATCGGCGCGGTACGCTTTTCACAAGACGGATTTTCGACCGCCCCCTCATCCGAGTGGCAGGATCCTCCCCCAAGCCGCAGGGAGCT
>JBBRUT010000039.1:0-25254 GCA_038247555.1 Phycisphaerales bacterium | reverse complement strand
GCGCGATGGATCGGATGGCTCCCAGTTGCAGTCGTCGTCTCGATAGCCGTGGCCGCGCCTTGGCATGCCTCGATGTGGCTCCAGCACGGCGAAGCCTTCACGTCGCAGTACTTTGGCCGCGAAATCATCGATCGAGCTGCGGCAGGTCCGGTTGCGGACTTCAACAAAGGCAGCGTGAGCCCGCTCTACTACCTTGGCATTCTCTTTCAGGCATATTGGCCCTGGCTCGTGACCTTTGCATTCGCAATTGTGGCGATGGTCCGTCGGGAAGGCACACCGCACGTCCGCTCCGCCCTTTTCCTTTCGCTCTGCTGGTGTGCGGGCTGGCTGCTTCTTCTCTCGATCTTTCCAGACAAGCGTCCTCGCTACCTCTTGGTGACCTATCCGGTGGCCGCGGTGGCGAGTGCGGCCTTCCTCTGCCGCCTTGCACCTGTCCTGGTTCGAGCCGCCTGGCTTCGCCTCTGCCGATGGGCTCTCCCCCTGACCGCTGTCCTTGCGTTGGCGATTGCGATTGCCCCTGTTCGTTTGCACCGGCCGGAGCCATCGCAATGGCCCGCGCTCTACGCGTGGCTTCTCGAACAGGGGTCGCCACCAGTCTTTGCCGGAGGGTTTGCACCCCAGCGTTCAGCGCAGGTATTCCTCGGAACAGGGGCTTGGCCCATTCCTACTCGCACAGTTGGTGGACAGTCTCTCGCGAAGCCGCTCGCCGGGTCCCTGATCATTTACCACCGTCGCGATGGACTGGCTCCCGGCCAGGCAGAGTCGATCGTGTTCTCGGCAGGGGACCTGTCCGTCACGCGGCTTGATGCCGAAGTGTGGATGCCGATTCTGTCTCCTGATACCGGCGAGTGAAAAGCGAATTCGCACCTTTCACAGAGCGGTGGTGATGGAATCGCCACGGCTTTGCACTGAACGAAATCGAAGTGGCAGTGGGGAGGATGGAACGCGCTCAAAATCAGCCTTCAAACAGCGCACCATCCGAGATGGTGCGTCCCGCGCCCGGCAGTCCGATGTGCGCCGCCCCCGCCGGTGTCAGCATCCGTCCTCGCCGCGTTCTGGCAAGGAAACCGATCTGCAGCAGGTATGGCTCGACCACATCCTCGAGAGTCCCGGCATCCTGGTTCAGTGTCGCGGCAACCGCTTCGAGGCCCACGGGCCCGCCGCTGTAGACCATGGCGATCACGCGCAGGTACGCCCGGTCGAGTTCATCCAGCCCGAGCGTGTCGACACCTTCGAGGGCGAGTGAGTCGGTGACCATCTGCTCCGTCAGGGTGCCGTCGCCGCGGACCTGCGCAAAGTCGCGGACGCGCCGCAGCAACCGGTTGGCGATGCGCGGCGTGCCGCGCGAGCGGGCGGCGATCATCGCGAGGGCACCCGTTCCTGCTGCCTCCATTTGCTGCTTTGCTGCTCTGCTGCTTTGCTGTTCTGCTTTCACCCCCAGCAACTCGCACGACCGCGTCAGGATCGTCAGCAACTCCGCGCTGGTGTAGTACCGCAGGTTGTGGGAGATGCCAAAGCGGCTCCGGAGCGGCGCGGACACCAGCCCCGCGCGCGTCGTCGCGCCGATCAGCGTGAACGGCTTGACATTCAGTTGCACCGTCTGCGCGTTCAGGCCCGACTCCATCCGCACATCGATGCGGAAGTCCTCCATCGCCGGGTAGATGAACTCCTCAACCGCGATGGGCAGCCGGTGGATCTCGTCGATGAACACCACGTCACCGTGCGCCACGCGCGTGAGCGCTCCCACCAGGTCGGTCGGGCGGGTGAGCGCGGGGCCGCTGGTGATGTGGACCTTGCTCCCCATCTCCTCGGCGATGACGTGCGCTAGAGTGGTCTTGCCAAGCCCCGGCGGGCCGTGCAGGAGCACATGCTCCATCGGCTCCTGGCGCGCCTTGACCGCCCGGATCGCGATATCCAGACGCTCGATCAGGTCCGTCTGGCCGATGTACTCGGACATCCGCTTTGGGCGCAGCGACCAGTTCCGCTCCTCGGCGAGGGGTTCGGCAACCGGAGAGACCAGTCGTTCAACGGCCATGAGCGGAGTCTATCACTTGTTTGGGTGAGAGTGCGGGCGAGAAATTCTGAGCGCGGTTGACTATGAGAGGGGGTACTATGTTGCCGTCTCGTTCGTAGGGTGGGAAACTTGAGGGGGGAAGGCGATGCAACTGCAACTTCGAGCGATGTTCGCGTTTGTGGTGTTGGCGATAGCCTGCGTGAACGCCAGCGCGGGAACACACCCTGCCCGCTGCGCCGTGGAGATCGAGGGATGGCGATACACCCCGATCGTGACCGGAGATGCCGGCCAGCAGACGGTGCATAGTTTCGTCGGCATTCTTAATCCGTCGATCGCGGCGGGGTCCAACATCACGGCCATCTGCTACACCCGGGCTGGCGCGACTTGGAGTGCAAAGGCATGGACGGGCGAGCCCGAGTGGAAGATTATCGAGGCCGTCAAGTTGCAACTTTCAATCGGTGCGGCCTATGACGCCGATTGGTACACCTGGGGCGGTTCGGGCTCGGGTTCGGCGTCCGGCCAGACCCCGGCGAACTACGGCGCGGGGTTCCTGTACACCGACCCGCTCGCTGAGATCGCGCAGGGCTCGCCGCAGCGGGACAACTTGGTGGCATTGCTCGTCACGCTTGGCTATCCGGTGGCGGATGTGAAGTTCGAGCAGACCGCATCGGCTTCGCCGTGCGGGTCGATTGTGGTGCTCAACGCGCTGGCGGCAGGTGTTGAAGCCGAGACCAACTCCGGCGCGAACGGCGAAGCCGTGGCGCACGCGGCGCTTGCGCAGAACTGCGCCGCCTGGTGCATTCCTTGGACTTGGGTGACGACGCCCCCGGAGCTTGGACATGCACCGCATGGGGTGGCTATGGCGTACCAGCACAGTGGGTCCGAAACGCGCCCGGCGGTAGTCAAATTGACTGTTGCTACTCCTCCGCACGCACATGCTCGCAGTCGCAGACGCTCACGGACAAGTACTTAGACTGCACGACAGCAACCCGAATCGTAACTCGTTCTTACACAGATACATACACAGTCTGTTGCGAAGACACGGGAACTTTGTCAGGTACCCCCAACTTACCTTGCACGACAGTGGCCACATGCTTCGACAGCACCTCGCCGCCTGGCCCGGCCACGGTGCCGATAACCCCTGGCACGCCGGGAAGCTGGCCGGCCCCCATTCCTCCGTGGTGAGAGTCGCTACGTCATGCCTTCCAATCAGATGGTGACGCGCCTCTTGGTTGCGGTCTTTGGTGGTGCCTCGATCACGATTGTGGTCGCGTGGGTGTGCGTGCTGCTGCCGATCAAGCTCACATGCAGCGCGACGTTGGTCTCCGCCCGCAACCCGCCGGCTTGGTGCGCTTGGATTTGGCATGGACCCGCGGTGCGATCAGTCGGCAGCATGCTCGTCACGGACGTGGCTTTCCTTGATGCCCAGGCCCGGGGCCACGGCGTCCAGATCGGCCTTCGCCCCGGCGTGCCCACCTGGTCGAGGCCCGCTCGCATCGATGCCGCCCGCGCAGCCCGCGGCGATGTGCCGCCTCCCGATGCATGGGAGTTCCTTACAGAAGTCGTGAGCGGATGGCCGTGGCCCGCGCTCCGCGCCGCATACGGCGCACCCCACGGGTCGAAGTCATTACCCACATTTGAGCGTGGGATATTCATACCGGTTCTGTGTACACACTTCGGGCAGGAACTCGAGCGCGGCGTGCTCCCCACCGCCCCGATCTGGCCGGGGTTCCTGGGCAACACCGCCGTGTACGCGCTGGTCATCTTTCCGATCATCTCGGCGCGGCACTGGCGGCGGCAGCACCGCGTCCGCCGCGGCCTGTGTGCGAAGTGTGCCTACCCGGTAAGCGGTATGGAGAAGTGCCCGGAGTGCGGCACATCGGTTAGCAAAGGAACGGTGGTCGCCACTCGGGCATGAGCGCAGAGTGTCATGCATCCGGCGCAACCCGTCGCTCCGGGGGGGGCGGTCCAGGCTCTGACGCTTCAGTTCTGCGGCCCGGCGCGGCGCAACGGCTCGCCGCGTCCCGCGCCCCCCGCGGAATCAGCACCCTCGCGCCGGCGGTTCGGGCGCTCGCCCTCGGCCGGTTCCTTCATCTCCCATCGCGGCAGCATCTCGTCCGCGCACGCGAGGTTGTACGCGGTGATCGCCGCGCACGTCGCCGACTGCCGCAAATACTCGGGGATCGCCAGGGCCAGCGTGTCGAACTGGGTGTGCCAGCCGCGGCCGTACTCCGCGCGGCCGATCTCATCCCAGAAGAACCCCGGAACGCCCTTGCGGACAAAGCTCGCATGATCGGAGCCGCCGCTCTGCTGGAAGTCCTCGCCACCCGGACGGATGTTTACATCCAGCGGCTTGCCGTCGACCGAATCAAAGAACCGCCCATTCACCGGTGCGGTGGCCGCGGCGAGCATCGGGGCCATCGCGTCCGTGCAGCCAAGGCCACCCTCGTAGTTCGTCCCGCCATCGTCGACGAAGACCGCCGAAATCCTGGGCAGCTCGCTTGCGTTGCGTTCAACATACGACGCAGACCCAAGCAGGCCCTGCTCCTCGCCTGTCCACAGCACAAACCGAATCGTCCGGCGGGGCTTCGCGCCTGCCGCCATCAGAATCCGAGCCGCTTCAAGCGTCACGCTCGAGCCGGTGCCGTTGTCCGTCGTGCCCTGCGAGCCCGGACCGTTCCACGAATCCAGATGGCCTGAAACGATCACCACCTCATCCGCCTTATCTGTCCCGCGGATCTCCGCCACCGTGTTGTACACCGCGAACGGTCCCTGCGTCAGCGTGTGATTCAGATCAAACTCAACAAACACGTCATCGCCATCGGAAAGACGCGAGTTGATGTAGTCATAGTCGGGCAGCGCGATGCTGACCTCCAGATCACGCGGCGCGGCGTCTGCCGCGGTGTCGCGCCAGCGCCGCACGCTGGTGGTCCACACCCGGTCGTCGCGTGATGATGAAATGAAGCCCAGTGCGCCCGCATCCTGATATGCACGCAGCTCCTCACGCAGGGCGTCAAACCGCTCGATATCGCTTTCCCGCACACCCATGTCCTCCGTGGGCGTGCCCGTCCTCTCCGCGTGCATGGCGAGCACCCGGTCGCTCATCGAAGAGCCCACGCCCCTCATGTCCGTGCGGCCGGGCGTCACGATCACCTTGCGCATCACCCACGCACCTTTGAGCTTCTCTCGCGCACTCTCAAACTCTTCCGGGCTCTGTGGCATCCGTACGACGTGGCCCCGTACCGGTCCTTCCGTACCGTGCACCCACGCAAGAGTCGTGAACTGCAGATCGCGCACCTTGCGGTACTCCATCTCCCGCTCGCCCGCAGCCTCACCTTCCGCGTTCTCGCCCCGTCCCGCTCCGCGCTCGGGGCGCTTCGGCCGAGACAACAGCACGGCACCCGAAGAGGCGCCTCGATCAAACCGAGTTGCGACCTCGCCCCACTTGTCGAGTTGCACATTCGTCAGTCCCCACGATCGGAACTGCGAAGCCGTCCAGTTGTTGGCCTCCTCGCACCCGGTCGACCCCGTCAACCGCGGGCCAATCTCCTCCGAGAGATAGGTGAGGTGCTCCATGACACGGTTTCGGTTCACGCCTTCGTCAAGAATCCTCTGGATCGTCGCCTCATCACCCATCGGGATGGCCGGCACCGCCGCCCGCTCGCCGGCGATTACCGCGTATCGCGAGGTCGCACCAGTCTGGGGCTCGGAGGCGGCGACATTCGCTCCCCCGCCCGTGCCACTCTGGCATCCTGCCGCGCCCGCCGAAAACGCTGCCAGAAGACTCAGTCCGCACCACAGGTAGGAGCGGACATTGACAGTTGATGGTGGCTTCAGCAGCATGGCTCGCGGCTCCAGATCGATGCGACACCCCCGTCCCATCCGAAACGACAGCACGTCACAATACCGTCTTTCAGGTCGCGAGTTCCAGTCCGCTCTTGGACGTGCAGGCCAGCGACGACCTTTGGGCTAGCGGTTCGATCCAACCGTTCCGGTCGGATAGCCCTTCTTTCGCCAGGTCGCCAGCAGAGAGTCCCGCTCGGTCGATTCCCAGACACTCCCATCTTCCAAGGTGCTGCGAAGCAGCGCGGCATCCTCATCGTAGAGGAATGTGACCGGTGCGGATTCATCGCGATAGCGCGTCTGGACTTCCCAAACCGCCTTCGCGCTTCCACCCTTCGCGGTCGACAGGACATCCCGCCTCAGCGAAACCGACTTTGATTGACTCTGGTACGTGTACGTCCCGAGTTCTGCTTGCATCTCGCTGGTGATCATCAGCCGATGCAGCAGGAAGAGCTCAAACTGGCTGATGTACCCTTCTGGCGGCACATATGGCTCCACATCCTCGCTCGCCTGCCCGCTGTCGTTGATCGACACGTTCAGATCGGTGCCGTTTCTCGCACCGGTCTCCGTGGCCATTGCCAGCCGCTCGCCCTTCGCACCCCAAACTACCGTCTTGAGCATCCATGCCTCTTCCGACCGGTCCGGAAGCATGAAGTACACCCCCTCGGTATCAATGACATTGTCGCCGCGAAGCAGTCTTGCCTGAATTCTGGCCAGATAGCCCTCCTGCTGACCGCCGCGCTTCCCGGCGTTGCCCCCAAGTTCCGACCTCTGCCCCTTCCAGAATCGCATCGTCCGGAAGCCCAGTTCCTGGCCCTCTCCCGATCCGGCCCGAAGCGGCGGCATGTACAACCGGTGCACAATCTCCTTGTCGCCAGTCAGTGCCCGCTCGTAGGCCTTTGCAGTTAGGCCTGCAAAGAACGCTGATCCCGCCTTGACGATCGCACCCCGGGACGCGTTTAGATCCTCCGAATCGAGAAATGTCACTGTGGCCACGCTCGCTTCATACTGCGGCCGGGCAACTGCAAACTTCTCTTCCGATGTGATCAACTCGAAGACCACAAACTGTGTCGCTGACGGCTTGAAGATCGAGTACCCCTTCACCAGCATCGATCCGTCGGGCCGCGGCATGGACACATAGAGCCTTTCACACACGGCGCCCCCAGTCACCGCGAGGTTGGACGTCCGACCCAGCACCTTCGTCTTGGTCTCCAGAATCAGCTTCTGGTCCGGATCGGTCACCCCATACGCGCCTTGAAGCAACGCGAGCGTTTGGTCAGCGGCGTCCTTGATCGTCGCCGCGGGATTCGTGATCTGCGGGGTCTGGATGTTGATCACCCACTCAGAGTTCTCCGGGACGATCTGAACCGTTCTTCGGTCCCCGACTTTGGCCGTCTGGGCGATGCTTCCGTCGGGGAACTGCACACTCAAACCAACATCGTCAAGATGAAAAAACGTCTCCGACAGCGCCACTACCTGCCCGCGGGGGGTGGAAGCGGGGGGGGTAGGCTGCCCGGCAGCGGTTTGGAATCCGACAATAATCAAACAGAACACGAGTCCAATCAAAACCCTATCATTCATGGTTCCGGGGCAGCGGAGTGAACGAGCATCGCGGCAATTCGTCATGGTAAATGCTCAATCGGATGAGGGTGGCGACAACAATCAACATACCGGCTCATCGATGATTGCACGCAAAATCTTCGCATCCCGTCAGGGCCGAACATTGACATTCGAGTCGAGCCCCGTATCTTTCCGGCTCGCCCCAGTTTGCGCGGGGCTTGTGTAACTGAACAGGAACGGATTGAAGCAACCTCGGAAAGACACGATGAGCGGCGGTCGCATCCGAATTCGAATGGAAGCCTACGACCATTTGGCGCTTGACGCCTCGGCGAAGGAAATCGTCGAGCACGCCAAGCGCACCAGTGCGAAGGTTGCCGGTCCGATCCCTCTTCCGACACGCGTCGAGCGGTACACCGTTCTCCGTAGCCCGTTCATCGATAAAAAGTCCCGCGAGCAGTTCGAGATTCGCACTCACAAGCGGATCATCGACATCCTCGAACCCAATCCCCGTACGGTCGATGCGCTGAATCGCTTGATCGTCCCCGCGGGTGTTTTCGTCAAGATCAAGGCCTGATTGCTGAACCCCACGCCGATTCGCGTGGGGTTTGTTGTTGTCTGAATCGTCCGCTTCCTCTGCCCATCGAGGCATGAAGCCTTGCCTCCCGGAGTTTCCTTCCATGCTCTTGCTCGGTAAAAAGCTCGGCATGACCCGCATCTTCAACGAAGAGGGCGTCAGCCTCCCGGTGACAGTCCTTGAAGTTGGTCCCTGCGTGGTCACGCAAGTCCGCACCACTGAAGCCGACGGCTACACCGCCGTCCAGATCGGCTGGGGCGATGCCAAGCCTCGCCGTTCGACCTTCCAGGTCATCGGGCACGACGCCAAGGCGGGTTGCGGTCCCAAGCGATTCCACCGAGAGTTCCGCGTCGCCGCGGACAAGATCGGTGAGTACACGCTCGGACAGGAAATCACCGCGGCTGCACTCGAAGGTTCCGCGTATGTTGACGTGACCGCCACCAGTAAGGGCAAGGGCTTCGCGGGCGCTATGAAGCGGCACAACTTCAAGGGCCTGTGTGCCAGCCACGGTACTGAACGCAAGCACCGCTCACCCGGCTCGATCGCTAGCTACGCCACAAACCGCGGCTGGTCCGGCAAGCTCAAGAAGGGCAAGAAGATGCCCGGGCACATGGGTGCAGAACGCGTCACTGTCCGCTCGCTTGACCTGGTCAAGCTCGATGCGGGCCAGAACCTTGTTCTGGTCAAGGGCGCGGTTCCTGGTCCCAACGAAGGCTTTGTCATGATCCGGCCCGCCGCACGGCTCAGCCGGTCCAAGTCCAAGATTGTTTCGGATGCGAAGAAGAAGTAACCCGATCCGCGGCAAACTACGCCGCGGCGAGGGAGTTTGAACACAGCCGACGTTCGCGAGGGATCGCGGTCGTCGGGCCCGAAGGGTCCGCAAGGAAACCATCGGGCGGGCACAAGAGGTTGAACTGGCACCAGGCGCGTCGCCCGGTGTCGGGAAAGACAGCCGAGTCGATTCCGAGCCACCCCCACCAATCAACAGGCGGGTGAGCCGGATAGGCGAAGGTCAGTGAGTCTGAACAAACCGTTCAGATTCTTCTAGAGGCGTCAGACGAGAGGCGACAGATGGATGTCCCCGTCATCAACATGAAGGGCGTCGAGGTGGGCAAGCTGTCCATCGATGCCGCGAAGCTCGGCGGCGAGGTCAACCCCGCGTTGATCAAGCAGGCCTACGTGATGTATCACGCCAATCGGCGCGTGGGTACTTCTCGTACCAAGAACCGCGAAGCGGTCGAGGGCTCGACCAAAAAGATCTACAAGCAGAAGGGTACAGGACGCGCCCGGCACAGCGACCGCAAGGTTCCGCAGTTCCGCGGCGGTGGTCACGCCCATCATAAGCAGCGCGACCCTGAGCATTACCACAAGGAAATGCCCAAGAAGATGCGCCGCAAGGCCAATCTCAACGCGCTGCTTGCCAAGCTCGTCGACAACGAAGTCCGGATCGTTGATTCACTGTCCATGTCCGCCCCCAAGACCCGCGACTTCATCGCCTTCCTTGAGGCGATCAAGGTCGACCGTTCGACGCTTGTCGCGGTCGGCGCGGAGAACGACGCCATCCGTCGTTCTGGCCGGAATCTTGAAACGGTCACACTGTGCCAGCCGTCGCAACTCAACTGCTTCGACCTGCTCAATCACCGCTTCCTCGTCATCACCAAGGGCGACCTCGAGGCCTACCTCGCCGGTCCCCAGGCGCAGACCACCAAGCTGGCCAAGACGAATCCCCTCGGTCGTCGTAAGAAGGAGGCCGCCTGATGAAGTCTATTGATGTCATCAAGCGCCCGCTCATCACCGAGAAGGGCACGTGGGGTATGAACGAGCTGAACCGCTACGCGTTCATCGTCAACCCCAAGGCGACCAAGGTTGAAATCAAGCGAGCCGTCGAAGAGCTCTACAAGGTTAAGGTCGACGGTGTCAACACCCAGACCCGCAAAGGCGAGCACCGGCGATTCAAGTACGGAACTCGCCAGGATTCGACCATCAAGCTCGCGACCGTCCGTCTGGCTGAAGGAAACACGATCGAACTGTTCTGATCCGCGTCGCGGGCTCCGCCCGCCGCCGGCTCCGAGATGAGGTTTCACGATGGCGATCAGAGTCTACAAGCCCACCAGCGCCGGACGCCGAAATGCGTCGGTCAGCTCGTTCGAGGACATCACCAAGAGTTCGCCGGAGCGTTCCCTCCTGCGGCCCTTGAAGAACACCTCGGGACGCAACCATAGCGGCAAGATCACCGTTCGCGGTCGCGGCGGTGGCGCCAAGCGAATGTACCGCGTCATCGACTTCCGTCGCGCCGATCGCGACGGCATCGAGGGCACGGTGATCGGCATCGAGTACGATCCCAATCGCTCCGCCCGCATCGCACTCATCAAGTATACCGACGGCGTCAAGCGGTACATCATCGCTCCCCTCGGTCTCACCGATGGCGACACAGTGCTCTCCCGCGGGGATGGTCCTGCCGAACCCAAACCCGGTAACTCCATGCGTCTGCGCGACATCCCCACCAGCATGGACATCCACTGCGTCGAGCTCCGGCCCGGCGAAGGTGCAAAGCTCTGCCGCTCCGCTGGCCGCGCCGCCAAGCTGATGAACAAGGAAGGCCAACACGCAACGATCATGCTGCCCTCCGGCGAAATGCGCAAGGTGCATATCGATTGCCGCGCCACCATCGGCGTCGTCGGCAACTCCGATCACCAGAATCGTCGTCTGGGCAAGGCGGGCCTTTCCCGCCACCTGGGCATCCGTCCCAAGACCCGCGGCGTGGCCAAGAGCCACAACGCCCACCCCCTCGGCGGCGGCTCGGGTCGCTCCAAGGGCAACAGGCCTCCCGTCGGACCCACCGGCACCCTTGCCAAGGGCGGCGGCACCCGCGACCGCAAGAAGGCATCTACCAAGTTGATTATCCGCCGTCGCGTCAGCAAGCGCTTCGGTCAGAAGAAGTAAGCCCACCCGCGACTGAGCAGCACGAGACAACGGAACAAAGACCATGGGACGCAGCCTCAAGAAGGGACCGCACGTTGATGAACGCCTCTACCGAAGGGTGGAGCGCCTCAATCAGCAGAACAAGCGCGAGGCCATGAAGACATGGGCACGCGACTGCACGATCGTGCCCGAGTTCGTCGGACACACCTTCAAGGTCCATAACGGCCGACAGTTCCTCGACGTTTTCATCACCGAAGACATGGTCGGGCACAAGCTCGGCGAGTTCAGCCTGACGCGGACCTTCCGCGGTCACACCAATAAGAAGGAAGGCATGGAAGCGTCGGGTTCGGGTAAGAAGTAAGCACCCCTCGGGTTGGATCGCAGCCCGGATCACTGAGCATCAAGGAATAAGGCCGTGAGGATCAATCCTGAAAAGCTGAAGAGCCGAGCCGACGAGGCCGGTGTGAGCGTCGAGGCGCTTGCACGCGCCGTCGAACGCACGGGCCTCATGAAGGACCGCGCGGTCTCCGCCGTCCAGAACTGGATGCGCGGCAGCGACCATCCCCGCTGCAAGGCCGAGGATGTCCGCGGCATGGCGCAGGCACTTGGCTGCCAGCCCAAGGACATCGTTCGCTTCACCAACGTCTTCCGCTATCACCGCGGCAGCCCCCGAAAGGCCAAGCTGCTGGTTGATCTCATCCGCGGCAAGAAGTTCGACCAAGCTGTTAACCTGCTCACCTTTACCACCAAGCGAGCCGCGGTGGACGTCAAGCAGGCCCTCATGGCTGCTTACGCAGAGGCCGAGCAGGCCGGAGCCGATGCAGGCTCCCTCGTCGTCACCGAAAGCACAGTCGCAGCCGGGCCCGTCATGAAGCGGTTCCAGCCCAAGGACCGCGGCCGCGCTCACCCGATTCTCAAGCGCATGTCCCACATCACTGTGGGCGTGGAGGAACGCTGAACCTATGGGACAGAAGACTCATCCATTTGGGTTCCGGGTCGGCATCACCGAAGCTCACAAGAGCCGCTGGTATGCCCCCAAGGCGCTCTACGGCGAACTCCTCATCGAAGACGAGAAGCTCCGCAAGTTCCTCGATAAGCGATTCAATCGCCAGCCGCCGCACGCCGCGGTCAGCGACATCCACATCGAGCGAACGCGCGAAGAGCTCAAGATCATCGTCAAGACCGCCCGTCCGGGGCTGGTGATCGGCCCCAAGGGCGCCGAGGTGGACCGGCTCACCGAAGAGCTCCAGCTCATGACCGGCCGCAAGGTCTCGATCTCCATCATCGAGATCAAGAACCCCGACCTCGATGCCAAGCTCGTCGGGGAAAGTGTTGCCGAGCAGCTCCGCAAGCGAGCCAGCTTCCGCCGCGTCGTCAAGATGCGTGCCGAGGCGGCCATGCAGGCCGGAGCCCAGGGCGTCAAGATTCAGATTTCCGGCCGGCTCGGCGGTGCCGAGATGAGCCGCGTTCTGGCAGTCAAGTTGGGCTCGCTCCCGTTGAGCACCCTCCAGGCCAACATCGACTACGCCCAGTCCGAGGCGTTCACGACCTACGGGGCGATCGGTGTGAAGTGCTGGATCTACAAAGGTATGTACACCCAGGGAATGGTGGACGAATCTGAGTCTAAGGCAGCGGGCGGTCGTGCCCGGGCCCGCGGTCGTCGCTAACCCAAGGTGTTCGTTTTTTCGCAGCAGACGGAGTGTGACGCATGGCGTTGATGCCAAAACGAGTCAAGTACCGCAAGGAAATGCGGCGTGTCCGCCCCCGCAAGGCGACCAAGGGCAACTACGTTGCCTTTGGCGAGTTCGGCCTCCAGTCCATGGAAGGCGCGTGGGTTCCTGCCCGCACGCTCGAAGCCGGACGCGTCGCGGCTCAGCACTTCCTGAAGCGCGAAGGCAAGCTCTTCATCCGCGTCTTCCCCGACAAGCCCATCAGCAAGAAGCCGCTGGAAACCCGAATGGGCACCGGCAAGGCAGATGTGGACTACTGGGCGGCGCGCGTCAAGGCTGGCACCATGCTGTTTGAGATCGCCGGTGTGCCCGAGGCCCTTGCCAAGAAGGCACTCGTCCGCGTCGCGATGAAGATGCCCGTGAAGTGCCGGTTTGTCGGCCGTCGCCTCTCCGTGTGATGCACATCTGTCTCAAAGTTCTGGATCGAATGAGGATCAAGCGATGACCGGCCAAGAAGTAAGAAAGCTCAGCGACGAAGAGATCGGGATTGAACTCAAGCGGCTGCATGTCCAGCTCCACACGATCCGTTCTCAGTTCGTCACCGAGAAGGTTGAGGACTCCTCCACCTACGGAAAGACCAAGAAGGACATCGCCAGGGTGCAGACCGAGCTGACCGCTCGCCGGGCACGAAAGAGCTGAAACGAGAACGCCCGTTCCCCGGGCGAGTAAGGAAACGGACAAGCCGCCATGGCCAAGACGACGACCAGCAAGACCGACACCGCCGCTCCCGCCGAGCCCGCGCAGATCCACGGCACCAAAGTGGGTGTGGTGGAGTCCGACAAGTGCACCAAGACCCGCAAGGTCGTGGTCCACTTCAAAGAGCGCCACTCCAAGTACGGCAAATACGTCTCCAAGCGCACCATCCTTCAGGTGCACGACGAGAACAACGAGTCGAGCCTCGGCGACACGGTCGAAGTGACCCAGTGCAGGCCGATCAGCAAGACCAAGCGATGGCGTTTGGTCCGCATTGTCTCCAAGAGCCGCCGGGTCGAGTTGATTAAGGACTGATTGTTTCTCGCGACACGACGGGCTGAATCCCGCGACGCGAAGAGGTAAACGAAGATGCTGCAGCAGGAAACACGTTGCGAAGTCGCGGATAACAGCGGGGCCAAAGAGGCCTACGTGATCCGCGTCTATGGCGGCTCAACCAAGAGCGGGGCATTCACCCGCCGCATCGCCGGGATCGGCGATCGCGTCCTGGTCTCGATCAAGAAGGCGCTCCCCGGCGCCGAGGTCAAGGCCGGTGACAAGTCCAAGGCCGTCGTGGTCCGCACAACCAAGCCCACTCGTCGCGCCGACGGTTCGTACGTCAAGTTCGACACCAACGCTGTTGTGCTCATCGGCGATGACGGCAACCCCAAGGGCACCCGAATCTTCGGGCCCGTGGCCAGAGAGCTTCGCGAGAAGAACTACATGAAGATCGTGTCCCTCGCACCGGAGGTTGTTTAACCATGGCACGCCACGTACGCACCGGCGATAACGTCATCGTGAACAGCGGCTCCCACAAGGGCAAGGTCGGCACGATCATGCGCATCTTCACCAAGGAGGATCGCGTCATCGTCAAGGGCATCAACCTCCGCACCAAGCACCTCAAGCCCACTCGCCTCAATCCCCAGGGTGGAATCATCACCCGCGAGGGTCCGCTCCACATCTCCAACGTCAGCCCCGTCGTTGACGGACGCCCCACCCGCGTCCGCTTCGTCAGCAAGCCCGACGGCAGCAAGGTCCGCGTCGCCGCCCGCGGCGGACAGGAGCTCGGCGTCGTCCGTGGCCCCGACGCCAAGAAGAAGCACGCTGCCAAGGCATCCAAGCCCGCCAAGACCACCAAGCCCGCCAAGAAGTAATCGCGAGCGCATCTCAGCACCCGGAAACGAGCAATGGCCAAGGACACGATCAAAAAGCCGCACGGCAAGAAGAGCAAGGGCGATGACAATGCCCCCGTCGGGCCGCTCCCCCCGCCGCGCCTCAAGGGCGTTTACGAGGAGAAGGTCCGCAAGGCCCTCGCCGAGAAGTTCGGCCTCGACAACCCGATGGCCCAGCCCCGTCTGCGCTCCATCGTCATCAACGTCAACATGGGTCGGCACCTTGATGGCACCAAGCTGCCCCCGAACGTGAAGACGACCGTGCTGGACACCTTGACGAAGATCAGCGGGCAGCGGCCTGTCGTCCTCAAGGCCAAGAAGAGCGTGTCGAACTTCAAGGTCCGCGAGGGCTACGAGACTGCCGCGATGGTGACCCTGCGTCGCGAGCGCATGTGGTACTTCCTCGATCGCCTCATCAATCTCGCCACCCCACGTATCAAGGACTTCCGGGGTCTGAACGACCGCAGCTTCGACCGCCAGGGCAACTACGCCATGGGCTTGTCCGAGCAGGGTGTGTTCCCCGAGATCAACATGGCCGAGGTGACCTTCACCCACGGCATGAACATCAACATGATCTTCAGCAACTCTTCGCCCGAACTCAGCCGCTTCGTACTCGCGGAAATGGGAATGCCCTTCCGCCGCGAAGAAAAGCGTGAACCCAAGGCCGCATGATCATCCGCGGCCCTTGCCGCGACCAACAACGACTGACCCCGCGTAGGGAACGACGGAGAAGAACGCATGGCGACGAAGGCCCAGACAGCACGGGCGAACCGAAAGCCCAAGTACAGCACCCGCATTGTGCGCAGGTGCGAGCTCACAGGTCGCGCCCGCGGCGTCTACCGAAAGTTCCGTATCAGCCGCATCATGCTCCGCAAGCTCGCCCTTGAAGGCAAGATCCCGGGTATGCGCAAGGCGAGCTGGTAACTCTCACGCCAAGGGACCTTTCCGACCCAGACCGAGTAATGAAGACGCACGACGCGTCACAGGGACTGCCCGATGTCGATCAATGACCCCATCTCAGACATGCTCACCCGCATCCGCAACGCCGCGAGCATCAAGGCAAAGAACGTCGAGTGCCTCAACTCGAAGGTCTGCCGTGGTATCGCCGACGTCCTGCGCGACGAGGGATACATCGACGGCTACGACGTCGTTGAAGACGGGCGCCAAGGCCGAATCAAGGTGAAGCTGAAGTACGGCCCGCGTGGCGAAACCGTGCTCAACTCGCTCCACCGCGAGAGCAAGCCCGGCCGCCGGGTTTACCAGCGTGTCGATGACCTTCCCCGACCCCTCCAGGGTCTGGGTATCGCCATCGTCTCCACCTCCAAGGGCGTCATGAGCGACCGCAAGGCTCGCACCGAGCGCGTTGGCGGTGAACTTCTCTGCATCGTCGGATAATCACTTCACTCTCGCGTCGAAGCCGTCCGGTTCAGTCGGATCGGATGAGGAGCAACAGACCATGTCCCGCATCGGAAAGAAGCCAGTAGCACTCCCCGCCGGCGTCAAGGCTCAGGTAGCCGCCGACAAGATCACCATCACCGGCGCGAAGCACACGCTTGTAGTGCCCATCCGCGAAGAGGTGAAGGTCACCTTCGACGAAGCCAGCAAGTCGCTCGGGGTTGTCATTGCCGATGGCCACTCCGACAACCCGGCCGCTAGCGCCTACTGGGGTACCACCCGCGCCCTCCTTCAGAACGCTGTTGAGGGCGTGACCAAGGGCTACGAGAAGACGATGGAAGTGATCGGCGTCGGCTGGACCGCGGCCGTCCAGGGCAAGAACATCAAGCTCACCGTCGGCTTCGCAAACGCCATTGTCATGCCCATCCCCCAGGGTCTCGACGTCTCCGTCGAGAAGCAGTTCGTCACGATCAAGGGGCCGGACAAGAAGGCCGTCGGTCAGTTCGCCGCGGATATGCGGGCCCGCCGCAAACCTGAGCCTTACAACGGCAAGGGCATCAAGTACAAGGAAGAGACCATCAAGCGCAAGCAGGGCAAGCAGTTCGGCGCCTGATTCACGCACGTATGCAGGGCCACAAGCCCGGAGCGATCGACTATGGACAAGAGTTACCACAAGGCATTCCGCCTCTCCCGGCGTCACCGGCGTGTCCGCGGCAGCGTCAGCGGCACCCCCTCACGCCCCCGTCTGGCGGTCTACAAGTCCGTCAAGCACATCTACGCCCAGATCATTGATGACCTGGCTGGCCGAACCCTTGCCTCCGCCTGTTCCCGCGAGTCCGCGGCCGGTGCGGAGAAGTCCGGCAACGCCAAGTCTGCCGCGACGGTCGGCAAGCTCCTGGCTGACAGGGCGAAGCAGAACGGTGTCACAGCCGTTTGCTTTGACCGAGGCGGGTTCAAGTTCCACGGCCGCGTCAAGGCCCTCGCCGACGCGGCCCGCGAAGCCGGTCTCAAGTTCTAACCTTTCCACGCTTCCCGTCCAAGGGGAGTCGAAACACGCAACGATCCACGTTTCACACGAGCAGCACCAATGGCCGAACTCCTCGATGAATCGACAAGTCTTGAGTCCACGACGATCGGCGTGTACCGCACCGCCTCGACCGTCAAGGGCGGTCGCCGCTTCAGCTTCGGCGCGCTCGTCGTTGTGGGCAACCGCAACGGCCAGGTGGGCTACGGCTACGCCAAGGCAAACGAAGTGCCCAACGCCATCGAGAAGGCGCAGAAGTACGCCAAGCGGAAGCTGCTGAGCATCCCGCGCATCGGCGGCACGTTCAACCACGAGGTTGAAGGCAACTTCTCCGCCTCCAAGGTCCGCCTCCTTCCCGCTTCGCCGGGTACGGGCGTTGTCGCCGGCACCGTTGTCCGCTCGATCCTCGAACTCGCCGGCATCACCGATGCCCTCAGCAAGTGCTTCGGGTCAACCAATGCCCGCAACGTCGTCAAGGCTGTCTTCGATGGCCTTGAGCAGCTCCAGACTCCCGCCGTTGTCGCCGGCCTCCGCGGCCTGACGCTCGATCGCACCCAGATCGAGGACCGCATCGAGAAGGGCAAGGCCTTCATGCCTAAGACCACCGGCAAGGAGCAGCGCGCTCGCGGCCCCGTGAACACTGTCGGCAATGAGCGCAAGGGTCGCGGAGGAAACCGCCCCCGTCGCCGTGGCCCCGAGGGTGGCGGCGACTCCGCACCCGCCCCATCCGCCCCCACTGATGGCGGCGCAGACGCAGCACCCGCTCAGTCCTGATTTCTCTCCCTTGTCAAACGACTATTTGCGGCCCATCGGCCGATCGCATCGCTGGAGTGACCGACCATGATGATCCACGAAATCACGCAACTCGCCGGCCGCAACAAGCGGCGCAAGCGCGTCGGCCGCGGCACGGGCAGCGGCGGCAAGCGATCAGGCCGCGGCCAGAAGGGCGCAGGCAGCCGCTCCGGTACAGCCCGCAAGGTCGGCTTCGAAGGTGGCCAGATGCCCTACTTCCGCCGTCTGCGGAAGTTTGGCTTCACCAACGCCAACTTCACGATCCGGTTCTGGACTGTGAACATCCGTGCCATCCTCGCCCACCCCACGTTCGCCAAGGGCGGCGCGATCAACTCCGAAACCCTGATCAAGGCCGGTCTCATCCGCGATGACTCCCGCGACCTGAAAATCCTTGGCGACCTGGGCGACATGACCTTGAACGCCAAGCTCGATGTCACCGCGGCCCGCGTCTCCGGCAAGGCCCGCAAGCTCATCGAGGGCGCTGGCGGCAAGGTTAACGAGACCGGAACCCGCCGCGACATGGTCCGGGGTGTTGACCGCAACAGCGACGACAAGACCCCCAAGAATCTCACGAAGAAGCTGAATCGTTCTTCCGGCGCCAAGAAGCCCGCGGCTGTCGAAGCCGAAGGCGACGCGGCCGTCGCTGACGCCAAGAAGCCCGCCAAGGGCGCCTGAGGCCCAAACGGCTGGTAGCCGACACGGACGGTCATGATGATCAAGGCCTTGATCAATGTCTTTCGGATCCCGGAACTCCGCACGAAGATCCTCTTCACGCTGGGGATGCTGGCGGTCTACCGGATCGGTCACTGGATTCCGCTCCCGGGCGTGAACCAGGAGCAGCTGCGCCAGTTCTTCGAGCAGCAGGTCGAGTCCGGAAGCGCTGCCGGCAAGGCCGCGATGTTCGTCACGACGTTCTCGGGTGGTGCATTCGGACACTCGACGATCTTCGGCCTGGGCATCATGCCCTATATCTCCGCATCCATCATCTTCCAGCTTCTCGCCTCGGTTCTGCCGGCGTTGAAGAAGCTGCAGCAGGAAGGCCCCACCGGCCGCCAGAAGATCATGGAGTGGACGCGATACGCCACCATCGGGCTCTGCATTGTGCAGGGCTTCGGCTGGTTGAAGTACATCACCGCCTCCAATCTGGTCTATCCCGCCTGGGCCGCAAACCCGGTTTGGTGGATCATGGCTATCGCAGCTCTTACCGCGGGCACGGTCTTCCTGATGTGGCTTGGCGAGCAGATCGACAAGTACGGCATCGGTAACGGTGTCTCGCTCATCATCGCCGGCGGCATCCTCACGCAGATGCCTTCCGCGGTGATCTGGATCTGGGAGAACTTCGATCCCCGCGCTGCCGGTGACAAGATGGGCTTCTCCGGCCTCTTCTTCATCCTCGCCGGCTTCGTGCTCGTCGTCGCCGGCTCCGTCATTATGACCGTCGCCCAGCGACGCATTCCGATACAGCAGGCCAAGCACACCCGCGGCCGCAAGGTCTTTGGCGGTCAGCGAAGCTATCTCCCGCTGCGCGTGAACCACGGCGGCGTCATGCCGGTGATCTTCGCGTCTTCGCTGATGATCTTCCCTTCGGTGATCTTCTCCGCTCTTGCCACGCAGGGCCGCTCCCAGGACTGGGCACCATCGCTGCTCACTCCCATCACCTGGCTCTCAGATGCCTTCAGAATGGGTGAGTTCCCCTACGTCTTCTTCGAGGTCATTCTGATCTACTTCTTCAGCTACTTCTGGATCACCGTGCAGTTCAATCCCGAGGAGATGGCCAAGAATCTCCGCGATCACGGCTCCTTCATCCCCGGTCTCCGCCCCGGCCCCCGCACGGCCGAGTATCTCGAGATGGTGATGGAAAGGATCACGTTTGTCGGTGCAGCCTTCCTGTCCGTCATCGCAGTCATTCCGACCATCGTGAACAGCCGTCTGGGCGTGAGTCCCATGGTGGCCCAGTTCCTCGGCGGGACCGGTCTCCTGATCGTCGTCTCGGTCGTCTTGGACTTCATCCAGCGCGTTGAGGCCAACCTCCTGATGCGCAACTACGCCGGTTTCTTGAGCGGTGGCGGCGAGCAGCCCGGTGGCCCCCGCGTCCGCAGTTCTCGAGTCGCAACGGGCGTCTGACCGCATCCGCGGCAGCGCACATCGAAGAGGGTTATGAGCAAACAGGACGATAAACTGACGCTGGACGCCGTGGTCGAGGAAGCTCTCCCGAACGCTATGTTCACGGTGAAGCTGCCAAACGGCCACAAGATTCTCGCCTATGTCTCAGGAAAGATGCGGATGAACTACATCCGAATCCTCCCCGGCGACAGAGTCACCGTCGAGCTCAGCCCATACGACCTCACCAAGGCGCGGATCACGTACAGGCAATGATCCCTGCCCCGGTTTGGTGCTCTCAAGGATGAGAGTCGCAAGTGTTTCAGCGTCCGAGTCCGGCAAGTCGCTGGCCCGGCCGCGGAGAGCGTCCTAACATCCCGCTCGCCCTCGGGCGGCGGGCTTCCAGGCGAATCGTTGATAGCGGACCGGTATCGGTTCGAAAGGACGGGTTGAGTCGTGAAGGTCAAGGCAAGTATCCGTCGTATGTGCAACCAGTGTCAGGTGGTCCGCCGCAAGGGCAAGGTGCGGGTCATCTGCAAGGCCAATCCCAAGCACAAGCAGGTTCAGGGCTGATCGTAGGAAACTCCGCGGCGACAATGCCGCGAACGCTCGATAGGAGTTCGCCGTGCCACGTATCGCGGGTATTGACGTTCCTGAAAAGAAGAAGATCTTCTTCGCCCTCCAGTACATCTACGGGATCGGCCCGAAGTTCTCCGCGGCGATTCTCGCCGAGGCGGGCGTCAACCCCGACCTCCGCGCGACCGAGGTCGGCGAGCAGCAGCTCGCCGCCATCAACGCCATCATCGACAATACCTATATTGTCGAAGGTGCCCTCCGGCGTCAGGTCCAGCAGAACGTCCAGCGACTCAAGGACGTCCGCAGCTACCGTGGCGATCGCCACCGCCGCGGCCTCCCCACTCGCGGCCAGCGCACCCGCTCCAATGCCCGCACACGCAAGGGCAAGAAGAAGACGGTCGCCGGCAAGAAGGGCGTCAAGGCCAAGTAAGAAGTAGCCAGAGGCCCGCGGGAAGAGCCCAGCTTTCCCCGCAGCTCCCTCTGTGTTCAAAATCTCGATCCCCGTTCCCCTCAACCCCGGGTACGACCCCAGCGGTCGGCTGATCCGAGGAGCTCCAGATGGCGAAGAAGCAGAAGAAAGTCCGCAAGAACGTCACCCGCGGCATCGCCCACGTCCGGGCGTCACATAACAACACCATCGTCACCGTCACCGATCCTAACGGCGAAACCGTCGCGTGGGATTCGGCGGGAACGATCGGGTTCAAGGGCGCTCGCAAGAGCACGCCCTTCGCCGCCACTCGTGCGGGCGAGTCCGCCGGCCAGAAGGCACGCAAGCTCGGCATGTCGGAGATCGAGGTCTTCATCAAGGGCACCGGCGCAGGCCGCGAGTCCGCGGTGCAGGGCCTCGTTTCCACCGGTCTCCGCGTTACCGCTGTTGAGGATCACACCCCGATCCCGCACAATGGCTGCCGTCCCCGCAAGCGCCGCCGCGTCTGATCAACCACCCATCGCGGCGGGAGTCTTCTCGCCGCGCCACCGAATCATTCGCCCCCGCACAGCAGGGCACCCCGGGCAGTCAGCGGCCCGGGATTGACCCGAATCAGGCGGCAGGGCGCGTCCCATCACAGGGTCCCGCTGACAAGTTCTGAAGGGTTTCATCATGCGCATCCGCTGGCGAGGATTCGAACTCCCGTCCCACGTCGTCGCCGATCCCAAGTTTCAGGGCAACACCTTCGGCCGCTTCACGGTCGAGCCCTTCGAACGCGGCTTTGGCACAACCATCGGAAACGGCATCCGTCGCGTCCTGCTCTCAAGCCTTGAAGGCGCCGCCGTTACCGCCGTCAAGATCAAGGGCGCTCCTCATGAGTTCCACTCCCTCCACGGCGTGATGGAGGATGTCACCGACATCATCCTCAACGTCAAGGGCCTCATCGTCAAGATGGAAAGCGATGGTCCCAAGACCCTGACCCTTGCCGCCTCCGGCCCCGGTGATGTCACCGCCGAGCTCATCGAGGGCGACGCTTCCGTCACGATCCTCAACAAGGAGCACATCATCGCGACGCTCACCGAGAAGGTGGACTTCGAGATGGAACTCCGCGTCGGCCTTGGCCGTGGATACGTCCCTGCCAGCGAGCAGTACCGCCGCGATGAGGATCAGGAAATCGGGCTCATCCCGGTCGATGCGATCTACTCCCCCGTCCAGCGTGTCCGCTTCAAGGTCGAGGAGACCCGCGTCGGCCAGCGAACCAACTACGACAAGCTCGTGATGGACATCTGGACCAACGGCACCGTCACCCCCGAGATGGCGCTCGTCGAAGCCGGCAAGATCCTCCGCAAGCACCTCAATCCCTTCGTCCAGTACTTCGAGGTTGGTCGCGAGACCGTCACCGAAGCCGCCGCGGCCGCCGCGGGCGTCGACGAAGAACTGATCCGCAAGCTCAATCGTCCGATCAGCGATCTCGATCTCTCCGTCCGCGCGAGCAACTGCCTCGAATCTGCACGCATCATCACCATCGCTGACTTGGTGCAGCACACCGATTCAGACCTGCTCAAGGTTCGTTCGTTCGGCCGCACCTCGCTCCGCGAAGTCAAGAAGAAGCTCACCGACATGGCGCTCGACCTCGGTGTCAAGCTCCCTGAAGGTGTCACCACCACCATGACCCCCGGCTCCACGGCCGGAGTCTGATCCCGTCCCCCTTCCTCGGCTCGCGCAGGCTGGCCGAGGACATGCGCCCAGGCGGATTTGTCCGCAACGACTTGGCGCATAGAGTTCCGCCCCCATTCCGCCGGCTTTGCCGTGCGGGCTTTGTTCGAGGAGTTTTCAGATGCGCCACCGCAAGGGCGGATTCAAGCTCGGCAGGACCACGGCTCACCGCGCAGCAACCATGCGCAACCTCGCCGCGGCCATGTTCGAGCACGGTCAGATCGTTACCACCGTCACTAAGGCCAAGGCCATGCGGCCGCTGGTCGAGAAGATCGTGACCCTCGCGAAGCGGGGCGATCTCGCGGCTCGCCGCCAGGTTATCGCGACCCTCGGTCGTGACCGTCTGGGCTTCGACTGGCTCTGGCTCCCCACAAAGGCCAGCGACCAGGAGAAGGCCGCTGTCGACGCCCTCCGCGACCGTGCGTCGAAGTACTTCGACGTCCCGGAATCCGCAGAAGTCGAGCGCAACCGCTACGGCGAGCTTCGCAAGGCCCCCAAGCTCGTGAAGCATATCTTCACGAACGTCGCACCACGCTTCAAGGATCGTGCTGGCGGCTACACCCGCATCATCCGCCTCGGCAAACACCGAATCGGTGACGGCTCCGAACTCGTCCTGATCCAGTTCGTCGGGGCCGAAGAGGGTCCTGAGATCGGTGGCAACCCCAGCACCCGCCGCCGTCAGGCTGACCGTCGCCAGGCGTATGCGGCCAAGGTCCGCAAAGAAGCGAAGACCGCTGCCTGAGCAGTTGATTTTCAGATTCACTTAAACGGCCCGGACGCCATTGTCCTGGCCGTTTTTTCTTGCATTTTGGTCGATTTTCGGATTTGGTTTGGACGCAACCGCATCCGGGTGCTACGGTATGTTCAAGGCTCCGGTCCCGCGGTGGTCGCGGATTCTGCCGGATCCTCACAAATGGCTCCGTGCCGCGTTCGCGGCCGGGCGCGTTCACGGGAGTCTCACATGAAGAAGTCCATCTTTGGTTTTGGCGCCATCTGCTGCGTTTCCGCACTCGCACTTCTGGCCGGTTGCCAGAAGAACGACGAGTGCTGCGGCAACTGCAAGGAGACCGCCGCGGTCGCGAGAGATGGCGAAGTGACTCCCGCCAGCGCGAAGACCGGCACCTGCGCTGAGAAGGCCTCTTGCGCCTCCTCCTGCTCCGAGAAGAAGGCCGACTGCGCCGCGCAGTGCCCGATGACCAAGACCCAGAACTAATCCAGTTCTGACGCTCGAACTCTGCAAGGCCCGCCGGTACGCCGGTGGGCCTTGTTGTTTTTTGCGCCATTGCGCATCACCTCACACCCGCGCCCCTGTGAACTTTGCACGCGCCCTTCTCCTACACTCCGCCCCAATGCTCGACTCTCTGAACCAACTCGAAGCCGCCGCGACCTCCGCGCTCAACGCCGCCGCCGATCCCGCCGCGCTCGAGCTGTGGCGCATTGAGTACCTCGGATCCAGCGGCCGACTCAAGGCCGCGCTGGGTGCCGTTAAAGACGTGCCCAAGGAGCAGAAGCCCGCCTACGGCCAGCGCGTCAACCAGATCAACGCTGGTCTCAGCGACGCGTTCAAAGCCCGGCAGGCCTCGCTTGGCGCTGTAGCCCCCAAGGCCGCCTCCGGCATCGACGTCACCGAGCCCGGCCTGGCGTACTCCACCGGCCTCGGCCGCCGCCACATCATCAACCGGGTCCGCGATGAACTCGTCGAAGTCTTCGCCCGCATGGGCTTCGATGTCGCACAGGGCCCCGAGCTCGAAGACGATGAGCACAACTTCGTCCGGCTGAACATCCCTCCCGAGCACCCCGCCCGCGAGCCCATCGACAACTACTACATCGATGACCCCGCGACAAGCAAGCTCCCCCGCATGCTCCGCAGCCAGACCTCAACCGTGCAGATCCGCGTGATGCAGAACACGCGTCCGCCGATCAAGGTCGTTGCGCCCGGGCGTGTGTACCGGCCCGACACCGTCGATGCCACGCACAGTTTCATGTTCCACCAGATCGAGGGCTTGTACATCGATAAGGGCGTGTCAATGGCCGATCTCAAGAGCACCCTTCTTCACTTCGCCAGGGGTTACTTCGGGCCCGATGCCGAGATCCGCCTCCGTCCCAGCTACTTCCCCTTTACCGAGCCCTCCGCCGAGTTCGACATGAAGATCCGCCTCCGCCCCGACCAGCCCCCGCGATGGATCGAGCTTGGCGGCTGCGGCATGGTCGACCCCGCTGTGATGGAAGCGTGCAACATCGATCCCGAAGAATGGACGGGCTTCGCCTTCGGCTTCGGCATCGAGCGTCTGGCCATGGGCAAGTACGGCATCCCGGATATCCGTATGCTGTTCGAGAACGACCTGCGATTCCTACGCCAACTCTAACCAGTACGGGCCGCAATCCGAGGGGTACGAACGATGAGCCAGTTCAGCAGCATTCCGCCGACGTATGGTGAGCCCACATTCGACGAGCCTCGCCCTAGCTGGCCCACCGGTCTGGGTATCTTTAGCATCATCTGGGGATCGTTAGGCGTGATCTGCGGTGCATGTGCGTTGGGTATGACCTTCGCCATGGGACCCTTTATGGAGTGGGCGGCAAAGATGCAGGCTCAGGGCGGCCAAAGCGGCAGTGGTCCGCAGATTCCCACTACTCCGATGCCCCCAGAACTTATGCCCAATGTCGTGCAGATGCTCGGCGCTGTCGTGCACCCGCTCGGCGCGATCCTCCTCCTCGTCGC
>JBBRUT010000038.1:0-25495 GCA_038247555.1 Phycisphaerales bacterium | reverse complement strand
ATTGAGTCGTTGGGCTGTTCGCGCGGGAGTTGCGTTGTTGCTGCTCATACTTTGGATGTGGCCCCTCGTCGCGGCTCTTCCCGGACGAGTACTTCCCGATGCATGGATATTGCGGATGCCGTTCTGATGCCAACGCAACTCGCAATTCGCCCGCGGCCTCCAGCGTCGACATCGAAGTAAAGGACGCGTCTGGCGTAGCGCCGCCCGCCAGAACGGTGCGAAACAGGACACAACGCCTACGCGCACATGCATTCATCCTCCCACCACACCCTGCCCCGCCTCCACGCGCTGCTTCCACATCGCCACCACGCTCTTCTTCGTCAGGTCATACCGCAGCGGCGTCACCGTCGTCACCTTGCGGAAGATCTGCTCGACATCGCTCCCCTCGTTGGTCGTGCGGAAGTCGAGCCCGTGGCCCGATGCCCAGTAGTACACATCGCCGCCCGGTGAGATGCGTTTCTCGTACTTGTCATTCAGCCCGTGCGTGTTCATCGGGCACACCCGCACCGGGTAGCGGTACTTCGCCTCCGCCTCCGGCGACTCGAGCGCGGTCACCGGCACATTGATCGACACGCACGAATGCACCTCGGGCAATCCCCAGCGGCCATTCTCCGGCGTCTTCGGACAGTTCTTCAGCACCTGCTCAATCGCCCGGCGAGCATGCCGCGCACCGGCCCGGAAGTCCGTCTTGCCCATCCCGCCCGCCCCGATGTGCAGGCTCACGGCAATCGACGGGATTCCCAGAAACGCGCCCTCCAAAGCGGCCGCGACCGTGCCCGAGTAGATCACGTTGATTCCGACGTTCGCCCCCGCGTTCATCCCGGAGATCAGCAGATCCGGCTTCGAGCCGCCACCAAACTTCTCCGGCCAGATCGCGGCGATCGCCAGCTTCACGCAATCCGCCGGGCGGCCATCGACAGCTACACCCGCCATCGTCTCAACCCCGCCCCACCCCAGCCGATCCTCCCGAACCATCAGCGGCTCGTGAAACGTAACGCCGTGGCTCGTCGCCGACTGCACGGTGAGCGGCGCGATCGGCGTGACCTCACCCAAAGCTCCGCCACTCTCTGCAAACTCGCCGTGCGAATCTACCAGGGCTTCGTAGAGCGCCTGAATGCCCGGGGCGCGGAGACCGTCATCGTTGGTGAGCAGGATGCGCATGCGCGAGTGTAGGGGGCGTGCCTCAGGGCGCACGCAAGCGATCGGGGTCACCGGGTTTCGCCCGAAGGTCAGCAATGATCGCCTGCTCGCGGTGGCGGAACCTCCGCCAGAGGATCGCCGCCAATGTGGCGACAAGAGCCGCTCCAAACACAACGTGCGGCTTGTAGTTTCCGTACTGGTCGCCACCCCAGAGCCCCGACCACGTTCTCTGATCAAGGAACCAGCCGAGCACGAGTTCGGTGAGCAAGCAGATCGTAATCGTCAACACACTGCCAATCGCAACTGGTCGAAATGCACGCGACCCGAAACGCACCTGCACTGCCGCGGCGCCAAGGAGCGATGCCGCGAGTGTGAACTGCAGAAAGACGAGCCGATTGCTCGCGTCCCCAGAAGTGATCAGGACCTCGGGCCCGATCGACAGCCACCATGCTCGCTCATGCGAGCACCCCGATGCTCGGCAGAATACGTACCAGATCGACGGTATCGCCATCGGAAGAAGCAGGAGAGCTGGAAGGAAGGCCAGAACATTCGCCGCCGCCCGCAATGACGGCCGCGTTCGTCGCGTCACGACCATCGTCGACTCGGTCCATGGTGCCCCGCAATCCGGGCACGCTGCGTCGCTCGCGAGGCCTTCCCTCGAGTAGCGACATCGGAGACATGTGCCGGATCAATGCGGAAACCGGACATGTCGAGGCTCAAACGATCCGAGCAGCAGCGCGATGCCCCCGATGACGGCCGCCACGATCGCGAACTCGATGAACATGGTCATTGGCGGCCGCTCCAACGGGTGTGTATTACAACACCCGGTAAGTGTAATACACCCCGCCGACCCGGCCAACCTACTCCCCCTCCTCCTGCCCGATCCTGCTCCGCGTCATCTTCGCCTTGTTCGCCTCGCCCGATGCCTCATACAGCTCCGCCAGCCGCGATCCCACCCGGTAGAAGTTGCTCTGCCGCTCAAACCCCGGCGACAGCTGACCCGGCTTGCCGATCCGCCGGAACGCATCCTCAAACACCGGGATCGCCGCCGTCGTCGGCTTGCCCTCATCGGCCAGCAGCCGCTCCACCGCCGCAAGCGCATCAACGACCACCGTCCCATCTTCCGGATACCGCGCCGCAACATCCTTCAGGATCTCCCACGCCTTGCCCAGTTGCCGCTCCGCCGCCCATGCCTGCGCCTGGTTGAATCGCGACCGCGCCACCAGATCGGGCCGGTTCACAAACTGCTTGGCGCACCAGTCCCACAGGTCCGACTGCGCCTGCGCATCCCCGCTCGTACGGATCAGCGGCGTCACGATCTCCACCGCAAAGTCAGGAAACTCGCGCGAGCACAGCCGCATCACCGCGCGGCACCAGTCATTCTTCTGCGAGGCGGACATCTCCCCGATTTCCCCCAACTTCGCCGCGGCCATCCACCCCGGCGCATACCCCGGCGCAGCCTCTACCGCCGCCTTCAGCAGCAGGTCATGCGTCACGGCATCCGCCGGCCTGGGCGCAGCAATCTTCGGCGCGGGCCAGGCCGCGTTTCGAGCGGGCGGATACACGCTCTGCGCCCGCGTCGTGTCCTCCGCCCCGCTCTCGCGCCGCCGCCCCCGCGCATCAACCGGAGTCGGCGGCTTGATCGCCCCGCGAGCGCGACCGATCCGCTCCGCCGCATCCACCAGCACAATCGCCCCCGCCAGATCCCGCGCGGAACTCTTCAGCAGCCCCGCCGACAGCCCCACCTGCGAGCTGGAGATCACCCTCCCGCTCTGCGGGTCCGTCACGTTCCCCCGGATGTCCTCATACTCGTCATACCGGCCTTCGCGGAAGTCCCACGCCGTCGCGTCTCCCTTGCGCGCCAGATACCCGACATAGGCATGCGCGACATCCGGACCCGTCACGGTCACCTCAACCGTCGGCACACCGATTGCCTTGCCGCACTGTGCGGCAAAGTATGCCTGCTCCTCGCACACGCCGCCCACTCTTTTGATGTTCTCCAGCGTGTATCCGCCGTCGGCCTGCCAGACCCTCTTCTCGCGGCCATACCGAAACGCTGGCGTGTCATACGTGATCGATCCATACACCGTGCCGATGTTCCGAAAGTTCTGATATCGCGGCTGTGCCCACTGCAGCTCCTCCACCGGCGCCCTCGTGTTCACCGTGTGCACCAGCAGTTCCGGTGGCGTCGAGGCAGGCCCAAACAGCATCTTGCTCGCGTTTCGCGCGAAATACTCAAAGACCGGCACGGGGTCGATCGCCTTGGCCGGCGGCAACTCGGCGCTCCGCGACGCTGTCACATTCCGCTCGCTCGAACGGTTCCGCTGCCGAGCCTTCTCCACCTCACGCACCTGCGCGGGCGAGAGGCCATCCGGCCGCCGCGGCGGGAATCGCTCGTTGTCAAACACAACGCACACCGCGGCAACCAGATTCGTCAGCTTCGCATCATCCACAATCGCCTTGGGCGACCCCTGGATCAGTCTTGCAAGCACCGCATAAACGTCTTCGGCCTTGTCATGCGGCCCCACGGTCAAGGCAAGCCGACGGGCCAGAGCGGGGTTCGCCAGCAGCGTCGGCATCACCTGCTCACGCAGTTCGGGCTTCAGCGCGGCCAGTTGGTTCAGCACCCGTCGCCACGCACCAGTCTCGATCAGCACATCGATGCGCTTGTCAAGATCGCTGTGCGCGATCGCCGCATCAAACAAACGCTCCATCTCCGCCGCGCTCGCCTCCGGGTCTCGCGCATCTGGCAGGGCCGCCACGATCCTCTGCACCTCCGCCAGCACCGCATCCTCAAACGTTCGCGGCCCCTCCGTCGCCCGCTCCGGCACAGACCTCCCTGGTGCCTGCTTCCCCGGATGCCCGGGCGCAGCGCCCGGATCGGCCGTCTGCCCAACCGCCGCAGCCGAGAACACCAGCCCCGCAATCGCGGCGACCGCCAAGGGACAGACAACCAGCATGTGATGGCACATAAGTCGCTCCAGCGTACCGGATCAGCAGGGGGCACCTCAAGAACTACTTTGTACGAGCCGCCCCGCCGCCAGTGGCACACCACAGGCCAAACTCACGCCCCTTCCTCCGCACCACCCCCCCGCCGCGCCCGAAAGAAATCCCTCAGCACCCCCGCGCATTCCTCCCCCATCACCCCGCCGATCGGCACCACGCGATGGTTCAGCCGCGAATCCTCGGTAAGCCGCATCAGCGTCCCGCACGCTCCCGCCTTGGGATCGGCGCAGCCATACACCACCCGCCCGAGCCTCGCGTTGACGATCAACCCCGCGCACATCGCGCACGGCTCCAGCGTCACCACCAGCGTGCAGTGATTCAGCCGCCAGTCCCCCACTGCCATTGCGGCCTGCCGAACCGCCAGAAGCTCCGCGTGCGCCGTCGGGTCCTTATCCAGATGCCGCCGGTTGTGGGCCTCGCCCAGCACACGGCCTGTTTCCGTCTCATACACCACCGCGCCGACAGGAACCTCGCCGGTCGCCGCCGCAGCTCTTGCCAGCGCAATCGCGCGAGCCATCATCGCCAGATCGGTCGGAGTGTGGCTCATTGATCATCCGGCTTGGCGAACGGATCCTCATCGCCGGTCTGGTGCTCGCCGGGGCCCGCCGCCTCGCCAGTCACCCGGCCCGCGGGCAATGCCCGGAGCAGGAACACACCCAGCTCAAACAGCACATACAACGGGATCGCCAGCAGCAGCATCGAGACCGGGTCGGCGGGCGTCAGCACCGCGCCCAGCACCGCGCAGATCAGAAGCGTGTGCCGGCGATACTTCGTCAGCATGCCGGGGTTTACCAGCCCCGCCCACCCCAGCAGCAGCACGACGACAGGCATCTGAAACGCAATGGCCAGCGCGAGCGCGAACGTCAGCACCATCCCCACGCAGTCCGCCACCCTGTACTGCTGTGAGATGAGCGAAGCACCCACCATCGAAGTGCTGTTGACGATCTTTGCGCCGGTCTTGTCGATCACGCAGATCCGAAGCTGGTTGATTGTTGCGTTGTACCACATCGCGCCCACGGGCGGGTCTACGGGGTCGTGCTTGAGGATCGTCGCGACACTCAGCACGACCCCCTCGGGCACCGGCGCGGCCTCCACTTGCACTGTCGGCAGCGACGAGTTGAACGCGACGAAGAACGCCAGCGTAGTCGGGAGCATGACGTAATACAGAAACAGTCCGGAAAGGCCCGTGAGCAGCGCGCTCATCGGTGCCAGCAGATAGGCAAACCGCCGCTCGTGCGAATACAAACCCGGCGCGACAAACCGCCAGAACTGATAGACGATCCACGGCGCGCCCACCAGGATGGTGAGCACGATCGATACCTGCATGTACGCCGAGAACATCTCAAACGGACCAGTGACCTGGAGCGCCGGGGGCAGGCCACCCCTCTCCAGTGCCGCGGCGATCGGGCGAAGCAGAAAGTTCAGCACCGACTTGCCGATCACCAGCGAGGCAACCAGGATCGGCAGGATCCCCAGCAGCGCAAAGATCAATCGTCTCCGGAGTTCCTCCAGATGGTCGCCAAAGGGCATGATCTTGTCGCCGAACTGAGATTTGGGCATGGTGGAAAGGGTACCCCGGAGCCCGGAGCGACCCGAACCCGATCCGATCGACCCCTCGTCCAAACTTCCCGTGGACGATCTTCTTCCACACATGTCGGCCTCCTCTTCTTTCGCGCAACCGGCGGTCGTCCAGTTTGGCCCTGCGATCCTCGCCCCCGCCACTCGGCTCTGTGGCAGGGGGACAAAGCCACAACCAGTTCCAGAAAACCTCCATCAATCCGAACCCCGGCGCGATTCTGACGGAATCACTCTCCGGGCGCATCCTTCTATAGGGCGGAGAATTGCGGCTTGGGATACCACGACGACTCCAACACGGCGGATCTGGTTGCGCAGGCGGTCGATGGCGACCAGGATGCCGTGCGCCGCATCTGGGCGCGCCACCGTCGTTGGGTCGCGGCGATCCTCATCGCGCACATGCCCCGCGAGGCGGAAGTCGATGACCTTCTCCAGGATGTCGCGACACTCGTCGTCTCCAAGATCCACGGGCTCCGCGGCGGCGAGGCCGCTCTCCGTCCCTGGCTCCGCGCCATCGCAATCAGCGTCGCCAAGACCCGCGGCCGACGCACCCAGGTGCGAAAAGCGGGCTGGCTCAAGCTCGTCAACTGGGCCGGCGGATGGTCGGTCGATGGCGAGCAGCAGCGCGACGACGCGGCCACCACCCCGCTGATCGAGGAAGGCCGCCGACTGATGAACCTCGCCAAGGACCTCCCCGATGGATATCGCGAACCCCTCCTGCTCAAGTGTGTCCAGGGAATGAGTTACAAGGAGATCGGCGAGGCGATGGGCCTGCCCGATACCACCATCGAAACCCGCATCGCCCGCGCCCGCCGCATGCTTCGCGAAAGGGCAGAGTCCGCGGGGATCGGATTGACCGCCGCCGCCGAAGCCTGACGTTCTGCCCCGCTGCCATCCGGAGACCCGCGATGAACAACGCACCCGACAACCTCGACCTGGCGACGCGCGACCGCGTCGACATGCTCGTCAGCCGAATCACCGACGCCGAGGCTGGCACCCAAGACTGGGCCGCGTTTAGCGATCTGGCCGAGCGACACCCCTGGGCCTGGCGCGAACTTGCACAGACCCAGCGCGATCACGCCGCGATGAGTGTCGCTGTGGGCGTGGCCATCCAGTCCGCCGACACCGTATTTATGCCCGTCCGCTCGCGCGGCGCAAGCAGCGCGGACTCGCGCCCGCGCTTTGCCATGTGGGCCGGCTGGGCCGCCGCCGCGTGCATGGGAGTCGCCTTCTTTGGTGGCCTGCGCCCTCACGCCCCCGCGACCATGCCCACAACCACCGCCGGTGTGCCCGGCACGAATCTCGCCAACTGGACACCCAACGATTATCTCAAGGGCTACGTCGACAGCGGCGAGAAGAGCGGCCTTGTGCTGGGCGAGGTGCCGCGCCGCCTGCTCATCGAAACCCGCCCGCTCCAGCAGGGCGAGGGCTTCGAAGTGGTATACGTTCGCCAGTTCGTGGAGCGCGCACAGGTCACGGACCTCCTGCAGTTTGCAACCGATGAAGCAGGCCGCGCAGTCCCCGTGCGCCAGACTATGCCCGGCGTCCCCGGCGCGCCTGAGTGAACATCGCGACGGAAGACGCCGCGCTGCGCATCAGTGTGGAGCGGGCGTGGGGATTGAAACGCACATCCGGAAGCATGCGTGATATCGACGGTGGAAACGGGTGCGATCCTGGATCGATCGCGAAATGAAGGAGTCATAATCATGAAGCTGCACTTTGAAACTTCGTCGCGAACCGCCGGCACCCGCCGGATGCTCATCGGTCTCGCGGCCGTCACAGGCCTTGTCTGCGGGGCAGGTGGGGCGTTGGCTCAGGGACAAAGGGCCCGGTCAACCCCCGCCGCACCGCCTTCCGCTCCCGCGGCTCCAGCCGCGCCGAGTGCGCCCGCCGCACCACCCGCGCCCCCCGCGCCATCCCCCTTGTCGCACCGCGTCTTCTCCATCGGCTCCGGCCCTGCCAGCTACATCTTCAAGAGCAACGAGAACGGCCGCGAGATCGAGCTTCGCCTTGAGAACAACGAGATCGTCTCCGCCAAGATCGATGGCACCGAGCTCCCCAAGGATCAGGTCACCCGCGCCGGAGACACCATCTTCTTCAAGGATGCCAACGGCGCAACCATGTTCGAGCACGTTGTCGCCCAGCCGCGCGAGGCCCGCTTCGCGGTCACGCGCGACCCATTCGGATCGCTCAACGCCGCGCCCATGCATCCCCGCTCCCGCGCTGGACAGGTCTGGAGCGGAGCCATCCCAAACCCGGACGCGATCGTCGCGATCGAGGCCGAACCCCCGAATGTCATGCTCGGTGTCACCATGATGGAGCCCGATGCCTCACTCCGCGGCCATCTCGGCCTCGAACCCAGCACCTCCACACTCGTCGGCGCGGTCTATGCAGGTCTTCCTGGTGATGCCGCGGGGCTCGAGCCTTACGACATCATCATCGCCATCAACGGACAGAAGCCCGCTGACACCGGAACGCTCCGCAAGGCACTGCGCGAGAAGGAGCCCGGAGCGCATGTGACGTTCACCGTGATTCATCGCGGCAAGGAGCGCGAGGCGACCATCAAACTTGAGAAGTACGACAGATCCCGGTTCGACGAGACCAAGGTGAAGTCCATCGCCGCGGTCGGCGGTGATGAGGCCCTCAGGTACACCGATGCGTTCCGTCTCTACGGCCAGCGCCTGACCGACATGGTTGGCGTTGCGCCCGATGCCAACAACCCCGCGGGCACGCTGTTCGTTTCGCCGGATATCGGCGCGGAACGGGCCGACCTGCAGCGCCTGATCGAGGGGGCCAGGGCACAGGCCGAGGAACAGTCTGTCCGGGCGCACGAACTGATGGACCGCCTGAACGCCAAGTCGTCGGATGCCAAAGGCTTGGAGGAGCGGATGCGCCGCCTGGAGGAACTCCTCCAGAAACTGCTCGACGATCGCAGCGGGGCAATGTGTGGGGGCGGTGCCTGCGGGCGGCCTGGCTCGGAGCCCTCGCCCGGGCGCAACTGGTCCCCGGAAAACCCGTCGGCCTGAAAACCCAAGGACTGTCTGACTAGCCACGCCACAGGGGCCGGCCTTGCGATTCGTCGCGGGAGCCGGCCCCGCTTTATTTCCGGGATGGGCAATTCCGGGGCGCATCCGCCGGGATCGCACTACACTGTGCCTCAACCGGAGGTACGGCCCATATGAAGGTCATCTGCGATCGCGCTGCACTGCTTGACGCCCTGAACATGGTCGCATCCGTTGTCCCAACCCGGACGCCGATGCCCGCGCTGTCATGCGTCAAACTCACCGCCACCAAGGGCGAGAAGGGCGGAGGCGAACTCACCCTCGCCGGCACCGACAACGAAACCAGTCTGCAGCTCAGCGTCACCAACGTCGACGTCCAGCAGGCCGGCAGCGGCGCCATCCCCGCCGACAAGCTCCGGCAGATCGTCCAGGCCGAAGATGGTGAGCCCACACTCACCATCGAGATCGAGGGCGACCAGTGCCACATCCGCGGCGCCAACGCGCACTTCCGCGTCTTCTGCTTCCCCGCGGCGGACTTCCCGCCGCTCCCGGATTTCGGCGCAGCCATCTCCGGCTCCGGCCCCGATGCCGCTAAGACCGTCTTCGCCCAGCCCGCCGGCCAGCTCGCCGACATCATCGCGCGCACCGTCTTCGCCACCGCGCGCGAAACCAGCCGCTACGCCATCAACGGCGTCCTGCTCAAGCGCGACGGCAAGAAGCTCGAGATGGTTGCCACCGACGGACGCCGCCTCGCCCTCTGCCGCGCAACCATCCCCGGCTCCATGGGCGGCGCAGGTGGAACCGGCGGCAAGGGCGATGCCGTCACCTGCATCATCCCCACCAAGGCCCTCATGACCGCACAGAAGCTCGTCCGCGACAGCGAAGAGTCGGTCCGTATGGCCATCGGCGAGTCCCGCGTCTTCTTCGCCTTCGGCGGATCCGAATCTGAAGAAGGCAAGAAGGGCAAGGGCACAGGGGGGGGCGGTGGGGGAGGTGGAAATCCTCGTGCCATCCTCAGCAGCACGCTCGTCGAGGGAACCTTTCCCCCATATGAAGATGTCATCCCCCGCGAGAACGATAAGAAGATCACCGCAAGCCGCGAAGAGCTCACCAGCGCGGTCCGCAAGGCCACCGTGCTCACCAACGAAGAATCCCGCGGCGTGCGCATGAGCTTCACCGGCGGCGACAAGCGTCTCAAGCTCTCCAGCCGCGCGCCCGAAATGGGCGAATCCGAGATCGCCGTCGATCTCGCCGGCTACGAAGGCACCGACATCGAGATCAGCTTCAACCCCACCTTCCTCGTCGATGTCCTCAAGGTCGTCACCGATGCACAGGTGATCGTCGAGCTCAAGGCCCCCAACAAGCCGGGCCTCATCCGCTCCGAGAGCGGCGACTTCATGTACGTCGTTATGCCGGTCAATCTCCCCACCTGAGATCGTTCCGCGCCACGTCAACAATCTCTGCGCAGCCACGGGGCACACCTTCGTGTGACCCGCTTCGCTTCGGGGCTCGATGTCACCATCTACCCCCGGCGCATCGACCTTCATCCCAACAGTCATGTGTCACCAGATCGCCGCACGACTCTCGCGCCGCGCTTCCCATGCGCTCATCGCCAGCGCCTCTGCCACGAACACACGCCAAAGTCAAATTGGTTCCGAAACTCGCCGCCGCTCAGTCGCCGCTTGACAATCGCCGCGGATCGATTAGCGTTGCATCCTTTGTCTCCCGCAGCAATCGCCCCGTGGCGCGCCTCGGGTCAGCGATGTTCGAATCTTCTTGTGGTGCCCACGTGCCAGGCATTTCCACGCCCACCCGCGTCAGCCTTCCCGACCGCCAGTTGTGGGGCGGCATGCTCGCGCACCTGAAGTCCTCCCATCCCGCGGTCTGCCGCCAGTGGTTCGAGGAAATCGAGCCCGTCGGCATCGCCGGCGGCGTCCTCCGCCTCCGCGCACACTCCCTCATCCACAGTGACTACCTCCAGCGCTCCTGCCTCGACCCTTTCAACGACGCCGCACGCACCATCTCCCAGCGACTCATCAGCGTGCAGTTCCTCGGCCCCAATGACACCGTCGAGCCCGCCCCGCGGCCGGCGAGCGAAAGCCCCGTCTCCGTACGCACAAACGCCGTGCGCGAATCCCTCGATGGTGCCGCCGCCGCTCCGCTCGCGCCGCCCGCTCCGCTCATGCCCTCGTCATCCCACGACGGCTTGGGTCATCAGTCTCGCACCACCACATCTAGCCCATATCCCTACTCGCTCGTTCTCAATCCCGACTACGTCTTTGAGAACTTCGTCGTCGGTCCCGGCTCGCGCCTCGCGCACGCCGCGGCCCTCGCCGTCGCCTCCAACCCCGGCCGCGCGTACAACCCTTACTTCGTGCACGGAGATGTTGGACTCGGAAAGACGCACCTGCTTCAGGCGATCTGTCTCCGCGTCAAGCAGGTCGACCCCGGAACAAGGATCTTCTACACCTCCTGCGAAGGCTTCATGACCCAGTTCATGGAATCGGTCCAGGCGGGCGAGATGACCGCTTTCCGCCACATCTTCCGCGACGTCGATGTCCTCGCCATCGACGATGTCCACTTCCTCGCCAAGCGCGACCGAACCCAGGAAGAGTTCTTCCACACCTTCAACAGCCTCTACCAGTCCCACAAACAGATCATTCTTTCCAGCGATGCACCGCCGGAGGACATCCCCGACCTGGAGGATCGCCTCGTCTCCCGGTTCAAGTGGGGCCTGGTCGCCAGCGTCGCACCCCCCTGCTACGAGACCCGCGTCGCCATCCTGAAGCAGAAGGCCCGCCTGCGCGGCTTCGAGCTGCCAGATGATGTCGCCTGCCACATCGCCGCGAAGATCGACTCCAACATCCGCGAGCTCGAGGGTGCCGTCGTCAAGCTGCAGATCCTGTCGCACGTCGAGAAACGCGGCGTGGATATGGGCTTGGCCCTCGCCGCTTTGGGTAATGGCGTCGAGCGAACCGAGCGTACCGTTCAGATCCAGACCATCATCGACGCCGTGACCGACTTCTTCGGGGTCAAGGTCTCCGACCTCCAGTCCAAGCGCCGCCAGCGATCGATCGCTCTGCCGCGCCAGGTCTGCATGTTCCTCGCCCGCCGCCATACCCGTTACTCGCTGGAAGAGATCGGGGGCTTCTTCGGGGGTAGGGATCACACCACCGTCATGCACGCCGTGAAGACCGTCGAGACGCGACTGGAGACCGATGCCGACTTCGCACGCTCAGTCGTCGCCATCGAGGGCCAGATCAAAATCATCCCGTCATGACCGTCCGGCGCAAGCGACAGTTCTCTTGTGAACAAACGGTGGACAGATGAGCGCGAGCGCGCGGCGGCGCGCGGGCATGAATCCTCATTCATGTGCAACGTCCTGTCAGTTACACCCAACTCCAGACTTTCACCGAGCGCATGCGCCAGTCAACCGTCAGGTTGTACAGATTTTTATCGTGTCCTAAATCTATATCTAACAATACTTTATGGCGCATCCGAGCGCTTCGTCCACATCTTTCGTCCCCTCTGTACTACTGCTACCAGAGTTCTTCTTTGATATGAAGAAGAAGAGGATCGCCCGGCCCGAGCACGCCGCCCACTCTCGAACTGGCCGTTCTGCACGGGCGGTCTCCGATGTGGAAAAGCCTCCGCACCAACACCATTCTCACCGTTGGCAACCGGGGCACCAGACAGTCGTCCGCTGGGCGAGAAGGGCCGCCCTGAGCGTGCGACCGCATCGGACGCACAGAAGGCCGCTGCGGCCATAGACGGCGTGGCGACCCTGGTAGCCGCCTTGGCGGCCATTCGCGTCCCGATAGTCGCGCAGCGTCGATCCGCCATCATCGATCGACTCTCGCAGAACCTGACGGATTGCCTCCGCCAACGCCACCGCTTCCGTCGCCTTCACCCTCGCCCCACGCCGCGACGGACGAATCTGTGCGCGAAACAGTCCCTCATCCGCGTAAATGTTCCCGACCCCGGCGACCGCAGCCTGATCCATCAGCACCGCCTTGATCGCCCGGGCAGAGCCGCGGCATACGCGCAACAGATCTTCCGCCCGAAGATCGAGCGCATCAGGCCCGAGCAGTTGCCAGTGAGCAGCCAGCTCTTCCCGGGAACGCAGAACACGCAGACCACCAAACCGTCTTGGGTCCCGAAAGTAAAGCGTCATCACCGCATCCGCTCGCGATCGCGCCGAAGCGGATGGCGCGGCATGAACTTCCCACACCGCATGCACATGCGTTTGTGATGAGCAGCCGAGGGCCGGTCCCGGCTCGATAAACAACTGGCCGCTCATCCCCAGCTGAACGATCAGCACGTGATCCCGACCTTCATCGCCGCGGCCGATGACCGCCATCTGCTTGCCGCGGCGGAGAACCTCCGTCACGATGCACCCCTGAAGCAGATCCTCAGGATCAATGAGCGCGGGCTTTGCAGCACCGCCTCCGCGCTGCCGAGAAAAGCCTCCGATGGGGTCCCCCGGCGCGATCAGCACATCCCGCCGGAACAACCGCGCAGCCCGCACACGTCGCCCCACGATGCGGGGCCTCAGCGTCCGGCACACAGTTTCGACTTCGGGAAGCTCGGGCACTTGCAAGCGTAGTGGCGACAACTTCTTCGCAACCGGCCGCGGCAGGGCCCGTAGCCTTCAGCATGCTTCTCCGCGGGTTTGTCATGCTCTTCCTGCTGGTTTGCGCGGCCTTGCCCGGGTGCGGCCAGCGACCCATGACCACCGCCGCTTCCGCCCCAGTAACCTCTGCTCGCGGTTGGCCGCGCACCGGCGACCCGGGCCTCGAGGTGGTGGCATGGTCCACCGATGCATCCGAAGCGGTCTTCGCGCGCGCGCTGTCGCCCTATGCAACCCAAGCCGCAGCGCCCGGCGGGCTTTCTCCTGAGTCGCTTGCGTTCCTCACATCACACGGCATCCGGATCTTCGCCGTGCCTGTTGTCGAGCTTGAAGCACTCCGCCTGGCGCTCGGCGCTCCGCCGCGAAACGTGAACCAATGGCTCGGGCAGGCCATCGTCTGGACAGAGGCCGTGTCCGGACCGGATCAACTCCGCGGCCAAACGATCGCGCTCGAATCAGAACGTCTCCGGCTTGGGCCCGGCCGCCTCCGTCTGCTCGCGCGGTCCTGGATCTCCCCCGCTCCCCCCACCGCGCCGGGCGCGGATCGCGCTGCGAAGGGCGGAATGATGACGATCGAGCTTCTTCCCCAGCACGATGAAGAGGGCCGCGCCGAGTCGAACAACCCCTTCCTTCCGCCGACAAGCATCGCCGCGACAGAGGAAGGTTTGCTGTTCACGCGGCTGCTCACCCGCATGGCGGTCCGCTCATCAGACACCGCGTTCGTGCTGGTGGGCCTGCCACCAGGGTTGGATCTCGCGCGTGCCGCCGAAGCCCAGCCTGATCGCAGCGAGCTTCGCGCCATCACCGATGGCGAAGCCGGCGGAGCGCCGGGTGTAGGCCAGGTGGTTCGCCAGCCATCGGGCGCACAGAGTTCCGCCGCCGGCCCGAGCGTCGCCTACGAGACACAATCTTCCAGCGCACCGCCCGATACCGGTCCAGGCGGCGCGGTCGGACCCGCCGCAGCGCGGCTGCCCACGCTTGGCGAAGCACTCCTCAGCCCACATGTCTGGGTCACTCCACGCCGCGCCCCGGGTCGACAGGATCCTGATGCGGATACGCGGCCTGTGCAGACTACGCCGCGCAGAATGGTTGTAGCACTTGTGCCGCGGCTGGCCGAGCGCATCCGCCTGCTCCCCTGAATGCGGTCGCCTTCGCTCCAGCCCGGGTAGTCGTTCCAGCACATCGTTCGCTTTGTCGCTTTCCCCGCCGCCCAAACGTCCCCAGCCCCGCGCCACCGCGCGCCTCGCCTGCCGGAGTTCTCGCCCCGTTTCACGCCTGATAACCCAGATGCTGCGCATGATTCTGCGCCGCATAGCCGATACACCTTCAAGCGGCTGGCGCGTTACCAGTCCTGCGACTCCCCTCCTGCTGAGTGGGCTTCACCGGGGAAGTGAAGATCAAGAGGCGGCGCTCACCCTCGAGCGCGCGGCGACGGGAGGTGCCCGATGCTGAGATTGCCCATTGATCAGGCCGTGCCCGGAATGCGCCTCGCGCTGCCCGTGCTGCACCCCGCCAAGCCCGAGCACACGCTCCTCAAACCCGGCGCGGCGCTCGACCAGCCCGGCATCAACCGCATGCGCGAGATGCGCGTCCGGCGCATCTGGATCCACTACCCACCCACCAACTTCCTGCTCCAGTACGCGAGCCCGAAGATCATCGCCGAGCACGGACAGATGGCCGGCCGATTGTCGGAGTGCTTCGACACCGTCGTGGGCGAGGCGCACGCCGAGCTGGAGTTCGGGCACTATGTCGACGCCGTGCGATCCTTTGCACAGGCGATCCTCGATGAGCCCAACGCGGCGGTCTTCCTGGGCGATGTCCTAGACGTCGCATCGCCCATCGTCGCGCACTCGACCAACGTCTGTTACCTCAGCCTGCTCATGGCCCTGAAGCTCGATGGCTACCTCATCTCCGAGCGACCCTGGGCCGGCCCGCGCCGCGCACAGAACGTCGAAAGCCTCGGAGTCGGCGCCATGCTCCACGATGTCGGAATGCTGCGACTCTCAGAAGATGTCGTCGAACATTTCGAGCGTTCCCAGGATGAGAACGACATCAACTGGCAGCGCCACTGCGCACTCGGATTCGACACGGTTCGCGGCAAGGTGCCGCCCACGGCCGCATCGGCCGTCCTGCACCACCACCAGCGCATGGACGGCTCAGGCTTCCCCAAGCGCCCACGGGCCATGGGGCCGCCGCGAGCGCTCAAAGGAAGCGAGATCCACGTCTTCGCCCGGATCATCGCGATGGCCGATGTGTTCGACCGCGTGCGCAACCCCCCCTGCTCGGTGCGCCACGGCTCGGTCTCGCACTGCCCGCCCAAAGCGCCGACCGTCCGCGCGCTCAACCACACGCTGGCGATGGTGCGCGCCGGCAAGCTTGACCCCGTGATCTTCAAGGCCTTGCTGGCCGTCGTTCCCGCCTTTGCGCCCGGTTCGCTGGTCGAGCTGAGCGACGGCGAGACGTGCATCGTCACCGGCTGGGACCCGCTGCAGCCCTGCCGCCCGACGGTGCACATCATCCTCGATCCTCAGGACTACCGGCGGGTGCGCGGTCCGCACGAAGACCCCCCGGAGCTGGGACCGCAGATTGACCTGCGCAAACGCCGCGATGTGGCCATCGCCGTCGCCGAGGATCAAAGCGTCTCGGGCGATGTGTTCGAGTCCAAGGTGCCCGGCGAGTTTGATCTCCGGTTCCAGTTCGCCGGAGGGATCGTGGTGCCCCCACAGGCTGCCGGTCAACCGGCCGGTCCGAACATCAACGCGTCGCCAGGTTTAGGCGCTGCACCAGGCGCCATGCGGAAAGCGGGATAGGCTGCGGAACGTCACGGCTATGCTGTGGATCACATGACCCGCCGCGCCCCCGAAGTTCGTGTCATCAGCATCGGCACCCTTGCCGCCAACCCGCTCTGGGATGAAAAAGTCCCCGTCCGCGCCGCCCACGCCACCACCACCCTCATCCGCTCCGGCGACCGCACCATCCTCATCGATCCCGGCCTCCCCGACCGCGTCCTCTCAGGACGACTCTTCGAGCGCGCCGGCATCAAGCCGGGCGACGTCACCCACGTCTTTCTCACCAGCTTCCGCCCCGACGTTTTCCGCGGCATCCTCGCCTTCGACAAAGCCAAGTGGTGGATCAGCCAGGAAGAACGCGAGCAGATCGGCGTCCCGCTCGTCGAAAAGCTCCAGGAAGCGGCCGCGGCCGAAGATGCCGAACTCAAAGCCGCGCTCGAGCTCGATGTCGGCATCCTGCGCCGCTGCGACCCCGCCCCCGATGAGCTTGCGCCGCACGTCTCAATCTTTCCGCTGCACGGTGTGACCCCAGGCCTCACCGGCGTGCTTGTCGCCATGCCCGGCGCAGGCGGCGGCGGCGCAACCATCCTCTTAGCCGGCGACGCGATCCCCACCGTCGAGCACCTGGAACGCGGCATGGTCATCGATAGCGCAGTGAATGTGACCCAGGCCCTGGAATCCTTCGGCGAGGCCGTCGAGATCGCCGACATCATCATCCCCGGGCGCGACAACCTCGTCGTCAACCCCGTCAAGGGCCGAAGCGCGGCAGGCCGCCAGTAATGTCACCCCTTCGCTGGTTCGCGGCCGCTCATCCCGGTCCATGCAGCAGCATGCACTCAACAAACTGCGCGACATCCTCATTCGTGGTCACGCCGTCGTGATCGAAGTCGCCGACGCCTGCGAACCAGGATGCCAGGAACGCCGTCAGGTCCGCCACGGTGACGACGCCGTCGTGGTTCCAGTCGCAGGGAATCACCTCGCCCATGCACCCGCCCTGCCAGCACGACCCGCCCGGCATCCACCAGCCCCCCGTCGCCGCGCAATCTTCCTGCGACAGCGTCATGCAGATATTTGTGTCTCCGACACAGCACGCGCCGATGCCCGGCGAGCAGGAGAAGTCCACGCACAGACTATCTACACCCATAAACAATCCGCCATCTTGGAAGCACCGCACCCGCGTCCGCACATCGCAGCCGCCCGTCGTCAGGCAGCACGCGCCAGTCCCAGTATCCGGGAGGCAGGTGTGGGTCAAACAGCTGGAGCCCTCACCAAAGTGTGTGCCCGCTCGGAGCAGGCAATCCAGCACCGTGAGTTGCTCGCACGAGCCATCGGGCAGACAGCACGCCGCGATCGGTCCTGTCCGCCCGTCAAACGGACACGTCATAGCCTCGCATGGTGTGCCCGGCCCCTGGAAGTCCGCGTTCAGGCTCACGCAGTCGGCGAGCGTGGTGATGATGCAGATCCCCGCCGCGCCACAGCACGCGCCAGTCAACATGTCGCACCCCGCCGCCCCGCACGAGAACGCGCCGCGGAACACGCCGCCATCAGCCACGCATTCAGTGCCGCTCATGATGACGCAGCCGCCGCTTGAAAGGCAGCACGCACCCATGCCGGCCTGACACGCCGGAGGCTCGCACGAGCTGCCCTCCGTCTGCGATGTGCCCCCGGCAATCGCACACTCGGACAGCGACACGACAATGCACGTTCCATCATCCAAGCAGCAGGGCCGCGCCGAGCCGCCCCGCACCACCCCCGCGCACGCCTGATTGCCGCATGCTGTTCCCGAGCCCAGGAACGTCCCCCCGCTCACCGTGCACCCCTGCTCGTTCATCACCATGCACCCGGTCGGGGCAAGGCAGCACGCCCCGTTGAGTTGCTCCGGATCGCAAAGCCGCGGCCTGCACGGCCGAGCGACATTCGAGAATGTCCCCCCCAACGCAAAGCAATCAGACTCGCTTCGCAGGATGCAGTTGCCAAACGGCAGACAGCACGCCCCCACCTCGCGCACCCGCATCTGTTCGCGGCACGCCATATCGGCATCACAGCCAGCGCCCGGACCAACAAACACGCCGCCGCGCCGGTTACACGCCGCCCGCGCAATCACCACACACCGCGCCCCCGGCAGGCAGCACGCCCCAACCGCGCGTGTCTTGCATGCAATCCCATCGCAAACAGATCCCGCACCCTTGAAGATTCCGACCTGAGCGCGGCACTGCGCCCTCGGCAGCACCGTGCAGGTGCCATCCGGCATGCAGCACGCGCCGATGACCTGGCCGCTCGCAGTTCCCGGGAACCCGAACAACGCGAAGACCAATACCGCCAACATTGACCGAACATGGATCATGACGGGCATCCCTTCAGAGACGACGGCAAACCGCAGGCGAGGAAGAAATCCCTCGTCTATCGGATACGAGCCCGCCGGAGTATGCCTGCGCGAATTCTTAAACCGCTCGCCTTCTGAAGAACACAAAGTCCGTGATCGCCGGTTTCGTCCCCGTCGCCGCGATCAGCGAAGCGATCTGCCCCCGGTGATAGCTCGAGTGATTCACCACGTGCGTCAGGATGTCCCGCACATCCGTGTCATACCCCTTCCCCTCAGTCGAGGTGTACCGCGTCACCCGCCCGACCTCCCTTTCATCCAGCCGTGCTATGTACTCCAGCCACGCCCGGTCCATCTCGTTGGCCTCGCGATGTGCCTTCTCCAGCGGCCAGATCGGGAACAGCCCATCGGCCGGACCCTCAACCGTCTCACCCAGCCGCAGCAGCCAGATCCGCCGCGCCGCCTGAGTGTGCGCCCACACCTGCACCGCACGCTCATACGGCGCGGCCAGCGCGGCCAGCCCGCTCTGCTTGATCGCGTCTCGCGCCTGCCGCAGACTCTCGTGTACCAGCGGCGTGCACCCGATCTCATACTCAAACAACCCGCGGAAGTGCTTCACAAGTGTGTCCATCGTGCCTCCTTGATCCCGCATTGTTGCGCTCTGCCATGAAGCTATCGGCTACACCCCCTCCTTACAGCCCCTTTCCCGTACGCCCTCCATTCGCGTCCACAAGCCCGCCTTGCTCCCTTGCTCCCTTTAATTCCCTACCCTTCCGCGTGACCGCCCCCAGCCCCCGGAACATGCTGAATCTCGCCGCCAAATGCGCGATGCGCGCAGCCGGCGATGTCGAGCCCAACCCCATGGTCGGGTGCGTGCTGGAGCGCAGCGGCGTCATTCTCGGCATCGGTCACCACCAGCGGTTCGGCGGTCTGCACGCAGAAGCCCAGGCCCTCGCCGACTGCGCCCGCCGCGGCCACAACCCCGCAGGCGCAACCGCCTACGTCACCCTCGAGCCCTGTTCCCACTTCGGCAAGCAGCCCCCCTGCTGCGATGCCCTCATCCGCGCCAAGGTCGCGCGAGTCATCTGCGCGCGGCCCGACCCCAACCCCGTCTCCTCGGGCGGCGCGGCCAAACTTATCGCCGCCGGAATTCCCTGCGATTTCACCAGCGCAAGCACCCTCGCCACACGCCTCAGCGATCCCTTCTGCAAGCGCATCGCTCACAATCTCCCGTGGGTGATCGCCAAGTGGGCCCAGACCATCGACGGCCGCATCGCGACCCGCACCGGCGCAAGCCAGTGGATCTCCAGCGAAGCTTCACGCGCGGAAGTCCATCGCCTCCGCGCACGCGTGGACTGCATCCTCACCGCCATCGGCACAGTCCTCGCCGACGATCCGCGGCTCACCGCCCGCAGCGTCTCACGCATCCGCCGCGTCGCCCGCCGCGTCATCATCGACCCTCGCCTCGAGCTCCCCCCTGCAAGCAGGCTCCTCGAAACTCTTTCGCTCTCGCCGCTCACCATCGCCACCACTCGCCGCGCACTGGAGGCCAAACCCGACCTCGCACAAAGCCTCGCCTCCCGCGGCGTCGAACTCCTCCCCGCCGATGCAACCGGCGCAGGCCCCGATGAAGTCGACCTCCGCGCAGTCCTCTCGCACCTCGCGAAAGTGCACGACGCCACCAACGTGCTGGTTGAACCCGGACCGCGCCTCCTCGGCCGCCTGCTTGAGCAGGATCTCGCCGATGAACTCCGTATCTACATCGGCCCGCTCGCACTCGGCGACGATCTCGCCGCGCCCGCCGCGGCGGGCCGCTCCGCCCCCGCACTCGCCGACGCCCGCCGCTACCAGCTCCTCCGCGCCCGCCCCCTCGGCGCCGATGTCCGCTTGGTCTACCGCCGCGCCCTTCCCAACTCCGCCTCGCCCTAACGCACGCACTCATCGCGCGGAGGGCGGAGCAGCGATCCATACCACACCGCGCTCAGCACGCTTCTTCAGGCCGCTTCAGCGGCCTTGCTCGCTTTCAGGCCAGCCCTTCAGGGCTGGATAAACGCATCCCGCGCGCCATTACTCGCTGGCTATCTCTGAGCCCGTTTCAACGGGCTTCTCTTAAAAGCGGCTTCAGCCACCCGACTCCCCGGCACCCTGTCCCGCTGGTCTGAATAGAGTTCCCCCACCCGCGCACAGCCACAAGGACCGCCGATGTTTCCCACAAAGCTCTTCCCCGCACTCCTCGCCGCGATCTCCCTCGCCGGCTCCGCCGCTGCTCAGATCCTCCCGCCTGTTCCGCCCGCCACGCCGGCCACACCTCCCTACACCCCTCCCCCGCCTCCTCCGGCCCCTCCCGCGCCCCCTGCGCGCCCGGAACCCAGACCGGCGGACGACAAGCCCCTGCCCTCTTTGATCGAGCGGGATGCCGCCGGCAAGCTCAAGCGCTACGACAACGGGCTGGATGAAGCCGCACTCGCCAAGCTCGAACTGACCGCCGATGAGCGCGCCCGGATCGAGACCGCCCGCGCCGCCCGCCGCAAGGACATCGACCAACACGTCATCGACAAGCTCGAAGGCGTGCTCGCCGCCCGCAAGACCGGAGAGACCATCGATCAGATCCGCGACCTCGGCGAGCTCATCAAGGTGAAGGACACGATCCTCGCCATTGCACCCGAGAAGTCACTCGATCGGCTCGTCCGTGAGGGCGCGATCACCCCGGTGGTCAAGTCGCGCGTGGAGCAGATGGCCAGGGCATACAACAACGCGCTCACCACCGAACGTCAGGCGGAATCCGGCGCGGACATCCTCAAGATTGCACGCTTCGCCGCGGGCGACGCCTTCCGCGATGGCACGCGAGAGGTCTTCGCATCGCTCGACGCGATGCTGCTCGACGCCGCGCGCCGGATGGAGCAGCTCGGCGACTCCTTGAAGTTCACCGGCAGCTCGGCAATCGCGTTCACCGAGCTCAAGGGCAAGCTCAAGCCGCTGGATCCGGCCAATGCAGACGGCCTGAAGCGCAGGGTCGAACTCACCAGCGCGTTCTTCTTCGACAGGCTTGATCTCGCCGCCCAGCGTCAAATGCTCGAAAAGGTGCAGGATCAGCGGGCATCAGCACCCAAGCCCTGATTCACCGGCGCCCCGCCGAGACGGTGAGCCGGGCCGTGGTTTCCTGGTCGCACAGGGGCTTGCGGTCGGGCTGATTCACAAGGTCCTGCAGCGTCACGCTGCCGTAGGTGTCAATCAGCACCTTGGCCGCGTCATCAATCCGCCGGTGCAGCGGGCACAGGTTGGACCCGTGATTCTCAAGCCCCAGCGGGCACGTGGTGATGCGCTCAACCGTGGCGACCGATCGCACCACATCCAGCAGAGAGATCGTCGCAGCCGGGCGCGTCAGCTTGTACCCCCCGTGCACACCCCGGCGTCCCACGATCAGATTCGCGGCGGCCAACTGCTGGAGAACCTTCGCCAGATAGTGAGGCGGCACCTTCGTCCGCTCGGCAAGCTGCCCGGTCGGCACCAGCTGCTCAGGGCTGAGCGCCAGCCAGGACATGGCCCGAAGTGCATATTCCGTGGTCTGTGAGAACATGTGGAGAGCTTCCTGATGAGGACGCCGTGGCCCCGTCATCTCGCCTGCCCCCTCAGCGATGGGGAGACACACCAGCGTACGAACTTTCCGCTCCCGCCCGCTCGAAACGACTCAGCAGGCTAGTTAACGGATAACTTCGTCATTTTATCAACTTCCAGACTCGGGGGCAACTCATCGCTCCGGACTGACCCAACCGGGGATCGCGGTCCCGCCGCGGCCAGAATCAGCAGCGAGTTGGCCACCACGAGCAGCGTACCCCCCTCGTGCCCCAGAACACCCATCCACAGCGGCGCGCTCCAGCCGATCCGCGAGCCCACCAGCACCGTAATCGCCATCACCACGATCGCCGATACCGCGAAGATCAGGTTGAACTTGATGGTGGCGCGGGCCCTTCGCGCCAGGCCTAGCGCCCACGGCACCACCGACAGATCGTCAGAGAGCAGCACGATGTCGGCGGATTCAAGCGCCGCATCCGATCCGATCGATCCGATCCCGATCGCGACATCCGCCGCGGAAAGTGCCGGCGCATCGTTTACACCATCCCCGATCACCCCGACCGCGCGACGGGTGCGCGATCGTGTCTGGTCGCCCTGCACCTCCGCCTTGAGCGCCGCGACCGCATCAACCTTGTCTTGGGGCAGCATCTCCGCCTTCCAGCGGTCGATCCCCAGGGCGTCGGCGACCGACTTGGCCGTGGCGGCGTTGTCTCCGGTGAGCATGCACACCGGCTTCACACCCTGTTCGTGCATCTGCATCACCAGCCCCGCAGCGCCGGGCCGCGCGCTGTCCGAGAGGATGATCACTCCCGCTTCCTGATCGTGCGCGATGACCACGGCGATGTTGCCAGCCTGCTGAACCGTGTCGAGCACTTCCTGCACGCGGTTCCGCAGACACTCGGGCACCAGCGGGCCCGCGTGCGCCATCGACCCCAAGCGGGCAGGCTTGCCGTCAATGATCGCGCTTACTCCCCGCCCAGGCGTAAACGTGGGTTCACTGACAATGGCCGGGTCTATCCCGCGCCGCGCCGCTTCCTCGATCACCGCCTTGGCGATGGGGTGTGTCGAATCCTGCTCCAGCCCCGCCGCCGCGGCGAGCAGCCGCGACTCGTGCGACCAGCCCACCGGGTGCAGGGCCTTCACGCGCGGCTTGCCGATCGTGAGCGTCCCCGTCTTGTCAAAGGCCACCGCGCCAAGTCGCGATAGCCGCTCGATCGACTGCCCGCCCTTGAACAGCACCCCGCCCCGCGCCGCCCGCGCAATCGCCGCCAGCGTCGCCGTCGGCGTCGCGATGATCACCGCGCACGGAGACGCAACGATCAGCAGCGTGATCGCGGTATAGATCGCTCCGCCGCGCCCTCCAGGCCCCTCTCCAACAAGCGGATCGCCAAACCACAGCCACCACACAAGGAACACAAGGAGGCTTACTCCCATCACCGACAGGGCATAGGGCTGGCTGATGCGATCAATCAGTCGCTGCACCGGCTCGCGCTGCTGCTGCGCCTCGATCACCAGGTGCAGCACGCGCTGAAGACTCGATTCCGCCGCGGGCCTGGTTACCGTCGCCTGGATCGGATCGCCGACGTTAATCGTCCCCGCCCAGACGTCATCCCCCACCCCCACCGTCCGCGGCATGCTCTCGCCGGTCAGGCTTGCCTGATCGACGCTGGTCTGGCCCTGCAAAACCTTCGCGTCGGCGGGGATCGATTCTCCCGGCACCACCTTGATGACATCGCCCGCCACGAGCACTTCGGGCGCAACCTCCGCCCACTCCGTCCCGGTCAGGCGGAGCGCTCGGGTGGGCAGCAGCTTGTGCAGCGCCTCAACCGCGCGGGTCGTGCGCTGCATCGCCAGGTCTTCGAGCGCGCCCGAGAGCACAAAGAGAAACAGCAGGAGCGAACCTTCCGCCGGCGCACCCACCCAGGCGGCGAGCCCTGCCCCAATAACCATGAGCACATCGATATCAAACTTGCCGCGCCGCAGCGCATCGGCCGCCGCCCGCACGCCGTGGAACATGCCGATGGCGAGGCTGACCCACACCATGCCGCCGCCGACAGTCGCCGCCGCGGTTTCGCCGCCGAAGTGCGCGATCGCGACGCCGCCAATAAGCAGCGATCCGGCAACAATCGCCCCCGCCAGCTCACCCCGCGCCGAGGTCAGGCTCTGCCACAGGTCCGAGCCACCGCCGCGAACGTCCGCGACACCCGCGTGCACCTCGCCGCGGCCGCTGTCCGAGTCGGAAGGAAGGAGTTTGGGAGCAAGCTGCGCCATGGCCTAAACCCTAGTCAATCGAGGAGTGAACAATTTGACGTGCACGAGCGATAACCAGCAATCTCGGACGAATCCATTCGCGACATCGTGCGAATCGAATGGTTAGACTACATGTTCACTTGACCGCAAGCCCGCTTTCCCAGAAGATGAAGAAGTTCTGAAACCCTCCCCGCACGCGGTACGCCGCCTGGAGACTCCAAGGATGAGTCCGCCACGGACGTTGCCGGGTTCTTCCGGCCCCACACCACCTGCCCTTGCCCCGCGCAAAGCGCGTGGTTGTCTCATTGTCTCTTCGGGCCAGTCCGACTGTGTTCACGTCGCCGAATCCTCTCATTCCGCATGGCCCGAATCTGTCGGGCGTTTTCCGGTGCTGCCGCCTAGAACGCGCCACGCCGGCAGGGTGTAAGCCTCCATGACAACTGCATGTCCCCCACGCGAGCTTTCCAATCACACCGCAACCGGCGGCGCCGCCATCCCCCTGCCGGCCGACTGGCAGGACATGCTCGCCGACGCCGGCGCCCCGGCCGTGATCGGTGATCCATTCTCCGGCAAGGTGGTCTGGGCGAACGCCGGCTACGCCGCGCTTTACGGCAAGGGCGCATCGGCCACCGACCTCACCGGCCGACTGCTCGTCGAACTGACCAACGATGAGGCCGCGGCGGAGCGGCTGGCCATCTGCCGCGATGTCATCCGAATGGAGAAATCCCGGCTCGTCCGCGACCTCTGGAACGGCCGCGCCATGTGCGTGACCATTCGCCCGATCGCTCCGTGGGCCGGCGCTCCCAGCGGCGCGGTGCTCGCCGTCTTCCGCCCCGTCTGGCCGGAGCAGCCGGGCGTCGATGCCATGTGTGCGAACGCACAGGTGATGCGCACGGTTGACCTCGGGCCCTTGGCGCTTCTCTCCAAGCGAGAGCTGGAAGTGCTCGCGCTCATCGGCGAGGGAATGACCAACGCCCAGATCGCCGCACGCCTCCACCGCACCGCCAAGACCATCGAAGCCCACCGCACCTCGCTCGCCGCCAAGCTCGGCGTCACAACCCGCGTGGAACTCGCTGGCGTTGCCGCGCGTGCAGGACTCGGCAAGACCTCGGTCCGCACCCCGGTGGCCGCACCCAGCAAGGTTGAGACCGCCAAGTCGAACTAAAGCGGCACTTACCGCACCGCCGCATCCATCAGCTTCTTGTCCGAT
>JBBRUT010000037.1:0-26800 GCA_038247555.1 Phycisphaerales bacterium | reverse complement strand
TCAGAACTCCCACCGACGTGGGATGTATGACACCGTAACAGAAACAGGGGATGCAACGCCATTCCCCGAACCGGGGATTTTGAAAGGAATTTTACGCATGCGTCGCAGGCTCATCACGCCCACCAGTGCGCGATTGAAAACCCCTGTTAAGGTGAATCTAGTTCCTACTCATTGTGGTGATGCCTGATGCGAGTCCTTGGCGGCGACACGGATCACGGACATCCCTGAAACCAGCGGCTCAGGAACGCGAAAATATCCGCGACATCCACATCGCCATCCAGCTCGGCATCGGCAAGACACGTCGGATTTGCATTGCCCCCCGAACCACCCTCACCGCCGACCTGCCGTTCCGCGACCGCGATCACAAACGAAAGATCCCGCGGCACCTGCAGATAGTTCTCGATCAGCGTCCACCCCGGGGACGACACCGCCGCGCCGCGAACAGCGCTCTGGCTGATCCGAATCGCGCACGCCTCCGCCGCGCAACCGCCCGCGTTCGCGCCAAAGTACGCCCGCTGGCTGAATCCGCCGCTCCCCTGCACCGCGATCGACAGCCAGTAGTTCCGCCCCTGCGGCAGGAACCACCCCGGATCATGCACCTGCACCGTGTACGCGCGGAGCGAAGAACCGCCCAGCACCAGGTTGTACCCAAGGTCGATGACCTTGGAGAACGGCCCGGAGAACAGCGTCGGCCCAAACGGAATCGCGCAGTCGTTCGCGAGAATCTCCACGATCCCCCGTACCGGCATGCAGTTGGTGTAGATCGTCGCCTCGATGAAGCACACCCGCTCCCCACCGAGCTCCGCGCACGGCGGGACCCGGAAGTTGTCCGCCCCCCGCGCGTCCGAACCGGTGGTCGAGATGATCGACGGCGCACCCGTCACCACCGGATCACCCGCCGCCTGCGGGGGCCCGTTGTCATGCAGCACCTTGCACGTCTCGCCGCGGATGCGGAACGCAAAGTCCGTACACCCGCACCCGGCAGCATCGGAGGGTGTCCAGTCCGCCACACCCTGCGCCGGCGCACGAAACATTGATGGCCTGCCGCGGATCGTGTTGGGGGTGCCCGGCGGCGCACCTATCGCCGCTCCGCCGCTCGTGCCCCAGTACCAGTTATCGGAGCCATCGAGGCTCCCGATCCCCACCGCGCTCACCCAATACGACCGCCCGCCGCGAAGCCAGAAGCCGGGCGTGTGCGCGTGCACGTTTAACACACGCAGGTTCTGAAACACCGACCCCGTATCCGAGACGTTCGCCGAAAAGCTCTCCAGCAGCGCGCCCGGCGAGCCATCGCAATCCGCATACACCTCGACAAGCGCCGTCAGGAAGAGCGAGTCGGAGAACATCGTCGCCTCGATCGAATCGATCCGGTGCACCCCCGGACACAAATAGAAGTCATCCGCCGTCCGCATGTCCCCGGTCATCCACGAGTTGTGTGACGGCAACCCATCGCGCCCATCAAAGCCGCCGCCGTCCCACAGGCAGCCGCCCTCCCGCAGCGCACCCGCCCCCGTCAGCGGCACGATCGACCCCAGCACCTCCGCGCTCTCCAGTACCGCTGCGACACGCGGATTGCCCGCGTGCCCGACCTCGCGAGTCGCGACATAATCAACGACCACGATGTGACCCGTTGCGCTCAGCGCCAGTGCATGCCCACGCCCATCGACCGTGCCGGAGCGCACCTCGATCGATGGCACAACATCTCCTAGTTCCGCGGCTGATACCACCATCGCCGCCATCCCCGGCCGGGCATCGATCTGCGTGATGCTCGTTCTCCCAAACGCCACCACATGCCCGGTGTACGGGTCAAACGTCACGCCGATGGGTCGATCCAGCCCGCCCAGCAGGCGCGTCGTCGTGAACGTGATCGGATCGATCGTCCCCAGCCAACCCGAGCCTTGCCCTGTGCCCGTCGCCACGTAGTACATCCGCCCGTGCGCAAAGCAGACCTGGGCAATCACCGTGTCCGCGCCGCTGATCGCGCTCGCAACTCCCTGCGCAAACGGCGAGAGCGGGATGCGCGCAATCCGGCCCGACCCTCCCACTGTGCACACCGCCCACACCTTGTCGCCCGCAGGGTCAAGCGCAAGCTGCGTGGCCACTGGCGCACCCACACCCGGCGAAACCGTCACCACACTCCCATCCGCCCTGTTCACCCGGTGCACCATGTTCGCCGCGGCCGCGCCTCCCGCCACCATCACGTCGCCCCGCGGCGACATGCACAGCCCATCCGCCCCCGCGGGCGAACCAATACTCGCCACCGCCCCGATCGTCAGCGTCGGCGCAGGCGAAAGCTCGTACTTCACTGTGGCCGCGCGCAGCGTCCCCGTACCCGCCACCCGTGTGTACAGCACCTCGCGCTCAAAGCCGCTCTGCCCAAAGGCAGCGGGGGGCGGAAGCGGCAACACCGCCCACAGCGCGGCCCACAGCAGCGCAGCCACCCGCGAAGACCAAGCGCAGCGCATCGCCGCGCCCCACCGGGCGAGTGCTTCCTTCTGGGGTTGTGCGATCGGCTGGGGCATAGTCCTCAAGGCCGGAGTTCTCGGACCTTTGGCGGGGCGCTTCACTCGCGCACCGCGGCCAAGGCACAACTCCGCTCCTTTGAGCAGGCCACCAAAGCCCGCAACTGCCCCCCAAAGGCCGGACCGTGAGGTGCCCGCGCGCCACTTTGACCTCTTTCCCGTCAGAGGTTCACCAAAGTAGCGATCCGGCAGGACCGATTACATCGAGACAGCTCGCACGCATCGACCACGCAGATCCCGGGAGAGGCCATGACGACCCAGCCGCTGACCAAAGAACAAGCCGTGAATGCCGCGATCCGCGAGATCAGCCACATCGCGACGCTCCCCGAGATCACCCTCAAGATCATCGAGCTGGTTGAAAGCCCCAACTCCACGGCGCAGGACCTGCACAAGGTCATCGCCAACGACCCGGCACTCTGCTCACGAATCCTCAAGGTCGTGAACTCCGCCTTCTACGGCCTGCCCGGGCAGATCGGCTCCATCAACCGCGCCATCGTCCTTCTCGGCCTCAACGCCGTGAAGAACATCGCGATCGCCGCAAGCCTCGCCAAGCTCTTCCGCGGCGGCTCGCTCACCCCCGAGTTCTCCGCCAAGAACCTCTGGACGCACTCGGTCGCTGTCGCCTCCGCCAGCAAGATGATCGCCGACCACATCAAGCTCGGCCTCTCCGATGAGGCCTTCCTCGCCGGCCTCATCCACGACATTGGCATGATCGTTGAGATTCAGTACGACCGCCAGAAGTTCATCGAAGTCCTCGGCCGCGTCATGCCCGATGGCGGCACCGGCGTGCCAGCCTGCTCGATGCTCGAGGCCGAAGAGCAGATCTTCGGTGCCAATCACCAGGACTTCGGCCAGGGCCTCTGCGAGAAGTGGAAGTTCCCACGCTCCTTCTCCATGGTCACCGGCTTCCACCACCATCCGCAGGACCTGCCGCACGAGGCACGCACGCTTGTCTCCATCATCGCCGCGGCCGACAGGCTCGCCGGAAACCTCGAAGGCTCCTTCCGCCTCGATGTCATGGAAACCAAGGTCCCGGCCGAGATCCTCGCCGATCTCAAGATGACCGCCGAGGCAATGGACCAGATCGCCGCCAAACTCCCCCAGCAGATCGAGAACGTCTCGGCCATGCTCGCCACCTGACCCCGCAACAGCGAGAGCAGGGCGCAACACGGACGCGCCCCAGTACGCTGCAAGTGTGAGTTGTACGACCTTTGCGAGAGAAGACACAAGCCCCTGGCAAGGATGCCGGGGGCGTTGTGCATTGGTACTTTGCCGATGTGCGCATCTGCGCGCACACAATCACGCATGTGGATAACTGTGAGAACAGCCGGCCACAGACTCCCGGACAGCGGTGAACTCGCAGGCCCACACCCTCGCAGACCGTTCCGCGCAATCCGACAACACCCCGCAATGAGTGGCAAAGCGGAAGAGATTCCGAGACATAAGAACACCGCGTGTGTGCGTTGTGCGTCCACGCAGCCCCAAACTTGCGTTGCACGCATGGTTCGGTATGATCGTGTGCATGTGGCAGACCACTTCAACGACCGCCGTCCCCGACCCCCCGCCCGCTCCCATCGTCACAGGCCCTCCAGGCGTGGGCATCACCAACGCCGCCATCGATGAACTGGTGCAGGCCTTTATCCAGTATGGCCTGATCCTCGTGACCGTCGCCACCGTTGCGATGGCGTTTCTTGAGCTTGTCAAAGCCGTCACCCGCGCACGCCTGTGGTTCCACCGTTGGCGAATCCGCCGATGGATCCGCCGCGCCCGCCCCGACCGCGAGGACCAGATCTACCGGCAACTGCTCACCCTCGCCGCCAGCGACGTCCAGAACGACAGCGGCCTGTTTGATCAATCCACCGACAAGATGATGGGTCAGATCCAGGCCGCGACGAGCGTCGCGATGGACTTCCCTTCCAACTACACCGCGTTCTATGAGTTCCTCACCCAGCCCCCTGCGGCTCCTGAGTCGCCCGAGCCTTCCAAAGAACCGGAAGCAGCCTCTGCGGCGGACCCCGCCGATCAATCCGCCCCGCGCCGCCCGGGGCGCGCCACCACCGACCAGAATCTCTGGCGCGAGTATGTCGAAGGCTTCGAGCTTGATCCCGCCGCCAAGGTCGCCGATTCACGCACCGGCGACGGCCCCTCCGCCGAGAGCATCGCCGCCAACAGCGCACGCGCCCGGCTGGATCACTTCGTCGCTCGCAAGCTCGACGCGTTTCAGTCGTCGATGGTGTACGAGTGGGCACGCCTCAACCAGCTCGTCGCTGTCGTGGGCAGCACAGTCTTTCTGCTCTTCGTTCTGCAGGACATCCAGCCCGACGTCGTCAAACGCATCTGCATCGCCGTCTTCGGCGGAATGATCGCCCCCTTCGCCAAGGACTTTGTCTCCGCGCTCCAGCGCCTCCGCGGCTGAACCATGTCCTCCTTCCACCCCTCCATCTCCTTCCGGCAGGATTCCAGCGGCAAGTTCGCCGATACGCCTAGCGAGTACCCTCCCGGCACGCTCGCGCGTTCCACCCGCATCATCCTGCTCATCCACGGCTACAACAACTCACCCGACGCCGCGGCGGAGGCGTACGCCGCATTCACCCAGGTTCTCGGCGACACGGGGCCCCAGCTCATGGGTGTCTACTGGCCCGGCAGCAACTGGACCAACGTCGCCTACTACATGGCCAGCATCGGCAACGCACGCGAATCCGCAAAGCGACTTGCCCAGGTGCTCCGACTCGCCGCCCGTGGCCGCCCGCGCCTCAGCCTCGGCATCATCGCACACTCCATGGGCTGCCGTCTCACGCTTGAGCTTGCGCGCGAACTGCGAGAAACCCCCGAGCCCGGCCTCGTGCTCGAAGGCGTCGTGCTCATGGCCGCGGCCGTGCCGATGTTCACGCTCGATCCCTCCGGGCACCTCCGCGGCCTCATCGCCGCGCCCCCCGGCCAGCGCCTCCGCGTTCATAGCGCGTACTCCGACAACGACTGGGTCCTGAAGTTCGCCTTCCGCATCGGCCAGAGCCTCGCGCCGGGGCCCGAGGGCCTCCTGCCCGTTGCGCTCGGTTCCCGCCCATGGCGCGACAGCGGCGGTCGGTACAGCGGCGCAATCTCTCAGGCCGATGCCGACGGCGCAGGCCATGGCGACTACTGGGGCAAGGCCGCCAAGACCCGCCACATCGCCATCGCGACCGCCGCGGCCGCAAAGCAGTTCCTCAACCTTGCCCAGGCCCCGCCGCGAGAGATTCCCTCCCGCCCTTCCGGAGAGCGCCCTGTTCTTCCGCCGCGCTCGGTTGCTTCGGGGCGACAAACCCCTGTCCGCGACGCGCTCCCCGCGCGACGAGTTCGCGGCGCAGAGATCGGCTGACGAATCGGGCACGGGATCCTTCCCCCCAGCAGCGGAGATTCTCCAGATGGCTGCGGAACACTGGCTTCATGAGCGTGCACTCGGCCGAATCTTCCACGCGGCACCCGCGAGCGAAACGCACGGCCTGAGAGCAACTCTGTTCCGAGGCCGGTACCCCTCTTGACCCCCGACCCGCAGCGCCAAAGCGGGAAATGACTGGGCTTTCAGATCCCTTTCATTATCCGTTGGGTCCGGCGTCGAACACTTTGGGTGTGATCTCGCATCGCTTGAACAGGAGGGTTCCATGACGCACAGCCAGAAACGACGCCGCCGGGCTGGCACCGCCGCGATTCAGGATGACGACAATGGCCGCGATCGATCCCGATCGTCCAGCGCTGCCGATCGTGCGATCGACCGCACCACCGTTTCCGAGCACATCGCCGCGCGTCCTGGATACACGCTGCTCATCGCGATTGGTGCGGGGTTCGCGCTCGCCGCATTCCTGCTGCGCCGCTCCGCCTAAGCAGTCCGGCGAGGCAATAGATTTGTCTCCCCGGAACTCCGGCAACGCGCAGCAACGCCCCGGCCGTGACTCAAGGGCCGTCCTCCATATCCACGATTCACATCCCGCTCGCTAACAGCTTGAACTCAGGGGCGCGATCCACGGGTAGAGTCAGCAACGGATTCGGAAGCGATGCGATCGATCGGCGGCCGATCATCAGCGGCATATTCGGTGCGGGATGTCGCTGCGTGTCGTGCTCGCACCGCAGCCTCCGCCCCATTCAGGCCACCCTGCCCCTCTATCAAGCGAGCTTCAACGCGGCGGACGCCCCGCTCATAGACGAACCAGTAGAGCGCCGCCGCAACCGCGGTAGCGATCGAAACACCGCCAAGGAACCCGAATGCACCGCTCCATCCGAACTCCTGCGCGAGCCCGCCAATGTAGCTTCCCGCGAGGATCGCACCAAGATAGCCCACGGCATCAATGATGCCCGCCGCCGTTGCCGCGCCCCGCTTGCTCCCCATGTCGAGGCTGATGGCGCCAGATAGAAATGAGTACGGGCCGATCAGCAGAAACCCTACCAGCGAAACCAGCACAAGCTTCGGCGTCGCCGCGGCATCACCTGCCAGCAATCCCAGCACCACCATCGCGGCCGCGCCGGGAGCCAGAAACAGCAGCATGATGCCTGCGCGACGGCCCTTGCCCAACGTGTCGGACAGAAAACCCGTCACCAGCACACTGACTCCCCCGAAGAACGGGAACAGGCTGCTCGCCGTCGCCGCCGTCTCCGCGCTCATCCCCGCGGTGTCCGCGAGGTAGGACGGTGTCCAGAAGTTGAACGTCTCGCGGATGAGCGTCAGCCCGAAGCTCATGACGCAGACCAGCCAGAACGACAAACTCTTGAGCAGCGGCGTCAGCAGCGAGCCCAGACTCGTTGGCCGCTCCTGATCGCCCTCGGCGCCGAACACCGAGGCGACGGCGCCCTGGGTTGCGGGCAAGCCCACATCCTGCGGCCGCGATCGCAGCACAAACAGCACGACGCCCGCGATGCCAAGCAGGATCGCGCCCGAGGCAAAGAACATCTGCTGCCACGTCGCCCCCAGCGCGAGGATCTGTCCGAGCGCCAGACGCGCCACAACGTCGCCAAAGAGATAGCTGAGCGCGAGAATCCCCACGGCCCGGCCGTAGTGCGCCGAATCAAACCATACCCCGCTGATCTTTACCGCCGCTCCCCAGCCCGCCGATTGCACAAAGCGGTTCACGCACCAGATGACCGTCCATGCCAGCAGCCCCGTCGTAAGACCGAACGCAAACGTGCACGCGGCCGATGCCGCCATGCCCAGCAGGAACATCACGCGCCCGCCTGTGAAGTCACCCAGAATGCCGTTGATGATCTTTCCGATCGCGTAGGTGAGCACGCCCGCCGACACGATGGAGCCGATCTGCGCCTTGGAGAAGCCTTCCTCGCGCAGTAGCGGACCGGCGACCGACAGGTTCGACCTGCACACGTAATACCCCGCATACCCCACGGTCAGCGCACCCAGTGTCGCCACCTGCCAGCGGTTCCACGAACGCATGACGACCTCCTTAGCGCGCAGCCGACTCGGGCGAGAGCCAATCGCGATCCGCCAGGATCGAATCGATTGTCTCTTCTGCAAGACCCAGGCTCAGTGTCATCCCCATGCCGCCAAGGCCGTTCACGACAAACACGCCCGGCATCGCTCGAACCACGACCTCGGAACGGCCGTTCATGTTCTTGGCATAGATCCCGTGCCAGCGTTCGGCGATCTCGGGTCGCGGCAGTTCAGCAAACCCGTGCAGGTACCCGCGGATGAGGTCTTCGATCCTCGTCTGATCAAACGGCTCGATGTGATCGCCATACTCGTGCGAATCGCCGATCACCAGTTCGCCTGACGAGTTCTGCGAGACCAGCACATGTACGCCCGCGCGCAGATGCTCGCCATACTCCTGCTCCATACGCGTACGCAGCGCTGGCAGACCGCCACACGCCTGAAACGCCGGGTAGTGCAGCAGCGTCAGGCCCGCCGCGAGGTGCGAGCCAAGTCGCCAACCCTCCGGCTGCGCAGCCGTTCGCATCATCTGAAGCTTGCACCGAACAACCCCGGCGTCTCGCAGCAGAGCGGGAAACAGCAAGTCGGTCTCCGGCCCGGAACAGACGATGGTGCGATCGGCGCAGATCAAGCGACCGTCAGCACAGCCAAGCCTGCCGGTTTCCGCGTGCCGAACCGTGGTCTCAAACCCGAACTCCACCCCAAAGCGGCGCGACAGCATCGACGGGATCGACCGGATCGCCTCGCGTGGGTGGACACACAGCTCCTGTGTGGTCCGCATCGCGCCAAGCACGGCGCTCCGGCGCAGCGCCGGGCACGCTGCACACGCCTCCTCACCGCTGAGCATCCGTGCGCCGTAACCCGCCGCGCCGTACTTCTCGCAGAACTCCTCAAGCACCCCCAGCTCATCGGCCTGCTGGGCAATGTGCAAGGCGCCGCATTCCTGGGACCAGAAGCCCGCCTGCTGCGCGCACTCCAGCCACAGCTCGCGCGATCGAAGCGCCCGTGTCAGCCGCGGCCCGGGCTGTTGGCCGATCGGCCACACCATGCCGAAGTTCCGAACACTTGCGCCAGCAGCCCTCGGGCTTCGCTCGAGAACGATCACCTTCGCGCCGCGCCTCGCCGCGGCCCGCGCATGGGCCATCCCGACAATCCCCGCACCGATGATCGCAACGTCACACCCGTCCATGCATCAGCTCCATGAGCCCGTCGAGCGTGGGCAGGAGTTGTGTGTGCGGATGCATGGACAGCTCATCGAGCGTGTGCGTACCGTGGCCGACGCCAATCACCAGCCCACAGCCCGCCGCGGTTCCCGCGAGCAGGTCTGACGGCGTATCACCGGCGACACCTACACGGCCAGCGTCAGTTACACCCGTGCGGCGCATTGCTTCAAAGATCATGTCCGGTGCCGGTCGACCGCGGGCGACCTGATCCGATGACACCCACGGACGCTCCACCCAGCCCAGTGCGGTCAGCAGCGGCAGCGTCGTCGCGGCGGAGAAACCCGTGTTGAAGCCGACCTTGACCCCGGAGTCGTCAAGCGCGGCGATGCACGCCTCAACACCGGGCAGCGGCTCCGGTGGCGACTGACTCAGTTGCGACCCGATGTGCTGCTCAAAGCGCTGCGCCAGCGCCGGCGCGGCGGCCGTATCACGCTCGTTCATCCGGAGCAGCTCCGCAAGCACCTGCTGCTTGTGCACACCCATCTTCGAGCGGACCCAGGCGTCGCTTGGGCGAACACCGATCTCGGCGGCTGTTGCCATGAACGCCCGGTGAACAAACCCATCGTCGCGGACAGTCGTGCCCGCAAGGTCGAAGATGAACAAGTCGATTCGCATGTGACTGTTGCCCTCGGGTGAAACCGGGCGGATCGTTCCGCTCCGGATGCGTCGGTGCGACCCTTCGCGGCGGGCTTCACAAGACATTCACGCACGCGACCCGGCAATGGCACCCCCGTCAAGCGCGCACGCGATCGCCGATTCAACAATCCCCAGCGCGCGATCAAGCTCGGCCTCGGTGATCGTGAGTGGGGGGGTCAGTGTCAGCACACACCCATCCGACACCTTGAAGCTCAGTCCGCGAGCCAGGCAGTCGTACATGAGCCGGTCGGCAAGCTCCGGTCCCGCCTCGCGTCGAAGCTCGATCCCCAGGAGCAGGCCGCGGCCGCGAACCGAGGCGATCATCGCGTGCGAGCCCAGAGTCCTGCGCAGCCGCTCCAGCGCGGCGTGGCCCAGGCGCTCGGAACGCTCGATCAACTGCTCATCGCGGATGACGTCCAGCGTCGCGAGCGCCGCCGCCGCGCCCACCGGGCTCTTCTCATGCGTGTAGTGACCCAGTGCGCGGTCAGGCGCGATGTCAAGCTCCGCGCTGGCCAGCACTGCCGCCATGGGAAAGATGCCGCCCCCCAGGCCCTTGCCGATCACCAGAATGTCCGGCCTGACACCCTCGTGCTCGAACGCGAACATCCGTCCGGTGCGGCCAAGACAGATGGGAATCTCATCGAAGATAAGCAGCGCGCCATGGCGATCGCACGCAGCGCGAACCCGCTGCCAGTACCCCGGCGGGGGGATCGTGACCGTTGTACACCGGATGGGCTCGGCGATCACCGCGCCGATATCCGGCTCGCGCGACAGCACATGCTCGATATAGCCCGCGCATCGCAGCGAGCAAGAGCCCGCGCAGCCCCACAGGCAGTCATGCGGATTGGGCGCCGGTGCGTGCTCGCACCCCGGCAGAAGCGGCCCCGCATCGCGCCGGAACATCGCCTCGCCGCCGATCGAGATCGCATCGAGCGAAGCGCCGTGAAAGGAATCCCACAGCGACAGCGTCTTGAATCGACCCGTCGCCGCCCGGGCAAGCTTGAGTGCGATCCCGATCGCCCCAGTGCCGCTCGGCGCAAACAGCGCCTTTGCGCCCCCGGGTATCAGCGAGCACAGGCGCTCGGCCAGCTCAATCGCCGGCAGGTTGGTATATCGTCGCGGGCAGAACGGCAGTTCGTCAAGCTGCTGCTTGATCGCGGCGACCACACGCGGGTGGCCATGGCCCACCTGATGAACACTGTTGCCATGAAAGTCGAGAAGCTGTCTGCCCTGAGCATCTTGCAGAGCACAGCCGTGCGCCGCCGCGAGGGCATTCAGGCACGGTGTCGAGAGCGCCTGCCGAATGAACACCGCCTCGTCGCGGGCAAGCAGTTCCCTCGTGCGGTCATCCAGCGACTCGCGCTGCCATCGCGCCCTGCCAGGGGTCAGGTTGATGTCGCCTTCGGAGCGATCAACCCCGCTCGTCGAGCTTGATCCCCGCTCACTCATACACGCCCGAGTACCACGGGAGTGATGTGTTGTACTGCGGGACCGAGATCTGCTGAACGTGTCCATCCCCCCACGTCGTGTTGCACGCCGTGCCATGGCGGAAATACTCACGCTTCCACTGAACAAAGTCGATGCCTCCGCCCTCTGATTCGGCGTCGTACTGCGAAAGATCGTTCAGCGTGTCGCCGTTGGCATCCAGCATGTGCTCAAAGCCGTCCTGGAAGATGATGAGCTTGTCGGGCATCTGGATCTTGGAGATCTGGTTGACGCGGCTCTGCCCTGTGCCGGCGGTACGGCGGAACCAGGTCTGAGAAGTACGGTTGGTGCCGGGGTCGACGACGTTGTCGACACCGTTGAACGCATAAGTCTGGTTGAGGTGATCAGGATCGAACGTCGTGCCGTTGGGGAATGGGTCCATCAGCTTGGCATCCGGGCAGCGCCACACTCGCCAACCCGGAAACGGCGGCAGCGGCATGCGGGCAATGTACCACTCCGGATCGATCTTTACATCGAAGTACGGGTCGTAGATCTGGCCCCAGTACGCCTCGGGGTCATCCTGCCGCAGATACCGGAGGTTGAGCGGATCCATCGGGCCGGATTGATTGATCTTCCGGAACCTTGCCCCAAAGTTGTTGCGCTGCGAGTGGTGGAACTCGTTGTAGTCATTCACATACACCATCATCACGGTATAGATCTGCCGCATCTGGCTGGCGCACTGCGTCATCCGCGCCAGCTTGCGCGCAGAGCCCAGCGCGGGAAGCAGGATCGAGATCAGCACCGCGATGATCGCGATGACGACCAGCAGCTCAATCAGCGTGAATCCGCGGCGGCGAGAATCAATCGGGGCGGGCATGCGTGGAACTCCGCTTGAAGATGGCTGCGTCAGAGGGCGGGGACAACGCAGCAAGATTACGGCAGAGCTGCGAAGCGCTGTGTTCAGATCAGTTCAAGTGCGCGCTAAGTCTTTGCGTGCAGCCCGGGCTCGATGCCCACATTGGGGCAGCACGCGCTGAGGCGATGCCCATATTCGCGCAAGCTTGACTGGTGCTTGGCGCGAGTTCGCGTATCTTCGAATGGTTCGCGCTTGGCGATGGACCGCGCAGTGTCGCGCGGGGTTGTCGTCCGGCGGAGTCCTCACCACGCACACCCAGAGGGAGCATCATGAATCATCGAACTGTCCGTTCGCTCGGCTTACTCGGCTTCGTCGCCGCCGTTGGCTGCGCATGCCCGAGCGGCCTGGCCCAGAACGTGTTCTATCTCGAGACCTTCAACGGAGCTGTCCGCAACCAGCTCTCCAGCGACCCCCGCATCACGCTGGCCTGCGGCACTTCCCCCGTGTGGGCCGAAACCGCGCCGGGCTGGACCGTCGACGATTGCGGCGTCTCGACCTACTACTGCCGCATTCCCGGTTGCCCGCCGCAGCAGTTCGACTGCGTGACCTGCACCAGCGATGCCGGCATCCTCGAGTTCGAGGGCTGGGCGTTCGTGCAGGGTTCATGGTGGATCACCGTCGATGCCCAGCGTCGCCCCGAGTTCCTGCAGGGCAACGCCCAAGATCCGATTCCCCGCGGCTCGGGCATCGTCGCCGTTGCCGATCCCGATGAGTGGGACGATGAGGGCAGCCCGATCAACAACTGCGGCGACTACAACGCCTTCATGACCTCTCCGACAATCAGCCTCGTCGGCGTTGCGCCCTCCACGCTCGCGTTCGAGTTCGGCTCCAGTTGGCGCGACGAGTGCTGCGATGATGGCGAGAATCAGGATAACAACCAGACCGCGACCATCGTCGCCGTCTACTCCACCCCGGGTGGCCCGGTAGAGGTCGAGGTTCTGCGCTGGGAGTCCAACGAGTTCCTCGACTCCCCCGCCAACACCATCCCCAACCCCAACTTCCACAACGATGCTCCCAACGAGCTCGTAACGCTTAGCTCCGCCGGGCTCAACGCGCCCGCCAATGCCACCGCGGTGGCCTTCCGGTTCGGTCTCACCAATGCGCTCAACGACTGGTGGTGGGCCGTCGACAATCTCGGGCTTTCCGGCAGCGTTGACAATGTCCAGACAGCGCTCTGGAGCGAGGATTTCGAGGATGTCACGCTTCAGCCCCCCGTCGATGAGGGCGTGGTCGGCTGCGCAATCGGCTACTGCGGCGTGGGCGTATACACCCACACCGGCCCCAACGGCGTGCAGGTCACGCTCGACTCCGGTTCCACCGGCGGCGTGCCCGACTGGGCCGGCTGGAGCTTTGTCGAGCCCCAGTTCTGGAACTGCGTAGAGCCGCAGAATGTCAACGGCTTCACCAGTGCGCGCGGCCGTCTGTTCACGCTCAGCGACGGTGTCATTGCCGTCGCCGATGGCGATGAGTGGACCGATCTGCCCTCCTCCGGAACGCTCAACACCACGCTGACAACGCCCGCAATCAGCATCACCGGCCGCGACTCGGACACCCTGGTCCTGAGCTTCGCTTCCAGCTGGGCTCACGAAGATGGTCAGGTGGCCTCCATCAGCGCGACGTACGACGTCGGCGGCACCGTCGTGCTGGATTTCTGGGACAGCAACGCCCTGAGCCCCGACTTCAAGGCGACCAACCTCTCCGAGCTTGTCGTCCTGCCGCTGAACATCCCCGCCGGTGCGACAACCGTCACGATCGCCTTCAACTACATCGCAGGGAACAACTGGTTCTGGGCGATCGACAACGTGCAGGTCTTCGAGGGCCTCGCCACGATCGCGATCGAGGATGAATGCCCCATCCGCGATCGCATGTATGTTGCTCCGCTCGTCAACTTCGCCCCATGCTTCACACCCTGGGCCCCCGATGCCCCCGCGGGCTGGACCGAAGCCCCGTTCCTCGGGCAGGGCGGCCGACCGGAGTGGGCCGGCTGGAGCTTCGCTAGCGCCGAGTGGTGGTACACCAACGTCGATCAGCAAGGCCGCGAGCAGTTCCTGCTCGCCGATGGCTTCATCGCCATCGCCGACCCCGATGAATGGGACGATCAGCCGACCTTCAACACGTTCTTCAATGCCTTCATGACCTCGCCCCTGATCCCGATCCCCGGTGGATTCACCACGATCGAGCTCGGCTTCGACTCCTCGTGGCGCGATGAGTGCTGCGATGATGCCCCCGGCAACACCAACAACCAGACCGCGACCATCGAGGCCATCTACACCGTCGGCGGTGTCGAGCAGCCCCCGGTCAATGTTCTGACCTGGCAGTCGGATCCGAACCTTCCCAACTTCAAGGACGACAACACCAACGAGCGCGTCGTGCTCAACACCTCCGCGATGCAGGTGCCAGTCGGCGCATCGGCCGTCCGCTTCGTCTTGGGTCTCGGCAACGCCCGCAACGACTGGTGGTGGGCGGTCGACGATCTCGAACTCACCATCGACGGCTCCCGCGCATTCCTCGAGACCTTCGACCAGCCCCAGAATCTCCAGACCCCGCCCACCGAAGCTCCGCCCACCGGCCAGTGCCGCTACTGGTCCCGCGTGATCGATCAGGGCACGGGCTACACGGTCGACTCCAGCGGAGTGACCGGCTGCAGCTTCGCCAGCAGCGAGGACTTCTACGGCTTCAACGCGTGGCTCACCGACGCCTGGCTGCTCGAGGTCGGCGGCGACCGCAACCTCTTCGGCTCTTCCAACGCCTACGTCTCCGACTTCCAGGCCCGCGGCTGCAATGGCACGGCCATGCTCATCTCCCCGACCTTCAACATCTCTATCGTGAACGAGAACAGCCTCGAACTCGGCTTCCGCTCCGGATGGCTCGCAGAGGCCGGGCATCAGTCCCGCGTAGAAGTCTCCTACAACGGTGGCCCCTTCGCCGCCGTGCTCACCTGGAATGCCGATGCGCCCCCCGGCGACCCCACCTTCAAAGCCTCCGCCCCCGACGAGATCGTCACGGTCGCGCTGAACAACCCCGCGGGCGCCACTTCAGTGCAGGTCCGGTTCCGCGACTCTGAATCGGGCTACTGGGCCCTCTGCGAGATCTCCCTCACCGCCACCGTCGGTCAGGAGATCGGCGGCTTCTGCGATGCCGATTGGTGCCGCGACGGCGCGGTCGGTGTCCCCGATATCTTCTGCTTCCTCTCCGCCTGGTTCGCCAATGACCCCGAGGCCCGCAACTTCGGCGGCAACCCCGGCGTTCCGGCCATCTTCGCCTTCCTGTCAGTGTGGTTCGCCACGGGCACCGGGCCCTGCGTTCCCTGATTCGACCGGCCGCTGATCAACGGCCCACCTGTCTCACGTGCAAGGGGTCCTCGCCCAACGGCGGGGACCCCTCTTTCTTCTCCCAGCGTTCTTCACGCACCGTTGACCGAACCTTTGCGCGCGAAGGTCCCTCTTGCCGCCGCTTCCGGTTAGCATCGCGTTCCCACTCATCAATCAGGAGACATCCACCGATGCTCAGCCTCCTCGCCGCGGCCATTCTTGCGATTCTCCCCCTCGCCCACCCGGATCATGATGAGCCGGGCCTCATCGTGCACTTCGCCCCCGGGATCCACGAAGTCCAGGAGCGCCACGTTGAGGATGCGACACACACTGTCCGCGCCCGCATCGTCGGCGAGCCCAAGTCCGTGACCATCGGTCCTGCCGTTGCTTACTCCTTCAACGGCGCGGCAGACTATCTCGTCATCGCCGACAAGCTCGATGGTTCCCGCCGCGGCCTGCCTTCCAAGGCCATCACCGTCGAAACCTGGGTCAACCTGTCGGAGACAGTCGACTGGGGATCCATGATCGGCTGCATCCAGGACAACGGCGATGCAGAGAAGGGCTGGCTCCTGGGCTACAACAAGCAGAGCTTCTACTTCGCGCTCGCAAGCGCAGGTGCGGATGATGGCAACGGCAAAATGACCTACATGAGCGGCAAGTCCCGGATCACCACCGGCCGCTGGTACCACGTCGTCGGCACATACGACGGGGAGAGCATGCGGCTGTACGTGAACGGACAGCTCGATGCCGAGAGCCGCGAGCAATCCGGCGACATCCTCTACGATGAGACGGCGCCCTACACGATCGGTTGTTACCTCGACCGCGATGAGAAGCACGCCCTCGATGGTGCACTCCACCGGGTCAAGGTCTACAACCGCGCGCTCACGCCCGAGCAGATCGCCGCGGTCGCGACCAAGAACGAGAACCTCTGGAAGTATGAGCCGGGCGAAGATGACCTCGTGTTCCTCGTCGAGCCCTATCTCCAGTTTGCCACGCTCAACTCGATCGTGGTGATGAGCGAGACCGATCGGCCCTCGAGCATGACCGTCGAGTATGGCACCGCGCAGCCGCTGGAGTTCACCGCCGAGACCACCGAGGACTCGTTGCTCGGAGAAGTCCACCTCGTCGGGCTTGAGCCGCAGACGACCTACTTCTACCGCGTCACGCGCATCGACCCCGACGGCCGGATGATCAGAAGCCCGATCCGGTCGCTGCAGACGGCCGTCCCCGCGGATATGCCCTGGTCGTTTGCGATCATCGGCGACACGCAGCGCAACCCGGATGTCACCCGCAAGTGTGCGGAGGGCGCGTACTCGATGCGGCCCAACTTCCTGCTCCACTGCGGCGATGTCGTCGATGACGGCTTCGCCAAGAACCAGTGGCTCAAGGACTTCTTCGAGCCCTGCAAGAACCTGCTCGCATACGTGCCCGTGTACCCGGTGATCGGCAACCACGAGAAGAACGCCGACTTCTACTATCAGTACTTCGCGCTCCCCAGCCCCGAGTACTACTACACATTCACCTACGGCAACGCCCAGTTCTTCATGGTTGATTCGAACAAGGACTGCTCGCCCGGCTCCGAGCAGTACAATCGCCTGGAGGCGGACCTCGCCGCCTCCAAAGCCACCTGGAAGTTCGCCGCGCACCACCACCCGCCGTTCTCATCGGATAACGATGACTACGGCGACACCATGAAGGGCGACCCCGACAAGCGACCGGTGTACGGCGATCGCCGCGCTCGAAACCTCGTTCCTCTCTACGAAAAGTACGGCGTGGACATGGTCTTCAACGGCCATATCCACTCCTACGAGCGCACCTGGCCGATCTTCGAGATGAAGATCAACCCCGACAAGGGCGTGCGCTACGTCGTCTCCGGTGGCGGTGGCGGCGGGCTCGAGACGTCTGCGCCCAACCGCGTCTGGTTCACGCACCATGTGAAGCGTGCCCACCACTACTGCTACCTGGTCGTCCACGACCGGACGATGCAGTTCAAAGCCTACGACATCGACGGCCTGCTCTTCGACCAGTTCGAGCTCACCAAAGCAGCCGATCGCTGAGCCCCATCACTCAGGCCCGCCCCCCGAATCCCCAAGCGCCTCCCGGCCACGCCCGAGCCAGTCTTCCCACTTTGCCAGCGTGATGCGGGGGATTGGCGGCATCGACTCCCTGACCATGCTCGCCTGGGCGTGCAGTGCAATGGACCTGCTGAATCCCCAAAATTCGTGGCCGCTCCTGCCGGTCCGCTGCGCCTAGAGGAGAGCATCTCAAACGTTCGCTGCCGACCCGTACCAGCAGCAGGTCGGCGTTGATCGTCCCGTCTGTTGATTCTGGGTACTCGGCGACGGCCGCGACCCGTTTGCGACAGGTTAGAGAAGCACGAATCCCTCCTCCCCACAGGATTGTGAGAGGAGATCCATGGCCTTCGACAGGAATCTGAAAATGTGTGCCTCCATTCTTCGTATGGCGTCCTCGGTACTGGGTCGCGGCGGATTGCTGCTTGGCACGCTGCTCATGCTTTGGGGCACGCAGGCCTCGGCACAGTGCGGCGCAGCGGTGACCAACCGCTTCGGCGGCGAGACCACGGCCGTCGAGCAGGTGGGCACCACCGCCTTGCTTGTCGCCTCGGGCACCAATCTGGAACTGTTGAGTCTCGCCAACCCCAACGCCCCCGCGTCGTTCTCGCCGCCTCGTCGCATCGGTCTCTCTCATCCCGCACGCAAAATCTCCCTCTCGCCCGATGGCCAGAGCGCGTGCGTGCTGCTGGAGGACGGCACCGTGGTCCGCGTGACCATCCTGTACGCGCCGTTCATTGACATCAGCAACCCCGTGACGGTCTTCGCGTACGACGTCACGGACATTCTGGCCGACGGCCCTCGGCTGTACATCTCGACCTTCGATGAGGACCTGCCGCACATCAACAGCGACATCCTCATTTATGACTTCTCGGCCAACGGCCTGCCGGTCTATGTCGGAGCCATCGAACCCTTTGTGACGAACTACGGCTTTGACCGTCTCGCCAAAGTCGGCAGCGTGCTGTGGGCGGGCATCCACGAGTACGACTCGTCGATGCTCGGCGTAGAGGCGTGGAATGTCTCCAATCCCGCCGCGCCCGTGCGTATCACGACCAGCCTCAACAGCGCACCTCTGGGTTCGCACACGAGCATCAGCGCCATGCAACTGGTGGGGAGCAAGCTGCTTCTGAGTTACGACAACCAAGTGCCGCTCATCACCCCCAGCGAGGACTGGATGCGCGCGGTCGATATCTCCACGCCCGCGTCCCCCATCTGGCACCCGCCGGTTGATCTCAACGGGCGGGCCCTCTGCATGGCCGCGACGGGCAACCTCCTGCGCATCAGCATCGAGAGCGCGGGGGTCGGCACGTGGAACACCGCGAATCCCGCCGCGCTGAGCTACCTCGGCGGATACTTCAGCAGCTTCCCGCGCGTCACGCAGATGGTCTCCGGGGCCTCGAGCGGCTTCACCGACTACTGGGCCGGCGGCCGCGGCGGGCTGATGACCATGAACACGGCCAGCCCAGGCGTCGTCTCTGTCCGATCCAACCTCACCGCTTTGCCCGTCGGCCCAAGCGTCGTTCGCCAATCGGGCAACATCACCGCCGTGCTGGACTACACCTTCAACACACTCCGACTCTACGACTACACCCTGCCCGAGGCCCAGCAACTCCGTAGCTCGCTGGTGCTGCCGAACTACTCGGAGTTCATGGAGCCCGGCTTCCTCGCAGGCGGCGTCAACATCCTTGCGATCGCGACCAAGGTCCCCGGCGCGGGCGACGCCATCAGGCTGGTGAACATCACCAACCCCGCCGCGCCCGTTCTGCTCGCCCCCACCCTCGGTGGCTTTGAGGTGCACCGCATGTGCGTGACCAACTCGCGGCTGTATGCCATCACCACCAATGCCGAGTTCGTCATCGTCGAGCTCTCCTCGCTCGCGCCGGTGCTCCGAAGCACGACACCCTTCGGCGGCTTTGCCTCCAACTACACCGCCATCACCTCGTGGGAGGCGCCCGGGGCGGTGAACAAGGTCGTCGCGCTCGGCACGCATTCCTTCGGCCTCTGGCTGATCGATGTCACCAGCGCAGTGGCCCCCTTGGTCTCGGGCATCTACAACCCCGTCCCGAACTATCACGTCCGGTCGATGGCCAAGGGCGACCACCAGCTCTACGTGAACGCCACCGTCGGCGGCCCGCCCGAGTTGGAGTTCCTCACCGATATCCGTCTCGAGGCCGTGACCGTCACGTCGATCACCAACCCCGTCCGCCGCGGCCTGAGCGCCAGCGGTTTCGGCTTCGGCTATCCCCCGCCGTACGACAGCCTCACCTACGTGTCGTCTCCCAGCGGCAAGTTCCTGGTCGGCACGTACGACTACGGGGACGGGGTGAACAACTTCGCGGCGATCCATCCGCTCGCCAACTTCTTCTTCTTCGAGAACTACTTCGCCCCGGTCGCTTACCCCAAAATGCCACACGTCCTTGGCCGTCTCGCCCCGAGCGCCACCGGCACGCACATGATCGGCGCCGCCGACGCCGCGGGCCTGTATCAAGTCGCTCTGCCGACCAGCTACGCACCCGGCTTCGCCATCCAGCCTGTTGATCAGCCCGGCTGCTACGGCGGCACGGTGAGCTTTTTGGCCGCCACGCTCGCGGTTCCGACCAACGTCACCAGCCAGTGGTACCGTCGCGGCAACGGCCCGGAGACGGCGATCACCGACGGCCCCACTGCCTGGGGCTCGACGATCACCGGCGCGACCGACACCTTCCTCACCATCTCCAACCTGCGACCGACGGACCGTATGTTCTACTACGTATGCAAGGCGACCAACAGTTGCGGCACCACCACCTCGGACAGCGCGTTTGTGCGCTTCTGCCCGGCTGACTTCGACTGCTCGGGCGGCGCGGGGGGAACCGGCGGCATCACTGTGCAGGACATCTTCGCGTTCCTTTCCGCCTGGTTCGCGCAGAATCCGGCCGCGGACTTCGACGGCAACGGATCAATTGCTGTTCCGGACATCTTCGCATTCCTGGCTGCGTGGTTCGCGGGATGCTAGCGAACTGCTGCTTGCAGAGGAGTTGCGGGCCACCCACGCTCATTGGCCTGCCACGCGCGAGCAGGGGGTGGTACCGCTCTTTGCTCTGGCGCCAACCGAAAGCGCGGAGCCAGTAATCGCAGCCGCCCCGAGCTCCAGATCGAGGTCCTCCGGCCAGACCTCCACGGCCTCGCGGATGCGGAGGCCGGTGCGGTAGACGAACGCCAGCAGGGCGCGGTTGCGCTGTCCCGGCAGCGACCGGGGGTTGCATGCATCGAGCAGGGCGCGGACCTCCTCGAGGTCGAGCACCTCGGGCGGGAACCGGCGGACGGGCTTGGGGCGGCCGATGGTCATTGGCGGGCTCCGGCCCCCCCCGGTTGGTGGTTGTCGGAGTCAGTAGGCGGAGCAGGTGCGAGCTACCAGTTGAAAGCGGAACCTAGCCGTCATGCCGCCCTTCATGATCGTGTTGCGAACATCACCAAAACCACGATTACCGCGACGGCCAGCACCGCGATGCACGCCGACTGAATGTCGATCAGCCGTGTCAACCGTGACATCGCCTTCTCCGCCGCGCCGCTTTTTGCAGCCAGCGGGGCGAAGCGAGCGGACACGTCGGTCTTCACCTGATCGAGTCCTTGACTGACCATGGCAGACTGTTGCTTTCCAAAGGCGAGCTTTAGGGAACAGAAGTCCTCATACGGATCTCCGCCCAAAGTCGGGCGCAATGCCTGCGAAAGTGCTTGGCTTGGCTCGGGTTGCATCCAACATCGCGCCCAAGACTGAGCGGCTCCGTATCATACGGATCCGCGACCATACTCGCGCGCGGCGCTGTTTGTAACCCACTGTACTTGAAGTGCTTCCGCGTAGTTTGCGCCCGATTTCCAGAGGGGATCCGTATCAGGTCGTCCTTGTGGTCCGTGTTGTGCTGCGGTGACGACTCCCGCTCACGCTCGGAGCAGCACGGGGCAATCATGCGAACGCCCACCGATCACGTTGTCAAGTGATGCGTCTCCGCGAGGATTAAACGGTGCGGAGCGATGAAATCGGGTACCTTGAACTGCCGCGAGGCGGGCCAGCGTGGCTCGCCGAACGTCATCTGGAGAATGTCGGCTAAACGATGCCGCAGCATCCAGATGAATCTCGGCAAGCATCAAGGAGAATCCCATGTTTCGAGTCAGTTTGATGGCGGCGGCCCTCTTGGCGATTGCCGGTTCAACCGCCGCGGCCGATACGCTGGTGAGCAATCTCTCGGAGCCTACGCGGGGAGTGACCATTCTTGGAGTCGCCGATCCAGACCGGATTTGGGCCGCTCAGTCGTTCTTCACGGCCGAACGCGCACGACTGGACCAGATTTCTGTGCTCGCAGGCGCAGCGCCAGACGGCGCGGACGCAGTGGCGGAATTGCGGAGTGGTGTAGATCCTTCGGGACCGGCGATCACGAGCTTCGACATGTCCGCGCTTGATACCGAGGCTCTCGGTATCGTCTCATTGGTTCCTCAGATGCAGGTTGTGCTCGAGCCGGGCGTTCAGTATTGGATTGTGCTCGGCACCGCGACAACCGGCGCGTTTGGTTGGGCCTACGCCGAAGGCAACGTCACGGTCGGCCCGGGCACGTTGGCCGAATACTCGTACTCGGATGACTCGGGCGTGTCGTGGGGACCTGCCGGAACAGACAATCCACACCAGGTGAACGTCGAGGTGACGCTCTTCTGTCCGGCGGACTTCGACGGCAACGGCAACGTCGCCGTCCCCGACATCTTCGCATTCCTCTCCGCGTGGTTCGCACAAGATCCGCGAGCGGACTTCGACGATGATGGCACTATTGCCGTGCCCGACATCTTCGCCTTCCTCTCCGCATGGTTCGCGGGCTGCCCCTGACCTCAATCGCGGCGAGCCGTCAATGGGCACCTTCACGACCAGCGACGGCTTCGAGTTCGAGACCACGCGCGAGCCGGGCCTGCTGCGATGCGTCTGCCGCCGCGGCCCCGGTACGGGTCACATCGAGATCGCCGTTCCACCGGGGTTAGGAGTTGGCCCGCAGCTGCTCGAACTCGGCGAGATGGTCGCGCGGGAGGGCTGTATCGCGGAGGAGAGCAGGCGCAATCGCGAGGAGCGGCGGTGAAAAATGTGACCGCTACAAGTTCAAAGGGGAACGTAGCGGCTTTGGCGGTGAGCGTCGCTGTAAACCGGCCGGTCGCGAGTTCGTGTCTCTGATTGGGAAGGCTACCGTCTCGTCAGAAAACTTCCCAAATCCCCCACTCTTTGCGCGAATCTCATGCATTTATATTCTGCAGCCTCTGGTGTTTTCCCGGGCATGTATTAGGCTGATTTTCGGACCGGCTGTCGCTCGGCAACTCTTTTGGAGGTACTCGGATGCACCTTTCACGTTCGCTCGCATGCTCTGTAATCGCTGTTTCTTGCATCGCCGGAGCCGCCCGTGCGGATATTGCCGGCTCGTTTGTGCTCGCAAACTCGACGATCGACGTCTTCCTCACCGACACCAACGGCTTTGTCAACTCGTTCGGTCAGCAGACGCTCGACCTGGTCGGTGGCGTCCTGAACCAGAGCGGGGATTCGGTCGAAACCGCAAACGCGACCGCATTCCGCTTCGCGGGGACCACCACCGGCGGCGTCGACGACCCGACCCGGCGCAGCTCGGCGGAGCTTGCCGGAACATTCGCCGGCGGCGGGTCGCTTAGCCTCGATCTCTTCTCCGAACTCCGTCTCCTCGACAGCGGCTCGGGCTCCATCGCTGCGGTCGTCGTGTTCGACATCCTGATCGACTCGGGCGAACCCGCCCAGTACAGCATCGCCTCGCTCGGCGGTCAGTTCGGGCAGCTCCAGGCGATCACCGGCTCCATCCTGCCGGGCAACCTGCTCACCTCGGGAAGGTATGCGGTGGCCTTCAACACCGAAGACGCCTTCTCGGGCACCTGGTCGCTGAACGTCGTCCCCGCCCCGAGCGCCGTGTTCACTCTAGCATTCGGCCTGATTGTGGGCACACGCCGTCGGCGCTGAATCGCAGCACAACCAACTGCCCCATCACGGCGTGCCGATCGCCCGCCAATGGGATGCTTTGTCCAGATCATCCGATTGCTCGTACAGCTTGGCGATCTCACCCGCCGCGACGCGCGGGTCCGCGCCGCCGCTCACCACAGAGGCCGCCTCGTGCACACCAATGAGCCCTGCGATCCCCGCCGACGGGTCGCCAAGCTCCGAGTACGCGTACGCCCTCGCCTTCGCCACGACATAGGCATCGTTCGTGGCCAGCCGCCCCGTCGCCCGGTAAGCCTCCAGCACGGGGGTATAGATCTCGATCGCCGCCGCATAGTTCCCCTGCCGGTACCGCAGCGAGCCGAGGTTCGCTCTCGCCTGCAGCGTCCGCCAGTGCGACTCACCCAGCCGCCGCGTCAGACCCGCGATCGCCTCCGAGAGCATCGCGGTCCCGGCGTCGAACTCACGAAGCCTTGAGTACAGCGACGCCGCTTCGAGCTTTGTCACCAGTGTCTCGGGGTGATCGGCCCCGAGCGATCGCGACTGGTCCCCGAGCACGAGCAGCATCGCGCCCAACGTCAAGCGGTACTGCGCCGCGGCCTGCTCTGTGTCGTTCTGCGCAGCCGCGGCCTTGCCACGCTCGAGCGAAACAAGCGCCAGGTCGTAGCGCGCCTGCAGCGTTCCTAGGTCATCCAGACCCGCGTGCTTCCGCCAGAGCCCGATCGCTCGCGCGTATTCCGACTCGGCGCCGTCGAGCTGACCGCTCCACTTGAGAACCGAAGCACGCACCGTGGCGGCCTCGGCCTGCACACGCGGGTCCCGAACATCCGAGATCCCGTCCAGTGCCGCGATCGCCTCATCGAACCGCCCGACACGCCCGAGGGCATCGGCCTGCTGGATCCGCGCCCTCACCGACCACCTGCTGTGGGCAATGCCCTCGTGCTGGGCAATCTCAGCGGCCCGTCCGAGCGTTTCGACAGCGCCCAGCTCATCACCGAGCCGAAGGCGGCTGCCGCCGATCGCGCCAAGCACCCTGGCGTGTACCGCCGGATCATCGGCAAAGCTTGTCCCGGCTTCGTCCGTCGCCGAGCTCAGCACGTCCCAGAGCGTCGCATTGCGGCCCGACTCCTCGAGCAAAGGCGGAGACAGTGCCTCGCTCTCGAGAAACGCGATCAAACGCTCCCCGCGATCTCGCTCGGCCTGCACACTCCGCAGGAGCACTGCCAGCACGACAAAACCGATGCCAAGCGCGGAAATGCCGATTCCCGCGGCCGAAACACCGATCCGGTGACGCCGGACAAACTTGCCGACCCTGTATGTCGCACTTGGCGGTCCGGCCTCCACGGGCTCGTTGGCAAGATACCGCGCCAGATCCTGCGCCAGGCCCGATGCCGACGGGTACCGACGCTCGCGTTCCTTTGCCAGGCATCGCATGACTACCCAGTCGAGATCCCGCCTCAGAATCCCTGTCATCGCGCGAGCATCGGTCCGCCGAGCTCGCACGATGTTCCGCAGCTCCTGGGCCGATTCTTCCGAGGCGGGCATCGTGCTCAGACGCGTGCTCGGCTTGGGCGGCTCGGTCTCGCGGATCATCCGCTGGATCTCGTTGTACGCCGCCGATCGCAGCGCCCGCGAATCAAACGGGAGCATCCCCGTCAACAGCACGTACAGCACGACGCCCAGCGAATAGATGTCCGTCCGCGTGTCGATGTCCTGCCCGGACATCTCCGCCTGCTCCGGGCTCATGTACTCGGGCGTTCCGATCATCTGGCCAAGCTCGGTGAAGATCGTCTTCTCGCTCAGCCGCTGGTTCAGCGCCTTGGCGATCCCGAAGTCGATCACCTTGGGAATCGCGTGCCCCTCCGCGTCGTACGTGACGAGAATATTGTTCGGCTTCAGATCCCGGTGCAGCACGCCCTTCGCGTGCGCGTGCTGCACGGCCTCGCACACGCGGATGAAGAGCCTCACTCGCTCGTCGATCGTCAGCTGATGCTTATCGCAGTGCGTCGTGATCGGCTCGCCCCGCACAAGCTCCATCACAAAGTAGGGACGGCTCCCCTGCTCCGGCCCCGTCACACCGCCGTCGTACACCCGCGCGATGCACGCATGGTCCATCACCGCCAGAGCCTGACGCTCGGCCTCGAACCGGGCAACGACCTGCCGCGAATCCATCCCGGGTTTGATCAGCTTGAGCGCCACACGCCGCACCATTGGCGACGTCTGCTCCGCCTCGTACACCACCCCGAAACCGCCCTCACCGAGCAGCCCGAGGATCCGGTACTGACCCACCCGCTCGGGCATTTCGTGCGGACCCGGATCGCGGTCGTCTAGACGAGACACTGTGGTATCCACGCCTGAATGCTACGACAGACTCTGGATCCAGCCAAAAGATGCCCTGCTTACTTGCTCGACGGCTTGCTCGGCGGCCCCAGCGGCTCTTCGCCCCGCAGCCGTCGCGCCAAATCCGCCTGGATCCGGGGGTTCAGCGACACCAAGTAATGGCTCAGCGTCTGCCGCCGCGGCACCCAGATCGGCTCCCGCCCGATCGGCACCGCGTGCTTCGCCCACTCAGCCAAGCGATTCGTTCGAGGGCCTTGTCGCTCTTGAGCGTTCGAGCCACATCGATCGCCAGACACTCGCGCGTGGACTGCAGCAGGTACGAGCCCGGCGCAGGGAGACCATTTAACGCCCCAGATTGGCTTGGACGGCGGGCAAACTCGGATCTACCCCCCTCGAGCACGACTTCAAGCCCCTGCTGCGTAGGTATCCAGTAGCCAGCGGCGTCGTGCCGCGGGCGAACGATCCCTGCTCCCCATCACCACGACCGACCACGGACGTGTCAGCATCTCCGGGAGGAGTGCGCAATATCGCCGCGCCCCGACCCGACATATCGGCGGAAAGGCGCGAAGGGCCTCACGGGCGAGGGACTTGCGGTGCTTTTCCGATGCCATCGGGCTGAACAGCGGCGCGGCCAGATCGGTCTTGAGGTACTGCCGCAGGATGTCCATTGCCCGCGGGCCGATGACCACCGCGCGGCCCTTGCCGTGGTGTGCGGTCTTGTGTTTGCGGGGCCGGTAGACCCACACCTCATCGCCGAGCTCCAGCTCGCCGGTCGTCATGGCGCACAGCTCGCCGGGCCGCATGCCCGTCAGCCGCTGGATCCTCACCATGTCTGCGACCCTGGGCGGCAGATGCGGCAGCGTCGCCTGCATCGCCGCATCCGAGACCGGTCCGATTGGCGCGGGGTCGGGCGCATCGGTCCGCCCGGGGCGGAGCCCCTCGACCGCGAGAAGGCCCTGGTGCACGGAGGGCGGGACCAGCTC
>JBBRUT010000036.1:0-27136 GCA_038247555.1 Phycisphaerales bacterium | reverse complement strand
GCGACGCCGGGCACCCAGATGGGTGGCAATGCCGGCACCAGTCCGGTCGAGGAATCGAACGGGGGCCTTCCGATCTGCCGGACGAGTTGGCCGCTCTCCCACGTCAATGCCGAAACTGCGGGCGGCGCGACGAGGCTTCCGGCCGGCGCAGCGGAGAGCCCGGGCCCTGCGCGGACGATCCGTAGCCAATCCAGCCATGCGAACAGGGCGGTGGTGCGGGCGTCGCGAGCCAGCCGACACGTCAGAAGACCTTCTGCGAGCTTGGCACCCGTCGGCCCTCCGGCGGGGAGGACGATCGGCGCAAGCACATCGAGCAGCGGCTCGGCGGCCTGGCAGTCGCCGCGCTCCACACGCTGCCGTGCGCGCCAGAGGTCAGTGGCGATGGGCGAGAGATCGACGGGAGCGTTCAAGCCCGCGGCGGGAAGGACGGCGACATCGTCGAGCGCGATGACCACTCGCCGCGCGGAGGGACCTTCGCCGGATCGAACGACCACACCCGCGAGCCCGACCGATTCGACGACTCCAGAGACCGATCGTGCCGTTTCGCCCGGGGCGGAGGGCCTCAGGCCAACCGCGGTTTCCTGTGCGGCGGCGGGAAGAGCCGCCCAGCCGGTGGTCGACGCGATCGCCAGAGACACGACACCGCCGAACCATCGGCGGGCTTGGTGCTGCCGAAGGAATGCCATGTCGCGTGGTGAATGGTTCATCCGGTCCTGATCCGAGGCATCCATCGAGGCACTTGCCGATCGTGGCACGTTTGCCGATGCTTAGCGCGGTCCGGCCACGTGAGCATATGTGCCGCCGGCGTCCGCCGCGATCCGCCGCATCAGTTCTTCAGAGGACTTGTCGACGAACGTGATGCAGTGGATGGGGACTTTGCGGGAACCCGCATTGCGAACGGCGATCTGATCCGCGACGGCCTCGTTGAAGCTTCCGTCGGTCATGAAATAAATCGCATCCGGGGCGGGCTTGATATTCAGGATGATCTCAAATGCGGGCCAGGGTTCGGTGCCGCCGGTTGCTTCCAGCTCGGTGATCTTCTCAATCGCCCATCGCTTGCCCGCTGTGGTGCTGTCCATCCAGCGGGCACGGTCGCCCAGCGGGAAGGCATCGGATTGAAAGCAGATCACCGAGAAGCTCATGTGCTCGAGCATGGCCTTGATGGATTCGCCCAGCTCGGTTTTCAGCGCGGCCATTTTTTCGCCCCGCATCGATCCGGAGATGTCGACGATGTATGCGAATCGAGACCCCTTGGCCTCGACGCCGAAGAACGAGGCCGCGCCGCCCCCGCCGCCGCCGGCACCGATCCCCATGCCATCGCCGATATCACCGCCTCCCGCGCCGCCGAGCCCCTCGCCGATCTGTCCAAGCCCGGGGCCCGCCCCGGCACGATCGTCGCCGCCGGGTCCGTCGAGAATGCCGCTGGTTGTCACTTCCGGCATCGCCGAATCGGCGATGATGGGAGAGGAAACGTCGATCTGGACATCCAGCAGGCCCGAGAGCTGGATTTCCGCGGTCTGGATCATCTCGTGATCACCGCGGGGTCCCGCTCGGTGTCCGCCAACCTGCGCGATGCCAACGCCGACGATTCCGGCGACCATCGCCAACGCGACATGAATCATGAGCGAAACGACGACGGCGAGGACGGACCCGCTGAGGACGAAGCCGAGAGCCAGTTGCAGGAACGAGAGGCCCTTGCCTCCGGAAGCGATCGCGGCCGCGGAGCCCTGCGCCGCCCCGACCGCCGATGCGGTATTCGGGCGTATGGGAGGGCTGGCGGGGGGCTGCTGAAGGGTGGTTGCCATAGGTTCCTGCCCAGAGATATCGGCCATCGGGCCCGCGGTTTCAGCGCGAGGGGGCGATCTGTCCTGGGAATGTTCGCAGGACAGCCCTCCCCCGGTTCGGCACCGGCGGATTCCTCGAGCAAGATACGAGGTCTGAGGGGCTTACTTGACCGCGCCGGGGATCTTCACCCTGATCCGGTAGATCGAGCCCTGACCGCCCGTTGCGTAGATCGTCTTGCGATCGTCGCCGCCGAAGACGAGATTGGTGGGGCTCTCCGGCATGGCGATGAGCCCGAGCGACTCGCCGGTGGCCTTGAAGACATGGATGCCGCCGCGGCCGGCGGTGTAGAGGTTGCCCTCTTCATCCGCCCGGATGCCATCGGCGCCGGCTGAGCGACTGCCGGATTTGGTCTGGGCGAGCACCTTTCCTTCGCCACTGATCTCGTTGCCATTGAGCGTGTAGGCCCAGATCTCGCCCTTACTGTGATTCGTGACGTAGAGGGTCTTCTCGTCGGGGGAGAGGCAGATGCCGTTGGGCGTTGCAAGGTCGCGGACAAGCAGGGTCAGCTTGCCGTTGTAGTCGATGCGGTACACGCCGCGAAAATCCAGTTCGGCCGCGCGCTCCTTTCCGAGCGAGCGATTCATGCCGTAGGTGGGGTCGGTGAAGAAGATCGTGCCATCGGACTTGATGCAGAGGTCGTTGGGGCTGTTGAGGCTCTTGCCTTCCCACATCGCTGCCAGAACGGCGACGCTCTGGTTCTTGGTGTCGAGCCGGATCACGCGGCCCGCGTGCTCGCAGATCACCAGTTGCCCGTTGCGATCGAGGAACAGCCCATTGCTGAAGCCGCTGGGTTTGCGGAACTCGGTGGGGGTTGCCATCTCGCCGGCTTTGGGCGGATCCAGACGGAAGATGGTGTCGGCGGGGATATCGGAAAAGAGGAGGTAGCCGGGCTGGCCGTCTTTGGAGGGGACCCAAACCGGTCCTTCGTTGAACTTCAGGCCCCCGGCGATCTTCTCGGGTTCGCCGGGTTCGAGGATGTCCTTGAGGCCATCGTCCTCGGTGGGCTTGGCCTCGGGGGCTGCGGCGGGCTCGGGCTGGCGATAAGAACTCGGTGCCGCCAAAACCAGTGTGGCGGGGACGGAGTCGATCGATGGGGGGTAGTGGTCCCAGGCCTGACCGACGATCAACGCACACGCACCGCTCGCAAGAATGGACAGCATCGCAGGGTCTCCGAAATCAGTGAAACAGTTTGTCAGAAAAGGGAAGAAGGAGTTCAATCCTCATCGAACCCGTCGGACACCAGCTTTGCAAGCGTATCGCACGCTGCCTGAGCATCCTCGCCCTCGGCGACGATTTCGAGCTCGGTGCCTTTGGTCGCCGCGAGCATCATCATCTGCATGATGGATTTGCCGTCGACGGGCGAATCGGATCCGGCTCTGCGGACGGTGACGTAGGATTTGAAAGGCGTCGCGGCGTCGACGAAGCACATCGCCGGCCGGGCATGAAGGCCCAGACGGTTGACGATGCTGACTTTGACCGAGACACGTTGCAACGAGTGGCCTTTCAGGACCGCGTAATGAGCATGAGCAAGACGGGAGTGGAGTTGAACACACTCTCAGCGGGGGACCGGAGGCGGAAGATCAACCGGCGAGTTGCTGGCCGTCGGCCTCTTCCAGGAGGGTCACCACTTCTTCAACAGTCGTTGCCTGCCTCAGGAACCGGCGGAAGGTTTCCTTGGAGAGGTTCTTGAAGATCACTTCCATGGCCTGGAGATGATCCTCAGGGCGATCTTCGGGTGACAGGAGCAGGAAGATCGAGAAGACCGGCTGCTTGTCCAGGGCGTTGAAATCGACCCCGGTGGGGGAGAGGCCGATGCCCGCGGCCATCTTCTTGACGCTCTTGTGCTTTACATGCGGGACGGCGATGCCGCGACCGAAGCCGGTCGAGCCGCGGCGTTCGCGCTCGAGGATCCGTCCGATCAGTTCATCCCGCAATCTTGGCTCGGCGGCGTTGCTTGCGAGCATGGCGTCCACCATTTCGGTGATCACCTGATCGCGCTCGGAGGAACCAAGCTTTGCGACGATTGCGCCGGGCAGGATGATCTCGGTCAACTTCATCACATTGAGCTCCGCTGCGGGTCCGAGGTCACTGTGGGCTGCGATCAGCCCCGCAGCTTTTCCTTGAAGTCGTGGATCTGTCTCTGGGCCTTGTCGGTGCACTCGTCGATCGCGGCGTAGAGGTCCTTGGCGGTGGCATGGGAGATGAAGTCCTTGTGCTTCACGACATCCACAGCGATCTCGCAGGTGAACTCACTCTTCTTGCCTGCCTCCAGATAGATACGAATCTGCTGGGTGCCGTCGAAATACTTCAGGAGTCGTTCGGCCTTGGTCTCGGCGTACTTGCGGATCGCGTCCGTGACATCCATGTGCTTCCCGACCACGTCGATGCGCATTCTTCAAATCCTCAAAGCGTCGGCATACGCCGAGATTCGGCGGCGGCCGAGGTGTTCCAGGGTGTCGGCCATTCCATGGCCTATGCCGCGTCCCGGGGATCCCCGGTTCGGGCGACCGGAGCGGCTACCGCAGCCGTTCCAGCCCCGATCGTATCCGATGCTCCCGACGCCTGCCGATCGGGGATCAAAACGCCTCCGGTCAGGACAAACCGGATGGCCTCGTCGATCGAGATCGGGACGTCGATGACGCTCGCGCGGGGGACCGTGATGGTGAAGCCCGTGAAGGGCGTGGGCGTGCTGGGGATGAACAGCGTCACGGTGTCGACCGCCGCGGCGTCGCAGATCGCACGCATGCCGGAGTTGGTGACGAAGGCGACTGTCCATACTCCCTGGCGCGGGTACTGCACGAGGACGACCCGGCTGAAGGCCATCTGCTTCTCGCCCAGGATGAGCTCGACCACCTGCTTGACGTGCGGGTACACCTGTTTGATGATCGGGATGCGGGTGATGACCCGTTCCAGACTCTGGTAGATCGCCCGTCCGAACAGTCCGCCGAAGATGACTCCGGCGAGATAGAACAGGACGATCGCCACGAGAAGCCCGACGAACTGCAGGTACCAGTGCCGCTGCCAGAACGCGTCGAGTGCCTGCCGGCGGATTTCCGCCCTTACCTCTCCGTCGCTTGCGCGAGCAAGTGACCGGGATTCGGCGGTGCCGGCCTGAAGGATCGACGCCCTGAACTCAGCGAGTTCTTTGTCGGTGACGATGAACCATTCGGGCTGAAACGAGGCGGGCATCCGCGGGGCGACTTGCCGAACAACCGACCGGATTCCCGAGTTGATGGGGGCGGCGACTTGTGCATCGACGAACAGGTACAGCTGCACGACGATCCAGATCGTGAGGACGCTGGGCAAAAGGATCGCGAGGCCGCGGAAGAAGAACCGCTTGAAATCCGCCCAGAATGTTCGACGTTGCGGCTGCATTGAACGATCGTGCCCCAGTAGCAAGTGAGGATCGCGGCCCGATCGGCACTGGCCGATCAACCGTTGAGTGTAGTGGCAGCGGGATCGATCCAGCGTGTATCAGCCGCGGGGCCCAGCGTCCCGGACAGCCTTGGGCATATCGAACTTGCCGTCATTGTCGCGGAACTTCTTGGCAAGCTCCTTCGCCTTGGAGTCGTAGGCCGCGCCGTCCTTCCATGTGCTGCGGGGCTGCAGGACTTCCGACGGGACGCCGGGAACGGCGTCAGGGATCGGCAGGCCGAAGATCGCATCGGGCGTGAACCTGGCGTTGCGGAGCGTGCCGTTGAGAATGGCGGAGACGAAGGCGCGGGTGTAGGCGAGCTTGAAGCGCGAGCCGGTGCCGTAGGGGCCGCCTGTCCAGCCGGTGTTGAGCAGCCAGACGTCGGCATTGTGCTTGGCGACCTTGGCCGCGAGCATCTCGGCATAGACCTTCGGCGGCCGGGGCAGGAAGGGCGAGCCGAAGCACGCGGAGAAGTTGGGCTGAGGCTCGGTCACGCCGAGCTCTGTCCCGGCGAGCTTGGAGGTGTAGCCGTTGATGAAGTAGTACATAGCCTGTTCGCGGCTGAGCTTGCTGACCGGCGGCATGACGCCGTACGCATCGGCGGTCAGGAAGATGACGTTCTTGGGGTGCCCGGCGATCGAGGGGATGATGGCATCGGGGATGTAGTCGAGCGGGTAGGTCGCGCGGGTGTTCTCGGTGTACTTGATGCTGTCGTAGTCGGGCACGCGGGTATCGGGGTTGATATCAAGGTTCTCGAGCACCGAGCCGAACTTCACCGCGCTCCAGATCTGCGGCTCGCCCTCCTGCGTGAGCTTGATGCACTTGGCGTAGCACCCGCCCTCGAAGTTGAACACGCCGCGATCCGACCAGCCGTGCTCATCATCGCCGATGAGGGCGCGGTTCTGATCGGCAGACAGCGTGGTCTTGCCGGTGCCGGAGAGGCCGAAGAAGAGCGCGACGTTGCTCGGGTCCGTCTTATCAACGTTGGATGAGCAGTGCATCGGGAACACGTTTGCTTCGGGCATGTCGAAGTTCATGGCGTAGAACAGCGACTTCTTCATCTCGCCGGCGTACTCGCTGCCGACGATGACCACGAGCTTTCGTGTGAGCGACTGCACGATGATGACCGGGCTCTTCACTCCGAGCTTGGCCTGCTCATCGGCGGAGAGGCGGCGTTTGCCCGCGTTGATGATCGTCCAGTCGTGTTTCCACTGGGCGCCTTTGCCCGCGGCAGGTGAGTCGGTGGGGATGAACAGCGTGCGGATGAACAGGGAGTGCCAGGCCTGCTCGGTGACGACGCGCGCGCCCAGGCGATACTGCGGGTCAGCCCCGACAAAGCCTTCGAACACGAAGACATCCTTCTGGGCGTTGAGGTGGTCGGTCGCGATTTTGTGCACGATGTCGAACTTGTCGGGCGCCATCGGCGTGTTGAAACCACCCCAGCCGATCTTGTCGTGAATCGCGGAGGTATCTTCGAGGTACTTGTCCTTCGGAGAGCGGCCGGTGCGGTCGCCGGTCCGGCAGACGAGGCCCCCGTTGCTGGCCAGCACACCCTCGCCGCGATGGATGGCCATTTCGACCAGCTTCGCGGGCGCGAGATTCGTGTGCACCCGCGCGGCGGAAAGATCGAGCGTGGGTCCGGACGCCGCGGTTGCGGCGGCGGATGCGGGTGTAGCGGTGGGCATGCGGTTCTCCTCGATGAAATCAACCCGAAATCCCATCGGCTCGGGCAGGGGGGGCAGGATGAACGATGGCATCCCGAAAGCGGCCTTCGGGCTTTATCACTCAGCCACCACGATAGCCGCTTCCACCCAAATTGGGAACCGCCGTTCGCGGGCGGCCCGGCACCGGGCCCGGTTCATGTCGGCAAGACAAAAGCGGAGAGGCTGGCCTAAACTCCCTCCGCCCCAAAGGGCGTCAAGTTGGTGGTTGTAGCTCAGTTGGTTAGAGCACGGGATTGTGATTCCCGGGGTCGCGGGTTCAAATCCCGTCAGCCACCCTTCCCCGTTTCGCATCACGCATAGCCGAGCTCGTCGAGGTCGCCCTCACCGAGCCCGAAGTGATGTCCAAGCTCGTGGAGCAGGGTGATTCGGATCTCTTCGTAGAGCTCTTCATCAGCCTCGGGATGCTCCCAGCCACCTTCTTCGCCGATGTTCTCAAACGCCAGCCCGGCGATTCCCTCGCGAAACAAATGAATGTGCTCCGGCACGCCGAGATCTGCCCCCCAACAGGAGGGGTCCTCTACCGATCTTTCCGTCAGGCCAAGCCCTGAGTGCAGGCCGCACAGGTCCGCGCCATCCTCGTCAGGACCGAGCGTTCCGTCCTGGCGGAGTAGCGCGATCATGGCCAGGCTGGGTCGATCGAGCATCACGACGGGAACTTCTTCCAGCAAGGCGGCAACGCCTGGCGGGAGGCCCGCCAGCACATCCTCAAACAGACGGTCGAACCTCTCCCGCTGCGCCTTGGTCACGGCTCACCGTTGGCTTGCCGCGGCCGGGAACTTGACGGCCCGAGGATCTGCCGCAGGGTGGGCCCTGGGATGAGGATCGCGCTGGCAATCCGGATCGTGTCGACCAGCGACCCGAAGACGCCCACCGTGAAGAGCATGGCACCGGTTGCAAGCAGCACCAGTCCGGCGATTCTTGACAGGTCCGCGATCGCGGGTGGGTGTCCCGCGGCGGTGAGCGCCATCGCCAGCCCGCCCAGGCCGTGCCCCAGCGCGGCGATTGCCGCGGCGACCGCCATGGCGTAGAGGGTCTGCCGATCGACCCGGCCGGTGCGGATGGCCAGGCTCCGGGCTACGAGCACGCGGGCCATCGGCCGCAGACAGAGAATGATCGCCGCGAGCGACGCCCACACCGCGATGCCCAGTTGCGTCTGGCGGCCGGTGGGGCTCCACCCCGAGAAATAGCCCGGGCCGCGCGGACCAACTGAGAGTTCGCCATGAGCCCAGACGGCGTATCCGGCCGGGAGGAATAGCAGAATGCCCAGCACCGCCAGGAGCGGGCCGCGTATGCCGACGCGTGCGTGCGGGCGCACCAGCGCGATCGCGCCAAAGGCCGAGATGCAGACCGCCGCGACGATGCCCAGGCCGACATTGGGCCGCTGCACGCGCCAGCCCGCGGCGTTGATGAGGTCGTAGACAATCGGCAGCCACGCGAGCAGCACGGCGAAGAATGCACCGCCCGTCCATGCGTTGATGAGCACCGCGATGAGCTTGGGAAAGCGGATGGGCTGGAGCTCGCTCGCAAACGGATCGATGACTGCGAGAATCGTCGCGCGGATACCCGTGCCGCACTCCGGACAGAGCGCGCGGATGGACAAGCCGCGCAGGTTGTACCCACACACGACACACGGCAGATCGCCGCCAAGCTCTCGGCCCGGGTCGTGAGGTCTTGCAGCCCCGGTTCCGGCTTGAGATGTGTGTGGCTGCACGTCGGTCATGTGAGCAGAGCTTAACCGCCCGACGAACCCGCGGCACAACTCGGCCCGTATACTCCGATAAACCCGGCGTTCCGCCGGAGACAAGGCGTGAGCGCTCCATGGCCGGACCAATCGAACTGCTTCGCGAGAACATCAGCCGCGTCTTTCTGGGCAACGCCCGGGCGATTGATCAGGTCATCTGCTGTCTGCTTGCCAAGGGGCATGTGCTGATCGAGGATGTGCCGGGGGTCGGCAAGACGGTGCTCGCGACCGCGCTGGCACGCTCGGTCGACTGCTCATTCTCGCGTGTGCAGCTGACGCCCGACCTGCTCCCGTCGGACATTCTGGGCGTGTCGATTTACTCCCGAGGCGAAGTCGGCAACGGCAAAGCCAACGGCGAGGCCGGGGGCGGTGGGGGGGGCGGGGGAGGGTTCACGTTCAAGAAGGGGCCGATCTTCGCCAACGTGGTCCTTGCCGATGAGATCAACCGGACCCCTCCCCGGACCCAGACCGCGCTGCTGGAGGCGATGAGCGAGGCGACTGTCACCATCGATGGCCGGACGTACCCGCTCGAGCAGCCGTTCATGCTCATCGCGACCCAGAATCCGTTTGACTTCGAGGGCACGTACCTCCTGCCGGAGAACCAGCTTGACCGCTTCCTCATGCGGATCGGTCTGGGGTACCCATCGGCGGCGGATGAGTCGCGTGTGCTGGCCGAGCGGCCCGCCGATACCGAGCTGCGCGACCTGAAGCCGGTGCTTCACCGCGATGACGTGGTGCTGCTGCAGAAGCAGGTGGATGCGGTGCGCGTCGAGAAAGCGTTGATTGATTACATCGTCGGCGTTGCCAACGCGACACGCAAGCGCGAGGATCTGCAGGTCGGGCTGTCCCCGCGCGGCGCGCTGGCGCTTGCGCAGGCCGCGCGGGCGACGGCGGTTCTCGCCGACCGGGATTACTGCATCCCCGAGGATGTCACAGCGAACGTGCTGCCGGTATGTGCGCACCGAATCATCGCCAAGGCGTATAGCTCTGCAAGGGTGCGGCACGGGGAGGATGACTCCTACCCGCCGGGCTCTCCGCAGGCGATCCTGCTGGATGTGCTTGAGACGGTTGAGAGTCCGGCCTGAAGCGCGGATTGATCATTCCACGGTCAGGCCACGCAGATACACGTTGAGTTCGCTTCGCTGCTTCTCAAGCTTCTCCTGAGCGGCGGAGAGCTTCTCGTTGATGTCTTCAAGCTCGGTTTCCTGCTCGTTGAGCTTGGTGACATAGCGCGTGTAGAGCTGGCTCGTGCGCTCGACCGTGCCCATATTGCCGCGGATCCGGGTCTGCTCCGCGGTGATGGCGCGGGTCTGTTCGTTGAACGTATTGATCTGCCGCTCGGTGTCGTTGATGGCCGACTGCATTCCCGCGGCCTTGCGGACCGCCTCCATGGCCTTATCGGATAGCTTGCCATCGCGGTGAAACGCCAGCAGCGTCCCCATGTTGAAGTCCAGCATGCCCATCGACTGTCGGGTGGTGCGCTCGCTGACCACGGGCAGGTCGATCTGCTTGCCCGCTGCTGCCTCCACGACGAAGCGGTAGTGCGTCTGGGTCTCGTTGTCGGCCTTGGCGGGGGTCACCAGCGACCAGCCGCCGCCGGTCTTGGGATGCTCGACAAAGAGCGTACGGGGACGCTTGAGGTCCTTGTTCTTGAACGTGTAGGTCAGGCTCGTCTGGCTCTTGATGGTCTGCTCGATCAGGCCATCGACGATCCGCAGCTTCATGATGCTGTTGTTGCCGTCTGATTTGGTCTGCACATCCACCTCCAGATCCACGGCGTAGGCGAGCAGGCGTTTGTCGCCCTGGCCGATATGGCCGATCTGCGCATCGCCGGCATACGCCGCGCCGTCGAAGACACTGACTGGTCCGGGGAGGAGTTGAAGATCGGATTCATTCACCAGTTCGATGCCGCGCATCGGGTGCTCGGAGCCGTCGGCGAGATTGAAGATGCTGACGCGGCGGCCCGGAATGGTGGAGGTGAGGATCGGGATCATCGCGGAGCGCTGTCGCTCGATGCTGACGGGGGTGTCGAGGGTGTACTGGAAAACTTCGCCGACTTCTCCGGCCTGTGCGCGGGACGCCGCGGCGTAGTCGGCAAGGTCATCGCCGGAGATGCCGGTGTATGCGGCCTTTTCAGCGGCGCCAGCGAGGATCTCCATCGCGGCCGCGGATGGGGCGGGCGGGGGCGAGCCCGCAGAACGAGAGCGCGAGTAGCGTGTAGTTTCTCCATCGTCCGAATCTCGCCGGGCGTTGCTGTCAGAAGAGGGACTGATCCCGCCGCCATAGCTCCGCGGCATGACGCCGGGGATGGTCGGCACGGGAAGGGTCGGGCGGAAGGTGTACAGCGGTTCGTAAAGGTCCATCTGAAACGAGACCGGGCGGCCGGAGACGAGCGCCATGGTGACGTTGTTCCAATCGTGATCGGTCGTATTCTCCACGATTGCCCAGCCCTGGAGCATCACTTCGCCCGTGCTTGTGGCCGCAGGCTGTCCGGCCTTTGAGGTTGGCTGTGCTTCGGGGAGCACGAGGCGGTAGGAAGTCTTCCACACCGGCATCTCATGGACATAGCCGACGACCACCCGGCGAGAACCCTGTCCGGCGAAGCGGAGGTCGACCGTTTTGGTGCGGTCAGCGCGATACTCCGCGAGCGTCGCCAGCGCCTTGGTCAGTTCACCGGCAAGTTCCTTGTCGAGGATGTCAAACGATGAGACATCGGTGATGGCGATGGAACGCAGACCGGTTTCGGTCACGAGGTTGAGGTGCGGGACCTTGATGGGCTGCTGGTTCTCACGGGGCGGGAGGGTGCGTTCCTCCACACCCAGCACCGTGCCGGTGATCTGCTCGCCGGCGACAATCACCCGCAGCGATGCGCCGCGAAGCTGCCCGAGGAGTTCGGGCACGCTTGGATTGTCGGAGATGTTGAGGCCGAACGACGCGAGACGCTTGGAGAGCGGCTCTTTGGAGGCATACGACACGGTATCGATGCGGCCGCCATCAAGATCAAGCAGCACCATCGATTTCAGGATGTCGTTGATCTGCTCGGCGTTGAAGCGAAGCTGCACCTCCGCCATCCCTTCAACCGAGCCCATGCGCTCAAAGTATCCCACGCCCGAGCGGTACAGAACGATCTTCTTGATCGGCACCGAATCGGCCTGCTTGGCCGCGGCGGCGACTTCCTGCTGTCCGTACGCCCTCGTGGGTGTCAGGACTGGGAGCACGGAGAAGGCCAATCCCGCGGCAAGCAGCAGAGAAGCCGCGGTGCGTGCGGAACGAGATGCGTGGACGGAGGAAGACATGAGAGGCTCCAGAGAGAGGAGGGAATGCGTGCGGGGCACGGGGCATTGGACGTGCCTGCGGGGGCGGGGTGGGGGAGAGCTGGCCATGGCTCCGATAACTGTATCGGCCACAACGCCCTCACGACCCCCCGCATCAGCAGATGTCCGGCCGAGGCGGTTCGTCTCCAACCTACCATCTCCCCGACCGCGTGCCGCACATTTCTCCGCCGCCCCCCTCCCTTACTCCCTCCCTCGCTCCCTCGCCCATGGCGCAACTCCCCGTCTTGAACAACGTGAAGTCCTCTCCCGCTGATCCTCAGCGCGCGGAGATCGAGCGCGGACTTGCGCAGGCGATTGGTCCTGAAGGCGGGTCCATCCGGTTCGGCATGCACGACCGGATGCTGTACGCAACCGACGCCTCGCTGTACCAGGTCGAACCCCTGGGCGTTGTGGTGCCCGCCGACCTCAGCGCGGCGGAGCGCGCCGTGCGGCACTGCGCGAACCATGGCATCGCGATCCTGCCTCGCGGCGGCGGAACCAGCCTCGCAGGGCAGTGCACCAATCGCGCTGTAGTGCTCGACCTCTCTTCACGCTGCCGCGCGGTCGGTCCAGTCGAGCAGATGAAGCTCGACCCGCCGCCGAGTCACCCCGGCAACTGGCGTGGGCACGTGGCCGTGTGCGAGCCGGGCGTCAATGTTGATGAGTTGAACGACTCCCTTGTCCGGCGAGGTGAGCGGGTGTTCTTTGCGCCCGATCCTGCGACATCTCGCCAGGCGACGGTGGGGGGGTGCGTTGGGAACAACGCCGCCGGCGCGAGGTCGATCCGCTATGGCCGCACCGTCGAGAATCTCGTTGGGCTCGATGTCTGTCTGGGCACGGGCGAGCGGCTTTGGCTGGGCGCCAATGCCGGCGCGGCGAATCCGACTGCACGCGCGCTCGCGGCGGGCGTCATCGACATCGTTCGGCCGCTTGCTCAGATGATCCGCCAGCGGTACCCGCGCACAGTCCGCCGGAATGCAGGCTACGCGCTCGACATGATTCTCGATCAAGTCGATGCGGGCGCGACACCGGAAACGCTTGACCTTGTGCCGCTCTTGGCCGGCAGCGAGGGCACACTGGCCGCGACACTTGGCGCGCGCATCAAGCTCATGCCCGCTCCGCTGGCCAAGGGCCTTGCGGTGCTGAGCTTCCAAACGCTTGAACACGCTATTGCTGCCGTGAAGCCGATCCTCGATGCGGGTCTGCCGCTCGGGCTCTCCGCTGTCGAACTGCTTGACGATGTCGTGCTGGATGCTGCTCGCGGCAACATCGAGTACCGCCGGTACGTTGACCTTCTCCCTGGCGCGAACGACCTGACGGGCGAGCCCAAGGCCGTGCTGTACGTTGAGTACTTCGCGTTTGATGCGAGTCATGAGATCCAGGTCGCGTTTGAAAACCTCGCCGCGCTTGTGTCATCGCTCGCCGGGGTGCTGCCGGGCGGCGTCGCATTCCATCGGGATTCGACGGCGATGCTCGCCGCGTGGAAGCTCCGCAAGGCCGGCGAGCCGCTGCTCCACGGTCTTGATGAGGGCGGCCGCAAGCCCATTACCTTCGTCGAGGACAACGCTGTACCGGTCGAGCGGCTCGCGGAGTTTGTGCGAGAGTTTAAGAAGATTGTCGGCAAGCACGGCACCCGCGCGGCCTACTGGGCCCACGCGAGCGTCGGCGTGCTGCACATTCGGCCGATGATCAATCTGCACGACCCGGCCGATCGGCAGCGCATGATCGACATCGCTGTCGAGGTCGCGGACCTGGCCCGCTCGTGCGGGGGCATTATGTCCGGCGAACACGGCGACGGGCGCGTGCGAGGCCCGCTGCTGGAACGGTTTTTCGGGCCGGAACTTATGAGCGCGTTTCGCCGGGTCAAAGCGCTGTTTGACCCCAAGGGGATCTTCAACCCCGGGAACATCGTCGCGCCGGGTCCGGTGGAGTCGATCGCCCACAACCTTCGGCTGGATGCGGAACGCATCGCCGGCGAGGATCACGCGCACGGGCGCGCCCACGGCTCCGCTGGAGCGCACGCGGGGGTCGATGTCCGCACATACTTTGACTTCTCCGACCAGCACGGCTTCCTCGGCGCTGCGGAGCAGTGCAACGGCGCGGGCGTTTGCAGAAAGCGATCCGGCGGCACGATGTGCCCATCATACATGGGCACGATGGATGAGCGGCATTCGACTCGCGGGCGCGGCAACGCGCTGCGTCTTGCGATCTCCGGCCAGTTCAGTCCGTCGGTCGGCGATAGCGCAAAGCCCAACTTCGATGACGCGGAGACCATCAGTACGCTGAACCTGTGTCTGTCGTGCAAGGCCTGCAAGAGCGAGTGCCCGAGCAATGTGGACATCGCCAGGCTAAAGGCCGAGTACACCGCGCAGCGCTACGCGGCCAAGGGCGGCCCGCCGCTGGTCGCCCGGATGTTCGGGCATGTCCGCGTGCTGAACCGCCTTGGCTCGATGACCCCGGGCATGGCCAACTGGGTCAATCGCCTCGGCCCCACGAAGTGGATTCTCCAGCGTGTACTGGGCATCGATCCGCGGCGCGATGTGCCGCCGTTTGCGACGTCGCTGTATTCGTGGTTTGCCGCTTATCGAAAGACGCGTCCGGAACCCTCGTCGAACTCGCCGCGGGTCGTTTTGTTCGCAGATTGTTTCACGGCGTACAACGAGCCGCGGATCGGCATCGCGTCGATCCGGGTGCTGGAATCGCTTGGCTATGTCGTCGATCTGCTGCCTGAAGAGGGCGGAGTCGTGGGCGCGGCGGGGTTTGGCGCGGGCTGCTGTGGCCGCGCGATGATCTCCACCGGGTTGCTGGAAGATGCCCAGGCTACGATCGATAACACGCTGAAACTGCTCCGGCCCGCGATGGGTGATGCCCGCGTGCGGGCGGTGGTGTTCTGCGAACCCTCGTGTCTGAGCGCGGTGAAGGATGACTGGCTCCAGCTGCGCCTGAAGACCCCTATCCAGGATCGCGAAGCGCTGGCGCAGCGATCGATGCTGATTGAGGACTTCATCGACCGTGACTGGGACCGCCACCCTGTTCCGCCGATGATCAACGCAACGGCCGTGGCCGATGCCGCGGCGGAGGGCGGTGCTCTGCTTCATGCCCACTGCCACCAGAAGGCGCTGTGGGGCGCGGACACCAGCGCGAGGCTGTTGCGCAGGCTTCTGGGCGATCAGGTCAAAGTGCTCGACTCGGGGTGCTGCGGAATGGCCGGCAGCTTCGGCTTTACCACCGACCGCTACGACCTGTCGATGAAGATCGGCGAACTCACCCTGCTTCCGGCGGCACGCTCGGCCGGCCCTGGAGCGCAGATCTGTGCCCCCGGCACTTCATGCCGTCATCAGATCCACGATGGTGCCGGGCGCGAGTCGCTGCATCCGATTGAACTCGCCGCCAAGTTGCTGAAGCTTTAGCCGCTCAAGCCTCATCCCGCGTGTCGGTCACGGTCTTGCGATCGTTGTCATAGACATAGAGCTTTCCCGCGGCTTCAGAGGTCTTGCACGCCTTGTGCGCCCCATCGCAGAACGGGAAGTTCTGCGACAGGCCGCACGCGCACACAAAGATGGGCTTGAGGTTGCCCTGTTCGTCCCTGGGCCAGGTGGCAGGATCGATCTTGACGGGCCCGGTCGCTTCGTGACGGATGAGTCGTGCCATGCGGGCATCGTAGCGGCGGCATAACCTCCGCATCATGCCGACGGCCCCCGATGCTCAATCGCCCAAGCAGTCCTTGCTCCACGTCAAGGACCTCAACACCCATTTCCCGATCAAGTCGGGCATCCTGCAGCGCACCACCGGGTGGATGCGGGCGGTCGATGGCGTGTCATTTGATATCGGCAAGGGCGAAACGCTCGGGCTGGTGGGTGAATCTGGCTGCGGAAAGACGACCGTGGGGCGGACGCTGCTGCGGTTGATCCCGCGGACTTCCGGCCAGGTAGTGTTTGACGGGCAGGATGTGTACGGGCTGTCGGGTGCAGGCCTGAAGGCGATGCGGCGCCGGATGCAGATCATCTTCCAGGACCCGGCGAGTTCGCTCAACCCGCGCATGCGGGTCGTCAACATTCTCGGCGAGCCGTTGATGGTCCACGGCATCTGCACCGACAAGTCGGAACTGCGAGATCGGGTGGAGAAGCTGCTGGTTCGCTGCGGCATGCCCAAGGCCGCGGCGGACAGGTATCCGCACGAGTTCTCGGGCGGGCAGCGGCAGCGCATCGGCATCGCCCGCGCGCTGGCACTTGAGCCCAGCTTCATTGTTTGCGATGAGCCCACGAGCGCGCTGGATGTTTCGATCCAGGCGCAGATCCTGAACCTGCTGAAGGATCTGCAGCGCGACTTCGGCCTCAGCTACCTCTTCATCAGCCACGACATGGCGGTGATCCAGCACATGTGCGACCGTATCGCGGTGATGTACCGCGGCAAGATCGTCGAGGAAGGCCGCAAGCTCGACATCATCAACAACCCCCAACACAAGTACACGCAGTCGCTGCTGAGCGCTGTGCCGACGGCCAAGCCGGGGGCGAAGAAGCAGCGGGTGGTGTTTGAGGGTGGGGCGGTGTAAGGTCGGCATCGGGCACCTCGCTACACTCTGCCCATGGCCACCGCCGAGCCCGAAGCCCAAGCATTTGCCGAGAGGCTGGGGGCCATCCGCGCTGCCCGAGTCCGCGCCCCCGACCAGCCAACTCTCGGTGAGCGCAGGGCCTTCGCTGACAATCCCGCCGCGCTCAAGCGCATCCGCAAGGTCTGGGCCGATCCGACGATCGGCGCGGCGATCCACGATGCGTTTGATCACGCCAAGCATGCCCACAAGGCGGTTGGCGCGGCGTCGATCGCCGTTGCCCAGACGTTTCCCTCGCACCTGGCCGACAAGGTGGAGGTGGTGAAACTTGCCCGGGGCGTGCTGACGCTGAGTGTCCCTGATTCCTCCACTCGCTATGTGATCGATCGGCTGCTCCGCTCGGGCGCACAGACCGCGCTGCTCAAGCGGGTGCCGGCATCGATCAAGAGCTTGAAGATCGTGATCTTTGCTCCGCAGAATGCTGATGCCGGCGTTCCGAGGCGGGATCCAACCATCCAGAATGGTGAACTGGACGATGGTGAAGATTGAGCGGGCTTGACCCCGGCATCGATTGCTGTTCAGATACACCGATGCACAGCACACAGGCCTCGGTGTCCCGTCGTCAATCCCTCGCCATGCTTGCCGCGACGTCAGCGGCTTTGTGGCTCCCCTCCGCCCGCGCGGTAGCAAGGTCCTTGCCAGTGCCCGAGCCGCTTTTCAAGGTCTCCCTTGCCCAGTGGTCGCTGAATCGCGAGCTCTTTGGCGGCAAGCTCGACCATCTCGACTTCCCCAAGGCCGCGAAGAATGATTACGGCATTGATGCGGTTGAGTACGTCAATGCGTTCTTTAAGCAGAAGGGGGATGCCGCGTATTCTCGGGAGCTCCGCAAACGCTGCGATGACCTTGGTGTGAAAAGCCTGCTGATCATGTGCGATGGGGAGGGAGCGCTCGGGGATTCGGATGAAGAGAAGCGGGAGCAGGCGGTGGAGAACCATCGCAAGTGGCTGGATGCCGCGGCCGCACTCGGTTGCCACTCCATCCGCGTCAATGCACAGTCAGGAGGCACGTACGACGAGCAGCGCGACCGCGCGGCCGATGGTCTGCGGCGATTGTGCGAGATTGCGGACCCGATGAGTCTGAACGTGATCGTTGAGAACCACGGCGGGTTGTCGTCGAACGGCGCGTGGCTCGCCGCGGTGATCAAGCAGGTCGATCACAAGCGGGTTGGGACGCTTCCTGATTTCGGCAACTTCCGTATCTCTGACAAGGAAGCCTACGACCGATACAAGGGCACCGAGGAACTGATGCCCTACGCCAAAGGCGTCTCGGCGAAGAGCTACGACTTCAACGAGGCGGGGGATGAGACCACCATCGACTATCGCAAGATGCTGAAGATCGTGCTGGCCGCAAAGTACAGTGGCTACGTTGGGATCGAGTATGAGGGGGGACGGCTGGGTGAGCCAGAGGGCATCCGCGCGACGAAGAAGCTGCTGGAGAAGATCCGCGATGAACTCGCGGCAGAGAAAGCGTCGGCCGCGCAGCCCGCGCCTGCAGGTTCCTGACATTCTCCACCCGTCATCCTGCGTCGCTTTGGCGACCCGATCGATACCATCGCTGCCCAAGCGAATACCCATTCAACTTTTGGGAGCCCTTCCATGCTCGCCCTTGCCCTTGCCGCCGGTCTGCTCTCTGCCACCCCCACCCCCACCCCCACAGCGGCCGCGGAACCCATTCGCACGCTCGTCATCACCGGGCACAACAACCACAACTGGCAGTACACGAGCCGTGTGCATGCGGACACGCTCGAAGCGACGGGCCGGTTCGATGTCACCATCACCGATGACCCCGCGGCGGCGTTGGCCGATGCGGCAAATCTCGGCACGTACAAGCTGTTCGTGCTCGACTACAACGACATTCAGGAACCGAAGCGCTGGGGCGATGCCGCGGAGAAGAACTTCGTCGACGCGGTCTCAAGAGGTGTGGGTGTCGTGGCCGTTCACGCCGCGGACAACTCGTTCAAGGGTTGGGCGGATTACGAGAGGATGCTCGGCCTGATGTGGCGCGATGGCACCGGCCACGGCCCGGTGCATGAGTTCAAGGTCGAAGTGGTTGACAAGGACCACCCGATCACGAAGGGACTCGCGGATTTCACGACACGTGATGAACTCTATCACGATCTGGTAAACTCGCAGAACGCCCGCTACAGCCTGCTGGCGCGGGCGATGTCCACGACGGAGTCAGGCGGCACCGGCAAGCATGAGCCGATGGCGTTCACGCTTGAGTTCGGCAGGGGCCGCGTGTTCGCGACCCCGCTCGGGCATGTGTGGACTGGCGTTGAGGACACCAAATCGTCTGTCACCACGCCCGGATTCCGTGCACTGCTCACCCGCGGGGCCGAGTGGGCCGCGACCGGCTCGGTCACATTGCCGAAGGAGTGGCGCGATGCACGCACGCACAACACGCTCACCGCTGCGGAGAAGGCAGACGGCTGGCGGCTGCTGTTTGACGGATCATCGACGACGGGCTGGCGCGGCTATAGGAAGCCCGCCCTTCCTGAGAACACCGGATGGACTGTTGCGGGCGGCGAACTGTCGTACGCACCCGGCAAAGCGGGGGGCGACATCATGACGGCCGATCAGTTTGGTGATTTCGAACTCGCCGTCGAGTTCAAGGTCGCCGACGGCGGGAACAGCGGCATCATCTACCGCTTGACTGAGACGCACGACTACCCGTGGCAGACGGGGCCGGAGTTCCAGATCCTTGATGATCTCCGCCACGGTGACAAGGCCCGCGCCAAGACCCGCACCGGCAGCTTCTATGACGTGCTGCCGCCGACGGTCGATACCGGTCGTCCCGCCGGGGAGTGGAACTCTGCTCGCATCGTCTGCCGCGGCGGCAAGATCGAGCACTGGCTCAATGGCTTCAAGGTCGTGGATCTGGAACTCGGCAGCGAGGCTTACAAGGCCGCGCACGCGCAAAGCAAGTGGACGAAAATGGCCGACTTTGCCACTCGAGCCAAAGGCCACATCGCCCTGCAGGATCACGGCGATGTCGTCGCGTTCCGGAACATCAAGGTGCGTGAGCTGAAGTAAGGCGGTCCGGAATCACCGGACGAGGAAGTACTCTTGGGCTGCGCGTTGGGCAATCTCCGACTTGCCGTGCAGCGTTCTCAGCGAGCAGCCCGGATCGCCGCGGCGAGCGGCTTGTCCATCGCGACCGGGTGGCCGATCCACGCGATCTTCCCATCTCGGCCGACGATGAATGTGCATGGAATGCCGCCCTGTCCGGCCGGCTCCATCCAGGCCTTGGGCATCGAGCGGTCATCGTCATAGGCCACGCGATAGCTCATTCCTTCGCCTCGCTTGGCGATGAACTCCTTGAGCTTGTCAACGCGTGTGTCGGGCTGGCCCGCCGCGGGACGCCGCTCGCTCCCCGCGACACCAATCACCACGATATCCGGGTGCTGCGACTGAACTTCGTTGAGGTGCGGGATGGCGGCAACGCACGGCGGGCACCATGTCGCCCAGAACTCCACCACGTACACCTTGCCGGCCTCAAACCCGCTGACGGGCGAACCCTGCAGCCACTGCTCGATGCTCAGCGCGGGGGCTGCATCGCCTGTCTTCAACGTCACAGGCGCGGCTTCGCGTGCCTGGTCCCCGCCGGGTGCCCTTTCGATCTTCGCCATCGGTACCGCCCCTTCCTGCCCCTTCTGCTTGTTGCCCGCGCACCCCGCAGCCATCAACACCATGGAAACAGTCATTGCCACCGTGCTCAGTTGACGCATGCTGCGGGCTCCTGTGGAATTGCCGTTTGACTGGCCTCTGCCAGCACCGGTTTAACTGTAGGTGTACAGACGCGGCCCAAACCAGTCGGGTTCGCGCAGTCATACCCTGCGAGCTTGAGAATCTCGGCCGGGAACGTCGACGCGCTTGGCAGTCGGAAGCAAACCGGCTTACACGAGCGGCGTTCTCCCGGGCATCGCCACGGCCTCGACGGCGAGCGGCCCGAACTCCATCGTCGCCGGAGTCAGGTCCAGCGTCGACTTCATCACATGGTCCCACGTGACCGTCTTCCCGGTATACGCCGCCATTCGCCCCATCACCGCGGTCATCGTCGATTCGGCAACGTTCTTCGTCTCGTTGATCGGTGTGCTTTTCTGGATCGCCGAAACCAGTGCCACGTGCTCCTGCACGTATGGGTTGTTGTTCTTGGTGCTGGATTTCCAGGCCTTCTCGCCCCGAATCTCCGCCCTTCCCGAACTGGTGACGAGCACGCCGTGCGTGCCTCGGATGACCTCTTCCACCCGCGAATCGCATCCGTCGATCTGCCGACAGAAGCTCGTGAGGTTGAAGCCGTCCTCATACTCGTACTGAACCGCGAAGTGGTCGTAGACATGGCCATATGCGCCGGATGTTCTGGACTGCCGTCCGCCCATCGCCCAGCACGATACCGGGCGGCTGCCCGTTGCCCAGTTGATGACATCCAGGTTGTGCACGTGCTGCTCGACGATGTGATCGCCCGAGAGCCACGTGAAGTACAGCCAGTTGCGGAGCTGCCACTCCATGTCGCTCCATTCGGGCTGGCGCGGATTCATCCAGAGTCCACCCTGGTTCCAGTAGCAGCTTGCCGATACCGGCTTGCCGATCATCCCCGCGCCCACTCGCTTCATGGCCTCGAGGTAGCAGATCTCGTGGCGACGCTGCGTCCCCGCGACGACGCACAGCCCCTTGGCTTTGGCTTCCTCTCCCGCCGCCATGACACGCCGCACACCGACTGGATCCACCCCGACGGGCTTCTCGACAAACATGTGCTTGCCGGCCTTCACCGCCGCCTCAAACTGCGCCGGGCGGAACCCGGGCGGCGTGGCGAGGATGATGATGTCGATCTCCTTGTGCTCCAGCAGTTTCTTGTAGGAATCAAACCCGCTGTAGCACCGATCCTCCGAGACCTTCGCGCGGTCCGCCTGATCGGTATCGAGCCCCGCCAGCCCCGATCGGCAACTCGCCACGCGCTCGGGCAGCACATCCGACAACGCCCAGATCTCGACATCCGGCGAGGCTTCGAGGATGTTCGCCGCCGCGCCCGTTCCGCGCCCTCCGCACCCGATCACCCCCACCTTCATCCGTCCCGCGCCAAGATGCACGCCGATCCGTGCAAGCGCGGGCATCGTCGCCACGCCGACCGCGGCGAGAGTCGAACCGACGACAAATCCTCGCCTGGAAACGCCGCCATTGGGAACGATGACATCAGCCATGGGATACTTCTCCGCGGGCGCGAGTTTGCGCCGGTGCGAGTGAGGTTGACTCACCAGCCTACCGCGCAGCATCGATCGCTGCACGCAATCCTTCCACGGCGCTCACATCGAATCTGCCACCCACCCGCCCGGAGGAGTGCACCTGGGTGCACCCCGTCTCGCGGAGCACTTCCGCGGCGTTCGAAGCGCGAACCCCGCCGCCCGGCAGTATCTGGATCTTTGTTCCCACCCCACGCACCAGTTCGCCCAGCCGTTCGAGCCGGCGAGCCCAGCCATCGCCGCCTTGCTGCCACGGCGCGGCCGCCCGGGCCGGCATCGACCCGCAACGTGCCCCAAGTTCCGTCGCCGTGCCAGCGAAGGACATTCCCGCACTCAGCACGCGGCTCACCCCAAGTTCCGCCAGTTGCCGCGTGGCGTGTACAGGATCCGCGGTCAGATCGATCGCGCGGTGAAACACCGTCTGGGCCCCACGCGCGAGCGCGACAAGCTCCCGAACCTGCCCCAGGTTCAGCGACCCATCCGCATCCAGGCAGCCGAACACCACACCCTCGGCGCCGGCCTCCAGCACCCGTTGCGTCTCGCTCATAACGCCCGACCACTCTTCGCGTCCATAGACAAAGCCCGCCGCGCCGGCCGACCCCGGGCCCATCCCGCGCGGCCGGACCATCGCAAGGCTGATCACGCCTCGGATCTCCGACGCCGCTTGCACCAGCTCGAGATCCGGTGTGTATCCATGCGCCGCAAGGTCCGCGCACAGCTCCAGCCTGTCCGCGCCTGCCGCCGCCGCGGTGATGGCGTCAGCCCTGCAATCAACGGCGATCTCGAGGGTGATCCGTTTCATGACCAGATCGCCCCGCTAGCTGAACTTTGTCTGCCCGGGCACAGCGACCACCACGGGCGGCGCGGGCGTGTCCCACGAGAGGTTCTCCGGCACGAGCGATTCCTGGCTGCCCATCGCCTGCTCCCAGGTGATGACCTGGCCCGTGTATGCCGCCTGACGCGCCATGATCGCCATCAGACAGCTGTTCGCTCCGCGCTCCGCATCGTTGATCGGTTTCCCCGCGCGGATCGACGCGAACAGCTCATCGTGCTCGACTTGGTACATCCTTCCCGCATCGTCCCGGAATCCTGATGGCTTCCAGATCGTGTCGCCTTTGTAGGCCTTGGTGATGTAGGTCGGTCCCCAGCCGTTCACCGTCATCCACGCGTTGCGCCCGTAGATATAGTCGGTGTTGTCGCTGGGGCTCGAGTCGATCTGCCTGCATGTGTGGTGCGCACGGCATCCGTTCTCATACTCATAGATCGCGGCGAAGTGGTCGAACACATTGCCATGCTCGGCCCCGCTCCGTGCCGCGCGCCCGCCGAGGCAGGTCACCTTTGTCGGCAGTTCATCGTTCATCGCCCACGCCATGCGGTCGACGCTGTGCACGGCCTGCTCGACGATGTGATCCCCCGAGAGCCAGGTGAAGTGCCACCAGTTGCGGAGCTGGAACTCAAGGTCCGACCATTCCGGCTGGCGTGGCCGCCGCGACAGCGTCCCGCTGTGATAGGTCGTGTGCACGCTCGACACATCGCCGATCGCGCCGGAGTGAACCTGCTTGAAGGCTTCCCGCATCCCCGGCGCAAAGCGCCAGCAGAATCCTGTCAGGCAGGCCTGATTCTTCGTCTTGGCCATCCGCGCAGACTCGATGACCGATCGAATGCCCGGACCATCGACCGCCACGGGCTTCTCGAGGAAGACGTGCTTCCCCGCCTCGACCGCGTAGCGCAGGTGCTGCGGACGGAACGCCGGATACCCCGTCAGCAGCACGACATCGACGCCGCTGTCGGTCACCTGCTTGTAGGACTCAAACCCGACAAACCGGTGCTCGGTGGAGACCTGCACACGGTCCTTGGCATCTTCTCCCATCTCTTCGGAGATGCCCGCGAGCGAAGCGGTGATGCGCTCCTCGAAAACATCGCCCATCGCCACCAGTGTGGCCGCCGGGTCGGCACGCAGCGCCTGCACCGCCGCGCCCGAACCTCGTCCCCCGCACCCGATCAACCCAATGCGGATCGTGTCCGCCCCACCCGCCCACGCCGCGGCCTGCAAGCCCTTGGGCAGAATGAGCGCACCGGCCAGCGCACCAGCGCCGACGGCTGCGCTCGTGGTCAGGAAGTCGCGACGCGTCACACTGGTTGCTTCCGACATCTCGTTGCTCCTGGGCTGCGGGCCTGCCGCGGCGTGTTGATCACTTCGCTTCTGGTCGCTCGACGGGCTTGGCCGCGTCATCGGCCTTCGCGGGCTTGCCATCCGGGCCTACCTCGCACACGACGCGAAAGCCGACAAAGTTGCCATCGCTCAACCACCACCGGCTTTTGGGCAGGTTCGGGTCGCTCGCGTTCCATGATGAGTCCTGCTTCTGCACAGCGCTCGCCGCGAGAAACTCGGGGGCATCCCGCCACGATCCGCCCTTGGTGGTGGGCTTGGCATCGTGCCCGATGACCCATTCCTGCACGTTGCCGTGCATGTCATAGATGCCCCAGGCGTTCGCACGCTTCGTGGCCGCGGCATGGGGTTTCTCATCGGCGTTGGTCTCAAACCACGCGTAGCGGCCCAGCTCGCTCTCGCCGCCCTCGAAACCGAACTTGCCACTCTGGCCGGCGAGGCACGCGTGCTCCCACTCCGCTTCCGTCGGCAGGCGATACTTCAGCCCGCTCACCGTCGTCAGCCACTTGCAGAACGTTTCCGCGCTGCGAAACGTGAGCGAGATCGCCGCATACCCCCCGTGCCCGAAGCCGCGATCCGGCGGCAGGTACGGCTTGCTGGGGCGCGTCGCGGCGTCCGGAGCGCCCGATTGCTGGGGCGAGGGCGTCTGCTCACCCTTCTCATCGAGCCGGTACGCCCAGACATCGAATGCTTCCCACGTCAGCTCCGTCTTTCCGATGTAGAACGGCTTGACCGTGCCATCATCGCTGCCCGGGACCGGAAGCATCGAGAACTTGAACGCGGCTGAGGGGATGTCCTGCCAGTAGGCTTTGAAGTCCCCCTCGTTGCGGATGAGCTTCGGCAGCGGCGCAACCGGGGGGGAGCCAGCCGGGGCAGTAGGCTGCGCGGACTGCGAATCTGCGGGTGGAGGCATCGCTTGGGCGGTCGTGCCAGCGCAGGTAACTCCGCAAGCAACCACCGCGTACGCTGCACCGCCGCACAACCCCGCTGGAATCGATGTCCTCAGCACGGAGGCCAGGATGCGCTTAGCGAGAATCATGTTCCACACGGTGCTCGCGCTCCTGATCGGACTGGCCGGTCACAGCCTTGGTGGGTGTTCCCGCCCGATGCCGTTCGAGTTTACACGCCTCTGCATGGGTGTGCAAACACAGGTGACCGTTCATGCCGACGACCAGAACGCCGCTGAGGCTGCCGCCGCACGAGCGTTCTCCCGTATCGAACGGGCAGAGCAGGCCTTGAGCGATTATCGCCCGGCAAGCGATGCCATGAAGCTCTGCGATGCGGCGGCGAGGCATCCGGGCGAGCCCGTTCAGGTGTCGGGGGATCTCCGCGAGGCACTGCTGGCCGCCTGCCAGGTCAGTCTCGCGACCGATGGTGCATTCTCCGTGACTGTGGGAAGGGCCGTCGGCTTGTGGCGACAGTCGCGACGCTCGGGATCCATGCCCGACGATTCCGAACGTCTTGAGGTGGTGAAGCTTTCTGATTGGCGGAACGTCGAGCTTGCGCCCCATGGAGAGAGTGTGCTGGTGGCGGCCGGAACGCGGCTGGACTTCGGGGGCATCGGCAAGGGTTATGCGGCGCAGGCCGCGCTCAACGATCTGCGTGATCGAGGATTCCCGCAATCGATGGTTTCGCTCGCGGGCGACATCGTCGTTGGCGATGCGCCGCCCGGGAGACCCGGCTGGCGCATCCGGGTTGGCGAGGGCTCAAACAGCAGCGGGGGGGTGCGAGATCTTCTGTTGGTGAACGCCGCGATCTCCACATCGGGCGACGCCGAGCAGTTCGTGGAGATTGACGGGCGGAAGTACAGCCACATCGTTGACCCTCGCACCGCGCTCGGCTTTCCTGCTCCACGCGGCGTACAGGTCACAGTCGTCGCTCGCGATGGTGCCATCGCCGATGCCCTCGGCACTGCGATCTATGCACTGCCATTGGAGCTCGTGCCTTCTCTGGTCACCCAGTTTGAAGCCGCGGCGATCCTGGTTGTCAACCAGGCCGATGGCGATCGCGAGATTCGCATCATCGACCCGCACAGACTGCTCCGCTGGGCCGACTGAACCGGGGCAATCGGCTCTCACCGCTTCTCGGCCAGAAACACGCGGGTCAGATAACGGAGCTCGACCGACCCGTCCCGCTGGTGCTGCTGAAACAAATCGGACAGGCTGCGCTTCAGGCCTTCGAGCTTTGGTCCCGACTTGGGGATGTAGCTGGCGCTCGTCGCCCGCCCAATCAATCCGGGGAGATCGAGTTGCTGCGCGTGCCTGAACGATAACTCGCGCGCATTCTGAAACACGCGTGATGCAAACAACGCACCCGGACGCGTGTGGTCATTCGCCGCCGCGTGCCGGTCGGAAGCCTCATCGATCAGTTGCGAGTATCCGGCAGAGAGCGCATCCTGTGGATCACGGTCGTTCCACATCAGTGCGACCCTTCCGCCTGATCGCAACACCCGATCGAACTCCGCCAGAGCCTCCGCAGCGCGAAACCAGTGAAACGCCTGTGCGCATGCGACAATGTCGACGGAGTTGTCGGCAAGCCCTGTTGCTTCTGCGGTGCCGCCGCGCCATTCCAGCCGCAGCCCTGCATTCCCGGCATCGTGCTCCGCAGCCGTGCGCATGTCGGCATTGGGCTCCAGGCCGATCACGCTCGCGCCGGTCGAAGCCAGAACGCGCGCGGAGATTCCTGTCCCAGCCCCGACATCCGCGACGGTCAACGATCCCGGCGGGCCCAACCCGTCGACGATCGCATCTGCCGCGGGACGCGGGTACGTCGGGCGATACCGCACATAGTCCGCGACGCGATCGCTGAAGCGGCCGGTCGGGTCCATCTCGTGCAGCGCCTGTGTCTCACCCATCGTCATGCCTCTTCCCGCTGTTCGTCGATCCGCTTGCGTGCACGCCGCTTGGCCGCGAGCAAACCGCCCGCTTCTTCTTCCGGAGCTTCCACATCGGGTCGCGCCGGCCCGGTACGCTCCGGTGGCGAAGGCGCCGCGGGTTTGTCGGCCGCCGGTGCGGCTTGTGAAGCAGGAACGACGCCACGCTGCCTTGACTGCCCTCTGCGCTCCGCCTGTTCGCGCACGATC
>JBBRUT010000035.1:0-27781 GCA_038247555.1 Phycisphaerales bacterium | reverse complement strand
GGCACGCTCCGCTGGGACATGACTCTTGCCGAAGCCTTCCCCAAGCTCGCCGACTCTATGCACGAGCAGTTCAAGCCCGCAACGCTGGCGCAGCTCCTCACCAACCGCGCCGGAGTTCCAGCCAACCTCGATGCCGGTGGGCTGTGGGGCAAGCTCTGGACCGCCGACGGCAGCCCCGTCGAAGTCCGACGCATGCTGCTCGAAGGCGTCATCGCGCAAGCCCCCGCCTATCCGCCCGGCACCAAGAACATCTACTCCAACGCCGGCTTCGCCATCGCCGGACACATCGCCGAAACCGTCATCGGCAAACCCTACGAAGTCCTGATGCAGGAACATCTCTTCGCGCCCCGCGGCATGACCTCCTGCGGATGGGGCCCGCCCGGAACGCCCGGCAAAGTCGATCAGCCCCGCGGCCACCGCCGCAACGGCAAGCATGTCGCACCAGACGCCAACGGTGCCGACAACCCGCCCGCCATCGCCCCCGCCGGTCGCCTGCACTGCACCCTCTCCGACTGGGCAAAGTTCGTCTCGCTGCATCTCCGCGGCGATGCGGCAAACCCGAACCACGCAGCCGCGCTCCTCAAGCCCGAGACATTCACACAGTTGCACACGCCGCCCGATTCGCTCAGCGACTACGCCTTCGGCTGGTCCCGACCGATCCGCCCGTGGGGCAAAGGTGATGCCGCTGATGCCAAGGGATATGTGCTCACGCACGGCGGGAGCAACACCATGTGGTTCTGCGTGACCTGGATCGCGCCCGAGCGCGACTTCGCGGTGCTCGTGATGTGCAACCAGGGCGAACGCGGCGACAAGGCCTGCGATGAAGCGGTGTGGGCGCTGATTCAGGAACATCTGAAAGCGACCAAGCCGTGACGCGATGATCGCGTAAAGCCCTCGTGCACTTCGAGGCGCTGTACACACGCGGCCAGACTTTACACCTTGACCGGCTCGCTCTGCTCCCGCATCCCCGCCAGCGCACGCCTCAGCACGCCGCTCGGCTGCGGCTTGCTCGCCGCCGCCGCGGCCTCCGCATCCGCCGCGTCGTGCGCGTGCGTCGCCACAAACTCCTCGTGCAATGGCCCGGCCTGCGAAAGGTTCAGATCCTGCGCACCCTCATCCAGCTTCTCAGCCGGAATCTCGCCCTTCTCGCCCACCTGATCGAGCTTCACCGTGACGCGCTTCGACACACCCCGTTCCTGCATCGTCACGCCGTAAAGCCGGTCCGCAGCGGACATCGTCCGCTTATGGTGGGTGATGACAATAAAGTGCGAGTGATCCAGGAACCGATGGATCACGCGGCAGAACCGCTCGACGTTCGCCTCATCGAGCGCGGCATCGACTTCGTCCAGCACGCAGAAGCAGCTCGGCTTGCTCTTGAAGATCGACAGCAGCAGCGCCACCGCCGTCATGGTCTTCTCACCGCCTGAAAGCTGATTGATCGATCGCGGCTCCTTGCCCGGCGGCTTCGCGATCACCTCGACCCCGCTTTCCAGCCAGTCGATCTCATCAGTCTCGATCTTCTCGCCGTTGGGGCCTTCCTTGATGAGCGGCATCAGCCGCACCTCTGCCTTGCCACCGCCAAAGAGCTGGCGGAACATGCCATCGGGCGAGGAGAAATGGCCCTGGATCGTCTCGAACGTCTCCTTGAACCGCTGCTCGCTTGCCACGTTGAGCTTCTGGATCAGCTCCGTCAGCGCCACGCGGGCCGCATCGAGGTCCCCCACCTGCTTGATGAGGTCATCGTTGCGCGCCGCCAGCAGCGTCTCTTCCTCGATCGCATCGAGGTTCACGTTGCCGAGTTCCTTGATCTGCTTCTTAAGCTCGTCGATCGTCGTCGCTGCTGCTTCCGGATCTACGCGCACCATCATCACACGCACCTGCGCCCCGCTGCCATCCTCCGCAACCACGCTCACCGTCATCTCTTCGTCGAGCATCGCCTCGTACTCGGCATGCTCGATCGAGATGTCAAACCCGAGGTCCTGCGAGCACCGCTCTTCAAGGTTCTCCCGCTTCACCTCGACCTCGCGCCGCGAGATCTCCAGGCTGTTGAAGTCGCGTTCAACAGTCTGCGTGTGCTGCCGCGAAACGATGACCTTCTCCCCAAGCTCCAGCGTCAGCTTGACCGCCTGCACAAGCTGCCCGCCAACCCCCCGAAGCTGCTCGGTCGCCTCGGTCGCTTCTTTCGCGGTCCGGGCGATCGCCTCCTCACACTCCGCCAGTGCGGCCTCGTGCTGCGCGAGTGACTGCGATCGCTGCTCGATCTGCGTCCGCAGATGCCGAGCGCGCCGCTCCGATTCATCCATCGCGTCGTCGAGTCGGGCCTTCTCTCGCTTCGCCGCGGAGAGCGCTTCCGCCGCTCGTCCCGCTTCGACCTTCGCCGCGGTCAGCCGCTCGCTCGCCGCATCCGCTTCCTTCTGCGCAGCCTCGATGGCGACCTCCAGCTGCGCCGCCGCCGCCGCCTGTTCCTCATACAGCCGCCGCAGGCTCTCAGCCTTCTCGGCCGAGTTCGACTGCTCGCTGTCGAGCTTGTTGCACCGTGCCGTCAGGTCGCCGATCTCCTGCGAAAGCGAGCCCTGCTCGCGTGCAAGCCGGGCCAGGTCGGCCGCCACACGCTCCGCCTGTGCATCCAGGCCCACCAGTTCCCGCTCGAGCTTTGCCAGCTGCGTCCGAAGCTCACCCTCCCGCTGCGAAGCAGAAGCCGCCTGTTCATCCACGCCCGCGAGCGTGAGCCGTTCCGCATCGAGCTTGATCTGCGCTGCGCCCACACGTGCGTTCAGCTCCGACAGCTCCGTTGCTCGCTGCAGCACGCCGCCGCCCCCGCCCGCCGCGGCATCGGCGCCCATCGGCCCCGCAAGCACGCGGCCATCCGCTTCCATCACCCGCCCATCAGCCGTCACGAATCTCGCATCCGCGCCATCTGGCGATGCCTTCAGCAGCATCGCCGCATCAAGATCGCGAACAAGAAACGTGCGGCCCAGCAGCCGGTCCAGCATGTTCGATGCGCCTCGCGGCGCATTCATCGAGGGGCGAACCAGGTCACGCAACCGCGACACAAACCCAAACGCCCCGCCGATCACACCTACCACCGCGGCCTGCTGCTCCTCTGCGGAAGCAGGCGGTTCGGGCTCCGCCATCGCCTCGCCCAGCGACTGCATCGCCACGAACGACACGCGCCCCGGCAGCGCAGACAGGTCCTCATCCGCCGGGATATCCAGTAGCGTCGGGATCACCAGCGCCTGCAGATTCGCGCCAAGCGCGGCCTCAACACTCGCCGCGTGGGTCTTGTCTGTCTCAACCAGATCCGCAACCACGCCCACAACCCCGCCAAACCCGCGTCCCGCCCCGCGGGCTTCGAGCACAAACCGCACCGCCTCGCCCATGCCCGCGTGCCGATCGTGCATCTCCTGCAGCGTTGCTCGCCGGCTGTCGATGCGCACCAGTTCCTGCTGCATCTCATCGGCCGACTTCGCCAGCCCCTGCCGATCCGCCGTCAATCGCTGACGCGCCGCGGCGGCGGCATCCAGCGACGCCTTCGTCTCCGAGATCGACTCGCGAGACCGCCCGCACGCCGATACAGCTTCCTGCTCACGCTCGGTCAGCGCCTCGCGCTCCGATTTGTTGTTCGCGGCCTTGGCCGCAAGCCCCGAAAGCTGATCCCGCATCTGCGCGGCGCGACGCCGATCGCTCTCGACCGCCGCGAGCAATGCGCTCCGCTCGCGATCAATGTTCGCCGCGCCTGTGCGCTTCTGCGCATGCTGGGCCCGCGTCTCCGCGAGCGTGTTCTGCGCTGCGCCGCGCTGCTGCGCCAGCTCCCCAAGCGAAGACTCCGCCCTGGTCAGCTCCTCGCTCAGCCTCGTCACCGCCGACGCCTGATCTTCGACCGATCGCCGCACTTCCTCGATCCACTGCTCGACCGCGGCCATCTGCTGCGCATCCGATGCCGACTGCCTGCGGGCCTCTTCGATCGACCGGATCGTCATCTCGCGCCGTTGCCCCGCCTGCGCCTGCCCGTGCTGCGCCGCCTGCAAAGCAGACTCCGCCCGCCGCTGCACACCGGCAAGCTCGCTCTTGCGGATCTCCGCTTCCTGCTTGCCCTGCTCAAGCCCGGTCAACATGTCCTGCGCACGACGCCGCTTCTCATCAAGATCTGACAACTGGCTCGTCAGGCCCGAGAGCCGTTGCTGCAGCCCATCGTACTGATCCAGCGCAACAACCCCGCGCAGAGCCTTGAACTCCGAATCCAGAGCCTTGAACGTGCGAGCCTTCGCGGCCTGGCCCTTCACGATCTTCAATCGCCGTTCGGTCGTTGCAAGCTGCTCGCGCGTCAGCGTCAGGTTCTGCTCCGCGCGCTCAAGCTTGCGCTCCGCCTCGATGCGGCGGGCCTTGTACTTCGCAACCCCCGCCGCCTCTTCAAAGATCGTCCGGCGTTCCTGCGGCGAAGCCAGCAGCATCGCATCGACCTTGCCCTGCTCGATGATCGAATATGCATCCGCCCCGATGCCCGTATCCAGGAACAGATCGACAATATCCTTGAGCCTGCACCGCTTGCTGTTGATCAGGTACTGGCTCGTGCCATCGCGATACAGCCGCCGCTCCACATCCACAAGGTCGGCATCGATCGGCAGCGCACGGTTCCGCCCCGCACGACGGTCCAGAACCGAGTCCCCACTCTCTTCGGCGACGGCCACGAAGCTCGGTGCCGGCGCACTGCCTTCTTCTCCGGCCACCGGCGAATCGCTGATCGCCGCCTCCGCCGCCACCATCTTCCGCACGATCACCGGGTTCTCAAACGACAGCGTCACTGCCGCCATGCCAAGCGGCTTGCGCGCAGCCGAACCGGCAAAGATGACGTCCGTCATCTCCTTGCCGCGGAGCGACTTGCTCGACCGTTCGCCAAGCACCCACTTGACCGCATCGACGACGTTGGATTTGCCACACCCGTTCGGCCCGACGATCGCCGTCACCGGCTCGTCGAACGTGAACTCTGTCCGGTCGGCAAACGACTTGAACCCGTGAAGAGTCAGCTTGGCCAGACGCATCGCGCGGCAACCTCCGTGTCGCCCCCCAACCCCGTTCCCCCGGTCGAACACTCCGGCGACTCCGCGCCGGCAATGAAGCGGACAGGATAGCAGAAAGTTCATCGGCCGGGTACCCCGTTGTCCGATGAGAAAGAGTTTCTCAAGCCCGTTTATCCCGCCGTAGCAGGGCATTCATCCACACCCGGCTCCCCTGTTCGGCCCTCAGCCACGCAACCCTCCCGGTTTGTGCTACAGTCCGCGCATGCTGCTGACGCTCGCCGCCAGCTCCCTCCGCTCCAAGCTCTGGCTCAAGCCGGGTCGGCCCCCTGCTGGAACCATGTTGCTTCGCGATCTGCCGCGCCACGTCCGCGAGACGCTCGGCCTCCATGGCCTGAACATCTCCACGGACCTTCTGGCCGGGGCGGATGTCCCGCAGCTCGATGCTCTCCGCGACGCCGCGGACAAGGCCTCCTGCCCCTGCCTGGTCCTCGTCCGCCCAGAGCCCCTCCCGTTCTTCTCCAACAACGACGCCAAGGGCGACGACGCCATCGAGCGGATGTCCAGGGTCGTCCAGGCCGCCCACCGGCTGGGCTGTAACTCCGCCGCCCTGTTCATCGCTCCCGATGCCGACGACGGTGAAGATGACGCCTTCGACCTCGCCTCCGAGCGCCTCCGCAAGGTCATGTCCGTCGCTGAGAAGCGAGAAGTGAACCTGCTCATCGGTTCCGGCAAGGGCCCCACGCTCGAGCCCGACCGCCTGACCGACCTCATCAAACGTGTCGGCGGATTCCGGATCGGTACATACCCCGACTATCAAACCGCCGCGGCCAGCCCCGATCCCCTGGCCTACCTCCGCCGCCTCACGCCCTACGCCTCCGCCGTCACCGCCTCCACCATCGGATTCAAAGCAGGCAAGAACGGCCCCGAGCATCTAGGCTACGACCTTGTCGAGTTCACCAAAGCCGTCCTCGCCGTCGGCTACACCGGCACCCTCGCCATCGACTATCGCGGCGACCGCGACCCCGAAGAAGGCATCCGAAACTCCAAGGCCGTCCTAGAGTCTGTCGTCGGCGTGGAGGTGACAGACCAGCCATGACCGCCAACCCTGCCACCCTCCTCGCAGTTTGTTCCCTCCCCCCGCTGCCCTCCTCGCCCATCTGCGCGGATGTCGCCGTCAAGGTTGAGGACATGCCCAAGCGTCCAGCAACCTCGGATTCTCCCGCCCGGGCCGCCCGCTCCCGTCTCATCGTCACCATCGATGGCCCGGCCGGCACCGGCAAATCTTCCGTCGCCCGCGCCCTCGCCAATCGGCTGGGCCTCGAGTTCCTCGACACCGGCGCCATGTATCGCGCCGCCGCGGCCGTCGCCATCGACGCCGGCATCACCCTCGCAGCACCCGATGAGCTGGTCGCCTCGGTCGCCGCTCAGGACATGCGCTTCGACTGGTCGAGAGACCCGCCCGATCTCCTCTGCGGCGGCCGATCCATGATGGGCCGGATCCGCGAAGCCGATGTCACCAAGCTCGTTTCTCCGGTCTCCGCCATCCCCGCCCTCCGCCGCGACATGGTCCGCAAGCAGCGGGCCATCGGTGCCGCCCATCCGCGCCTCGTCACCGAGGGCCGCGATCAGGGATCAATCGTCTTCCCCGATGCAGACGTCAAGTTCTACATCGATGCCTCCGCCGAAGTCCGCGCCAAGCGGCGCTTCGAGCAGCTCATCGCCGCCAGCGCGATCCGCGGCGAGGCTTCCGAGCTCGCCCAGCTGCTCAAGGAGATCGTCGCCCGCGACCTCTCCGACTCCACACGCCGCGATGGCCCGCTCATGTGCCCGGAAGATGCGATCCGCATCGATACCTCGCACCTGACCTTCGGCCAGGTTGTCAGCGCCCTCGAGGAACAGGTCCACCTCCGGGTCCCTGTCGCGTAGCGCCGATGCACGTCCCCTCTCCTTCGCTCCATTCTGACCCGGCGCCCCTCCCGCTCGTGCCCACGCGCGCCGCGTTTCTCCGCTCGCCCGTCGGGTGGTTACGCACGCTCGATCCCACGCAACCCCTGTGGCAGATCGTGTTCTTCCGGTTCTGCTCCTGGATCGTGATGCTCCTTGTCACGTTTCTCTACCGCCTCCGGTTCTACGGCCTGCACAACCTTCCCCCATCGGGCACCGGCGGCCTGCTGGTCGTCGCCAATCACCAGTCCCACTGGGATCCGCCCGTGCTTGGGATCGCCTTCCGCACGCGCAACATGGCCTCCATCGCGCGCGAAGGTCTCTTCAAGGCCCCCGGGCTCAAGCAACTCCTCCTCGGCCTTGGCGCAATCCCGATCAAGGAGTCCGAGGGAGACGCCGGCGCGATCCGCACCGCTATCGCCGAACTCAAGAAGGGACGCCTCACCCTCATCTTCCCCGAGGGAAGCCGCTCCCCCGATGGTGAGGTCAAGGACTTCAAGCGCGGCGCATGGGTCCTGCTCTCCCGCGCCAAGTGCGACGTCATGCCCGCGGCGATCGAAGGCGCTTTCGACTCCTGGCCGCGGCGGCGTCACTTTCCGGGACTCTTCGGCCATCGAATCGGTGTCGCATTCGGTAAGCCGATCCCGTACAACGAGCTCAAAGCCTTGGGCGCAGATGCCGGACTGGCACGGTTGCAAAGCGAGGTCGAGCGCCTACGCGCCGACCTCGCGGTCCGCCTGGGCATTGAACGCTGAAGTTCAGTCGCCGCCACCACTCCCTCCCCCGCCGCAACCGCCCCCACCCCCACCGCCCCCACCGTCTCCATGCCCGCCGGAATCACCGGTACCCGCACCTCGGACACGGCTTCTCCGGATCCACAATCGTGTACGGCCGCCAGAAGCTGCGTCTGGTTTGCGTCGGCTCCCTCGTCACGACACCCGCCTCAAAAGAAGATCAGTGCAGAAGCACAGTCAGGCCCGCCGGCACAAAGTGATAATCCTGTGTCAGCACCCGGTCGATTCCCCGCGACCGGCACAACAGGATCGAGGTGCAATCAACAAGCGACCATGCCTTGTCGGCACGCGAACCGTAGAGTTCAAACGCGGCCGTCCACGACTGGGCCGTGACGGGCACAACCTCCGTCGACGGCGAAGAGAGCACCCGCCAACATCGGCGATCGCCGCGGCGCGAAGCGGTGGCGTGCAGGCGCGGCCGAGAAACTCCGCGAGCACCCACTGGCTTGTCACAAAGCCGACCCGCCCGCGCGCCAGTCGCCGAAGGGGCTCGAGCGTTTGCTCATGGAGCGCATCGCGCTTATGGCATATCGCCAGGAACGCGACCGTATCGATGAACACGACTTCGCGGGTCATGCCTTCTCGCCCCGCCGGGGCGTGCCATAGCCATAGTGGTCGTGCTCCGATGCGAGGTCCGTTGGCAGCGCGGGGTCATCCGCGGCATCATCACCAAGGTGAAAGATGGGGTCATCTTCGACGGGCTCGATGCGCACACGCACGCCCTCAGGCAGCGAGCCCGGACCATCCAGTTCCAACTTCCCCTGTCTGATTTTGCCAAAGTAAACCATGCGGGGGCTCCATCATCATTCTACACGACGGTCCGCAAGAAGCCGCCGATCCACTCACAAACCCCCCAGCCTTCTCGTGGTTTCCTGCTCCATCAGGTCCTTGAACAGCTTCCCCATATCCCCCGCCACGACGTCCCGCACCGGATACTCACCCGGCAGCCGCTCATCCGCCACAATCCCATCCTTGAACCGGTACGTGCGGATCTTCTCGCTCCGCTCCCCGCTGCCGATCTGATCGCGCCTCGCCGATGACCGCGCCTCGTGCGCCTTGCGCAGCTCCAGCTCATACACGCGCGCCATCAGCAGCCTTCTCCCCGCGGCCCGGTTCTGCTGCTGGCTCTTGCTCTCCTGCATCTTCACTTCGATCCCCGTCGGCTTGTGCACCAGCTTCACCGCCGTCGCCACCTTGTTCACGTTCTGCCCGCCCGGCCCCTGCGAGGTCGTCACATCCTCATACACGTCGTTCGCCCAGTCGATCTTCACCTGCACCTCTTCAGGCTCGGGCAGCGTGGCAACCGTCGCCGTCGACGTGTGAATCCGGCCCTGCGCCTCGGTCGCCGGCACACGCTTCACCGAGTGCACACCCGCCTCAAATGACAGTTCGCTCCAGACTCCTTCGCCGCGGACGTTGATGACCGCCGCGCGGATGCCCCCCACTCCCGGCTCCGGCGTCAGTTCCAGCACCTCAAAGGTCCACCCCTTCTTCCCCGCATACTTCTGATACATCTCCATGATGTCCCGCGCCCACAGGCACGCCTCATCGCCGCCCGTCCCAGCGCGGATCTCCAGCATCACCGACCCCACCGCCCGGTCATCCGCGTTCACAAGGGCCGACTTGATCCGGTCGATCAGTGCCTCCGCCCGCGCCTCCACTTCCGCAAGCTCCGCCCGCGCAAGCTCGACAAACTCCCTATCGCCACCACCCCCCGGCCCCGACAGCACACCCCGCAACTCTTCAGCCTCTTTCACCAAAGACTTGTACGTGCGATAGTCCCCCACCATCCCCTCGATCGCGGCCTTCTTGATCGACAGTTCCCGCACCGCCTTGTGGTCGGTCACAAAGTCCGCATCGCCCATCTTCGCATCCATCTCATCGAGTTGCTTCGACAGCTCATCAAGTCGGGCAAAGAGCGCAGGGGGCAGTGCGGTCGCAGGCATGGCCGATGGTAGATGTTGGATGTGGGAAGTGGGATGGGGGAAGTCGAAAGTCGGAAGTCGGAGTCCGAGACCTGAATCCCCAAACCTGAATCTGGACCCCGGAACTTCCGCGCGGCCGCAGGATCCATGAATCGGGACCAAGCACTCAGCACAAGTCTCTTTACTTCCCATTCCCCACTCCCTGCTTCCCCTCTGCGACCTCTGCTTCTTCCTCCGCGAACTCTGCGTACGGCCTTGGAATCTTCCCGCCTTTCCGGTCCCACATCCCACTTCCACTCCCCCTAGCCTTCACTCCCCATGAGCAACGCCGTCACCATCAAAGGGCTCACCAAAACCTTCGGCCCAAAGTTCGCCGTGCGCAACCTCGATCTGGTTGTGCCCACCGGCTCCCTCTGCGGCTTCATCGGCCCCAACGGCGCAGGCAAAACCACCACCATCCGGATGATCATGTCGATCATCTTCCCGGATTCCGGCGAGCTCTCCGTCCTCGGCCAGCCGTCCGCCGACAAAAGCAAGGACCGCATCGGCTACCTCCCCGAGGAGCGCGGCGTCTACCGCAAAATGAAGGTCGCCGCCTTCCTCACCTACATGGGCCGGCTCAAGGGCCACGACGGCGGCGCACCCCTCAAGCACAAAGTCGCCGGCTGGCTCGAGCGCATGGGCCTCGCCGAGAACGCAAAGAAACGCTGCGAGGAGCTCTCCAAGGGCATGCAGCAGAAGGTTCAGTTCATCGCCGCGGTCATCCACGAGCCCGACCTGCTCATCCTCGATGAGGTCTTCTCCGGTCTCGATCCCGTCAACCGCCGCCTCATGCGTGGCCTCATCGATGAGCAGCACCGCGCCGGACGCACCATCATCTTCTCCACCCACGCGATGTACGAGGCCGAGCAGCTCTGCGACCGCATCTTCATGATCCACCACGGACTCAAGGTGCTCGACGCCACCCTCGGCGAGATCCGCAGCCGATTCGACCCCCGCACCATCATCGTCGAGCCCGCTTCCAGCGCCGACACATCCGCTTCCGAGCTTCGCCTGGAAACAATCCCAGGCATTGACAACGTCTCTTCCAGTCGCGACGGCTTCGAACTGCATCTCGATGACCACGCCGATCCCCGCGCGGTCATGGCCGCCATCGTCCGCGATGTCCCCGTCCGGCGCGTCGAGCTCAAGCGTGTCACGCTCGAAGACGTATTCATCTCGCTCGTCGATGCCAGTGAGGGCGAGAACACCGAGCAGCTCCGGGCCGCCGTCGGCGCAACCGGTGGTGAGGAGACCGGCAAATGATGAGAGTCCTTCAGATCGCATGGCGCGAGTTTTCCTCCACCGTCCTCACCAAGGGCTTCATCATCGGCGTGCTCCTCACGCCGGTCATCATGGTCGTCGCCATCGGCGGCATCGCCCTCACACGCAACCTCAAAGGCCCGCAGGTCACCGGCAAGCTCGCCCTCGTCGACCGCACAGGTGTCGCCGCCCCGGGCATCGTTGATCGCTTCTCCCCCGAGGCCGCGGCCGCCGAAAAGGCCAAAGCCCAGGAAGCGATCACCCAGGCCATGGACAAGTCCATGGAGCAGATCCCCATCGACCCCACGCAGAAGGCCATGGCCAAAGGCATGATCGGCAACGAGGTCGACAAGGCCCTCGCCAAGATCGGTCGGCTCTCCGTCACCGTGCTCCCCGACGATACCGATGACGCCGCCATTCAGACGCTGAAAGACGTCCTCGGACGCACCGACATTCACGCCGCCACCAAGGACCCCTCCCTCCCCGAGCCAACCGTTGGCCTCATCATCGTGCCGCGCGAGGCTGTCTTCGCCTCCGAAGATGGCGGCTATGCCGAGATCCAGTCCTTCTGGCCCGAGAAGGTCGACTTCGAGATCCGCGAGCGCATCCACCGCCGTATCGGCGATGCAATCGTCGACGCCCGTGTCCTGACCGACCCCAAGTTCGCCGCCGCGGGCCTCAAAGCCGAGGACATCCGCCGCCTGCTCGAGCGTCCAACCGCCGCCGACAAGGTCGTCACCCAGACCGGCGAAAAGAAGACCGCCGGTCCGCTCCAGATGATGATCCCCGCGGCGTTCATGGCCCTCCTCCTGATCGCCGTCATGTCCAGCGGCCAGATGCTCCTCACCACCACCATCGAGGAAAAGAGCAGCCGAGTCATGGAAGTCCTGCTCTCGGCCGTCTCCCCCCTCCAGCTCATGCTCGGCAAGATCACCGGCCAGCTCTGCGTCGGCCTGCTCATCCTCGTCATCTATTCCGGCATGGGCATCGCCGCCCTCATCGTTTTCAGCATGGGACACCTGGTTGATCCCTTCGCCATCGTCTACATGATCCTCTTCTTCCTGATCGCCTACTTCATCATCGGCTCCATGTTCGCCGCGATCGGCAGCGCGGTCACCGAGCTCCGCGAGGCCCAGACACTCATGACGCCCGTCATGCTCGTCGTCATGACGCCCTGGCTCCTCTGGCTCCCCATCAGCCGCGCTCCCAACTCCATGCTCTCCCAGATTCTCTCCTTCGTCCCCGGCATCAACCCCTTCGTCATGGTCATCAGGCTCACAAGCTCTGAGCCGCCACCCCTCTGGCAGACCCTCACCGCCATCGCTGTCGGCCTGGCCACCGCCGCGGCTTGCGCATGGATCAGCGCCAAAATTTTCCGCGTCGGCGTTCTTATGTACGGCAAGCCACCCAACCTCCGCACACTCATCAAGTGGGTCCGGATGGCCTAGGGATGTCGGATGTTGGATGTTGGATGTCGGATGTCCGGATCGTTCTGTCCCACCCACGCGCCCAACTCCGTTGGTAAACTCGGCGGCATGAACGAAGCCGACATGAAGCGTCGAACCCGTGAGTTCGCCCTCCGCATCATAAAGCTCGTCGAGGCACTCCCCTCGGGTCGCATCGCCGATGTGCTCGGCAAGCAGCTCCTCCGCTCCGCGACATCCGTAGGCGCGAACTATCGCCCGGCAAGACGAGCCAAGTCTCGTGCGGACTTCATCCACAAGCTCACAATCGTGGAGGAAGAGGCTGATGAGTGCGGCTACTGGCTCGACCTGATGGGTACATCTGGTTTGATCAAGCCTGCTCGCCTTGAACCTCTGCTGAAGGAAAGCGACGAACTCACAGTGATCGTCGTCGCGACGATCGTCTCGGCCAAACGAAAGCGAACCGCGTCCTAGCCTCCTGTCTCGCCCACATCCCACATCCGACATCCGACATCAACATGCTTAACCTCTTCGACCTGTATGAGCTCTGCGTCCAGTCCCCCGACTACGACGCCAAGATGCTCCGCGCCATTCACGGAAAGAACCCTGATTCGCTGGGTGAAGATTTCTGCGGCTCCGCCGCGATCTCCCGCGCCTGGATCGCCCTCTCCCCAAACTCAACCTCCATCGCCGTCGATCACGACGCCGCCACCCTCGCGGCCGCCCAGTCGAAGGACCCAGGCCTCTCTGACCAGCGCGCCGCCGGTCGAATCACCTACATCCTCGCAGATGTCCTCGCCGTTCGCGACAAGTGCGACATCATCACCATCCAGAACTTCTCGATCTGCGAGCTCCACACCCGCCCCGCGCTCGTCGATTACCTCAAGCACGCACGCACCCGCCTTTCCGCCCGCGGCCTGCTCGCCTGCGATATCTACGCCGGCGCAGACTGCTACTTCACCGGTCGCATCAAGCGAATCGTCGATGGCCCCGGCGGCGAGAAGATCACCTATACCTGGGAACACCGCACGACCGACCCCCTCCGCGCCCGCGTCCAGAACGCCATCCACTTCGAGGTTCGCGGCGGCTCGGCAGGCAAAAAGCTCCTCCGCCTCAACGACGCATTTGTCTACGACTGGCGCCTGTGGAGCCCCCCAGAGCTCGCCGAGGCGATGCTCGAAGCCGGCTTCTCGGATGTCCAGTTCTACCCGCGCTTCGCCGAAGCTATCGACGATGATGACCGCTATCACGTCCTGCCTATCGAGGACAGCAACGAACTCAGCGACTCATTCAGCATCTACGTCGTCGCGCGGCGATAGTGCTGGTCACAACACTGCCCCTTCGTCGCTTCGTCCCTTCGAGCTCCGTCTCTTCCCCTCAATCCACGCCTTGCGCCGCCAGCCACCGCTCCGCATCCAGTGCGGCCTGGCATCCCATTCCCGCAGCAGTCACGGCCTGGCGGTACTGCCCATCCGCCACATCGCCCGCGGCGAAAACACCCGGGATATTCGTGTAGCTGTTCCGCTGCTTAAGCGCGACGTACCCGCTGGCATCGAACTCCATCCCTGAGTTCTTCAAGAACTTCGTGGCCGGCGTATGACCGATCGCGATGAACAGCCCGCCGAGCTCGAGCGTCGACCGCTCCTTCGTCAGCGTATCTTCAAGCAGCACACCGCTGATGTGCGCATCCCCCAGCACATCCAAGATCACCTTGTTCCACAGCACCTTCGCGTTCGGCCGCGACAGGAACCGGTCCTGCATGATCTTGCTCGCGCGGAGCGAATCCCGCCGGTGAATGATGTACACCGTCGAGGCGAACTTGGTGAGGTACGTCGCCTCCTCCATCGCCGTGTCGCCCCCGCCGATCACACCCAGCGGCTTGTTGCGGAACGCCGGCAGCGCGCCATCGCACACAGCGCAAGCCGATACGCCGCCACCCGTCGTCGCGAGTCGCATCTCATTCGGCAGGCCGAGCCAGTTCGCCGTCGCCCCCGTCGCGATGATCACCGCGTGCGCGTTGACGACCTTTCCCTCCGCCGTGTGCAGCACGTGCGGCGTCCCAGGCGTCTGAGAGAACTCGCACCGCGAGATGTCTTCCATCAGCGTCTTGGTCCCAAACCGCTCCGCCTGCTTCTGAAACAGGCTCATCATCTCCGGACCGACCACGCCGTCGGGAAACCCGGGGTAGTTCTCAACCTCGGTCGTCAGCATCAGTTGGCCGCCCGGCAGAATCGGACCCGGGTCCTGCTTGGGCACGCCCATGTACACCACCGGGTCCAGCTTCGCGCGGGCCGCGTAAATCGCGGCCGTCCAGCCCGCCGGGCCCGAACCAATGATCACCACCTTGTGCGCATCGCCTGTCTGTGCCATGAATACTGAAACTCCCGGTCGCGGCCAGAACCGCCCGCGCCGCCGCGGCAAGCCCCCACCCTCGCCATCGAACAATTCATACGCCCACCGACGCCAAAAGGTGCGGAGCCCTCCCTCGGCTCACCCACTCACCCAAGCCGTGGGGGCTTAACGCAACTCGCCGCGGTCCTTCAGGTACGTGCGACCCAGCGACATGAAAGGCGGCCACAGCAGATAGTCGCCGCGAACTCCCGTTCGGTCCTGCGTCGCGCTCAAGCTCATCGATGCAAGGTCATCAGGGCCAACGGAGTAGATCACAAACTGATTCGACCGCATCGGGATCTCAAACTCCGGCAGCGGCTTCTGCGGGAACAGGCTCACCACGTACGCCTGCTCCTGCCCCTGCGGACCCTTGGGTGTATCCCTTCCCGGAACAAAGAAGCTCAGGTCCGCCTGCTTCGAAGGCGTGCTGAACGGGTCCTTGTCGATCGGTGCACCCTTGGTGAACGCCGGACGCACCGCCGTCAGTCCCGGAGGCATTCGGTTGTTCGCCACCACGAACGCGTACGCAGCCAGGCTCATCCGCGTCCCCGCGGCCTCGACCTTCAGCCGCTGACGCAGCGGGAACAAAGCTTCCATCCCCGCCAGGCCGACATCCAGCATCGCATACTGCGGCCGCCCCGCCACCTTCAGTTGATACTCCGTCTTGTTCTGCAGGATCGGATCAAAGTACGAAAGGTTCCACCGGATCGTCCAGTCGTTCCGAAGACGTTCCAGCTCCTGCCGCGTCTCCAGGTCGCCCTCGTGCGCGCCACGCACCCCATCCCAGTACGCCGCCGCGGCGAACCGGCGAAGCGGCCGGTCAACCGTCGTGATGCGTGCAAGCTCCTTGGAGAACTCACGCGCGTTCACCCCGCCGTTGCGATCCATCACCCGCGCCACCAGCTGCTGCTTCGCCGCATACTCACCCTCCGGCAGCGCAAGCCGATCCAGATCGAGGAACGAACGGGGCAGCAGCTTTTCAACCGTATCGACAAGCACGGCTACAGTCGCCTTGCGGGGCGAAGACCCGAAGTCCGCATACGCCACATCGCGCAGCCGAACCAGCCCCAGCTCGATCGCCTCCAGCGCCCACAGCTTCTCCGCCAGCATCGGCCGATCCGCAAACTGCCTCGCAAACAGGGTCCACTGCGTCAGCAGCTTCAAGGCGTCGTCGATCTTCCCCTCCTCCACCAGCCGCGACGCTTCGACATGTACCAGCGTCTCCATATGCCGCAGCTTGGGCATGTAGAGGTGCTGCGCGCGTGCCAGCAGCGGCGGATCGCCAAGGTCCGTGTACATCTCCTTGGTGATCAGTTCAACACTCACTCCCTCGGTCCCGTACGGCTGCGCAAACGCAAACGCCCGCCGCGGGTCAAGCTCTTCGGTGACCTTCGGCAGCGTGGCAAGCACGGCCTTCTGAGTGTCCCCTTCCGCCCACGCCTTCCACGTTCCCCAGTCGTTCCCCTGAGCCGCCACCAGCGCCGCCCGCTCCGCAGGGCGGTTGATCCACGCCTGCATCAGCGTCGTGAGCGATGCCGGCGGGTCCTGAATCCCCTCCAGCACCGGCAGCACAACCAGATCCGATCGCTTGTTCGTCGGCACCTGCCGGAACTGCGCATTGATGCGTTCCAGACTGTCATCGCCCTGCGCATGCGCCGTCGATGCCCCGACCACGCCGAACAGCATCGCGGCCGCCAGAACCAGCACACCGAATCCACATGACCTCTTCAAGCTGTTCTGAATCAACGCTGCGCTCCTGCGATGGCTGCCGACCGGAGCCGACATGATCTTCGTCGCTGATAACGACCGAACCGGCACGGTCTGAGAAAGGGGGAAGTCTAGCACAACCCTCGAACCCTTACCGCAACGCCGCCTCGCCGGATCCTCCCCCTTCGCGCCAAAAAAACAGCCCCGGGCGCCCATTCAGGACGCCCGGGGACCAAACCGCGAGAGAGGTATGTTCGTCTTCCGACCAGTTCGCCGCCGTCAGCTTGCCCGGGCGTATCGCTGACCCGGCCGCTGCTCGTCATCGAGGCTCGATGACCGCTGCTCCTGAAAGAACCGGCTCGGCCGCTCGTCGTTCGCCTGCGCGTTCAGCTTGGCCAGGGCCTCGTCGGCGATCTGCCGCACGCGCTCCCGGGAGATCCCGATCTCCTGTGCAATCTGCTTCAGCGTCAGCGGCTCCTGACCGTCGAGCCCGAACCGTAGCCGCAGAATCTTCGCTTCCCGCTCATCAATCGCATCCAGCAACCGACGGATCGTCTTGAGCTCATCGTCCCGGAAAACCAGGTCTTCCGGCGGGCCCGCCCGCTCATCAGCGATCATGTCGCCGATGTTCATCGCATCGCCATTGTCATCAAGCGGAGCCTGAGCCGGTGCCCGGAATGCCTTCACCGCTCGCTTGATAATCCGCATCTTCTTCAGCGGCAGTTGCATCTCTTCCGCGAGTTCCTGCAGCGACGGCGGGCGGCCCAGCGTCCGCTCCAGCTTCTGCGACGACTGCTTCCACCGCGCAATCAGTTCAACCATGTACGCCGGAACGTGGATCGGCTGAACCGCGTTGATCAGCGCACGCTTGATCGCCTGCTTGATCCACCACGATGCATACGTGCTGAACCGCGCGCCCTGCGCAGGGTCGAACCCTTCCACCGCTCGCAGCAGCCCGACATTCCCTTCCTCGATCAGGTCCTGCAGCAGCAGGCCCCGATTCGCGTAGTTCTTCGCGATAGACACCACCAGCCTCAGGTTCGCGCGGATCATCCGCTCGCGTGCCTTCGGGCAGTTGTCGTTAATGATGGCCCAGCCGAGAGTTTTCTCGTCATCGGCCGTCAGCAGGGCTACCTCGTTGATCTGCTTGAGGTAGAGCTGAAGCCCAGACTGCAACTCCGCACGGGACGGCGCTTTTGCGTACTTAACAACTCGCACTGTCGAGCACCCTTCTCTTCGGCGAGAACCGCCGGAGGAGAGGGGGCGGAGTGCACGGACACCCGACCTCCCGTCCACCTGACGGTTCGATTCCTTGTTCGCTTTGGTTGCATCGACCCGTCAAGTTTTGCCCTTGTCATCCACACCCATTTCAGGTGGACGCAGCCCCTCCTCCTAGGCATAGGTTGCCCAACCCGCGCGTTCCAAACCGATTATCGGGCACCTCTTCTCGCCAACCCGCGTAATCTTACCTGACTTTAGCCAAACAGGACGACCATTTCTTGCCCAAGTGCGTATGAAAAGAGTATCTTTCATCAGGACCGCGGCCGGGGCAGCCGCCTCGACCGGACATACGCTGGGGATACACGTGAGTGCCGACATCACCCCCATCCTGAACGGCTGGCCGTATGAGCCCGGCAAGATCAACGTCCGCCTCATTGACGGCGACGACGGCGACGGTAGAATTCAGCTCCGCCTCGATCTGGGTGTCCTCCAGATGCGCACCTCCAGCCGCCCCGATGGCCAGCGGCCGCACGGCTTTGAAAGCCTCCTGGAGTACCACGAATCCCGCCTCGATGACCACGCCGCCGAGAAGGGCTCCGCGGCCGGCTTCACCCTCTCCGAGGAAGACTGCCGCGAGCTCCGCGAGGAAGCCGTCCAGTACTATCACCGCTACGTCTGCATGATGGTCCTTGAGGACTACGACGCAGTCGTCCGCGACACCACCCGCAACCTGCGCCTGCTGGATTTCTGCTCCCGCCACGCCGCCAACGAGGGCGACCGCCACATCCTCGAGCAGTTCCGGCCCTACATCACCATGATGCGGGCCCGCGCGCTCGCCAGCCAGGCGCTCTCCGATAACGAGCCCAAGGCCGCCATCCACGCGATCGACGAAGGCCTCTCCGCGCTCAAGCTGTACTTCGACGAATCCAACGAAGCCGAGAGCTTCGAGCAGGCCGCGGAAGTTCAGATCCTCAAGGGCATGCGCGAAGCGCTCACGCCCAAGCTCCCCATCAGCCAGCAGGCCGAGCTTCGTCAGCGGCTCGACGCCGCGCTGCAATCCGAGAACTACGAACTCGCCGCCATCCTCCGCGACGAGATCAACTCGATCAAGGATTAACCGGCTCCGCCCGTCCGCGGGCTGTTGCACGCTTTGCGATCCGCTCCACCACCTGCTTGGCCATGTCCTGTGCTGTCACCAGTTCCTCGACCGTCACGTGATCCGCGCCCATGCTGGTCGCCGCGATCGCCTTGCTCAAAAAGCTCGTCCGCGCCGCGATGAACACCTGTTTGTTCAACTCGCGAATCTGCCTGCAAGCGCGCACCGTTGCCTCATCATCTGGAATCGTCAGTACCACCGCCTCCGCCGTGTCAATCCCGGCGGAGATCAGCACATCGGGATTGGAGACGTCGCCAAACACCGTTCTCCGCCCCAGCTTCGCCTGCTTCCGCACCGTCGCCGGGTTGAGCTCCACAACCACATACGGAATCCCTCGCACCGCGAAGTGCTCGGCAAGATTCCGCCCCACAACGCCGAAGCCCGCGATGATCACGTGGCTCCCATCCCACTCTCCGTCCTTCACGGTCGTCGCGTGCTCCTCATGCACCTGCACCTCACGCAGATCGCGCGATGTCACCCACCCCGCAGGCGGAATCCACGCCACCATGTTCGCAAACTTTCGCCCGAGATCAAACAGCGGCGCGGCCACGATCAATGTCACCGCAACCACCGCGATCGCCCCATCCGTCACGTCCTGGCTCAACACTCCCTGCCGATTGGATTCGCTGATGATCACCAACCCAAACTCCCCCGCCTGACACAGCCCAAAGCCCACCGCAAACGCCGTCGCCGCGGTTGCGCCCCCGGCCCACACGGACAGACCCACCGTCGCCGCTTTCACCGTAAGCACCGCCACCACGCCCACCGCCACCGGCAGCCAAAGCTCCACCACGGAGCCCAGGTTGATCTTCACACCCACCGACGTGAAGAACACCGCCATGAACAGGTCTCGCAGCGGCGACAACTGTCCGCCGATCTGATGCCGGAACGGTGTGTTGGAAAGCAGAAACCCCGCCATGAAAGCGCCGAGCGATGAGCCGAACCCCAGACCCGATGTCAGCACCGCCGCGCCAAACGCCGTCGCCGCCGAAACCACAAGCAGAGCCTCCGCCCCGCCCGGCCCTTCGCTCGCCTCCGCCAGCAGCTTCGGCAGAAGATACTTGCCGATAGCCAGCATCACCCCCACGCTCCCCAGCGCAAACGCACCCCGCGCCAGGTGCTTCACCATCGTTGGCAGACTCTCCAAGCCAGCCGCGAAGCCCGGGTTCCCCCCCTCAGCCACGCTCGCCACGGGAACGTTCGCCCACACCGCCAACCCCGGCAGAACCCCAAGCACCACCACCGCGAGCAAGTCCTGCATCAGCGCGATGCCGATGCACAGCCGACCGTGCAGAGAATGCACCTCGCGATTCCGCTGCAGGATTCCAAGCACCACCGCCGTCGAACACATCGCCATCGCCATCCCGACAGCCAACGCCGCCGGCGCACTGAGCCCAAACCCCATCCCGATCGGCCAAAGCAGCATCGCGCTCGCCACCGTGGATACCAGCCCCACTCCAAGGATCTTCACCATCCCCGAGCGAATGTGATCGATGTCCATGTGCAGACCGATGGTGAACATCAGCAGAATCACCGCAAGCTCGCCGATATCAACAGCCGCCGACCGACCCTCTTCGCCCCCGATCAATCCGAATGCGGATGGCCCGATCAGCGCGCCAACCAGCAGGTACCCGGGGATCAACCCAAGATGCAGCCGGCGGCTTACCAGCGCTACCAGCGCTGCGGCTCCAAGGATGTACAGCAGCGTCAGCGCGCCGGCGGTGTTCCCACCGCCACCTGAGCCCAGCATCATGGGAATCTCGATCATCGCGGCCATGGTAGCGGAATCACGCTTCACATCCGCAATCGCCCGCTCACTTCGCCCCGACTCCCCCCCCGTGTCGTTCCGCTCGCTGCCGCACCAGCACCGCCAGCAGCGTGATATCCGCCGGCGTGATCCCCTCCAGCCGCGCCGCCTGTCCAAGTGTCTCCGGCCGGAACCGCGACAACGCCTGCCGCGCCTCCGTGCGAATGTTCCCCGCCGCGGCATAGTCAAACGCACGCGGAATCCGCCGCCGCTCCAGGTCCGCCTGTCGCCCCACCTCCGCCCGCTGCCGGTCGATATACGACGCATACACCCGCTCGGTGTGCACCGTGTACACCGCATCACGCCAGGCGCGATCGCTCATCCCTCGCGGCCGGCCCGCATCACCATGCCGAAGCAGCTCCGCCTCAAGCTGCTCAGGCCCAAACTCCGGCCGCCGCACCACATCTCGAAGCGGAACATGATCGATCCGCACCGCTTCAATCAGCTCTTCAACCCCAGTCATCGCCGCCCGTCGCATCGCGAATAGCTCGCGCCGCATCGCCCCAAGCTCCGTCGATCCCAGCAGCCCCACCGCCTCCGCAATCGGCGTCAACCGGTCGGGCGCATTGTCAGACCTCAGCATCAGCCGATGCTCCGCGCGGCTCGTAAACATGCGGTACGGCTCCGTCGGCGTCTTCGTCACCAGGTCATCCATCATCACGCCGATGTACCCCGCGTCCCGCCCGATCTTCACCGGTGCTTCACCCCGCGCCAGCCGCGCCGCGTTCATCCCTGCGATCAACCCCTGACCCGCGGCCTCCTCATACCCGCTCGTCCCGTTGATCTGCCCCGCCAGGAACAACCCCTCGACCAGCTTCGTCATCCCGGTCGCCATGATCTGGTGCGGCTTCACCATGTCATACTCAACCGCATACCCATACCGCAGAATCTCCGCCTTCTCGCACCCCGGCATCGCCCGCACAATCACATCCTGCACATCCGCGGGCAGGCTCGTCGAGATCCCGTTGCAGTAGACCCAGTCATCGCGCAGGCTCTCCGGTTCAAGGAAAACGTGGTGCGACTCGCGCTCCGCGAACCGTACCACCTTGTCCTCGATGCTCGGGCAATACCGCGGCCCCACACTCTCGATCTGACCGGTATACATCGGCGCACGATGCAGATTCGCGCGGATCGCCTCGTGCCCCGCCGCGGTCGTCTGCGTGATGCGGCACTCCACCTGCGACAGAACCGGAAACCGCCCAAGCGACGGCGCAGAACCCGCTCTTGAATCGAACTTGTTGATCTGCTCCTCTGCTGATCTTCCGCTCTGCTCATCTGCTGCTCTGCCGCTCTCGCCACTGAGTTCGCTGAACGGCTTGCACACCTCATCCCCCGGTGCAGCCTCCAGCGATTCCCACGCGATACTCCCCCGCTTCAATCGCGGCGGCGTTCCCGTCTTCAATCGCCCAAGCTCAAACCCCAGCCCCTTCAGCGCGCCGGATATCCCCACCGCCGCACCCTCGCCAAACCTTCCACCCTGCGTCTTGTTCTCCCCGCAGTGCATCAAGCCGCGCATGAACGTGCCTGTCGTCAGCACAACCGCGGCAGCCGAAAGCGAGAGACTCTCCTCTGCGTCGTCAGGTTCGATGGATTCTGATTTGGCGATTTGGCAGTTTGCCATCCAGCAATTTCGCCTCACCACCACCCCCGTCACCCTCCCCCCCTCCACCACAATCCGCTCAACGCTCCCCGCGATCACCTCGATCTCCGGCCGCGACGCGATGAGCGCCTGCACCGCCTCCGCGTACGCGTGCTTGTCGCACTGCGCCCGCGGCCCGTGCACCGCCGCGCCCTTGCTCGTGTTCAGAACCTTGAACTGAATCCCCGTCGCATCCGTCGCCAGCCCCATCAGCCCGCCCATCGCATCAATCTCGCGGACGATCTGCCCCTTGGCCAATCCCCCGATCGCCGGATTGCACGACATCACCCCGATCTTCGACGGATCCAGCGTGACCAGCGCGACCGTCGGGCTCGCCACTCCGTGGCGAGTCTCGCCGCGGAGCGGCGAGGTACCCAACAGATTCGCCGCCGCCCACGCGGCCTCAACGCCCGCGTGCCCCCCGCCAATCACAATAACTTCATAGCGTCGGTTCACCCCTCATCTTACGACGCTGCTCCCGTGCGGGACTCGGCCCTGCGAATTCGCCATCCAATGAGCAACGTCATCAATCCGCACCCTGCCAGCAGCCAGGGAAACACGATCACCAGCGGCGGCAGCTTCTGCGATCCGGCGTTCACCCAGATCAGCAGTTGCCCCGCGCTCCGATTCCCCGACCCCGGTGCCTCGCGCCCGATGTCCGACTCGCCGCCGTTGTAGATCCCATTCGCTGACGCAAACTGCGGATAGGCCTCCGCGTTGATCGCGCCATCACGGAACGCGAGGCCCAGTCTGTTTCGCGCGACATAATGGTCTTGAACAATCGCCCACCACCCCATCGGCACAAGCGCAAGTCAGCCAAGCAACTGCACCGCGCCGAGAACCATGAGGGCCACGCACCATCGTCTCATGGTCGCCTCCGATCGCGCTAATGCGCATTCCTGTGCACAAACCCCCTGAACACCGTCAGCCACAGGATCTTGATATCAAACCCCACCGACCAGTTCTTCACATAGAACAGGTCATACTGCAACCGCTTCTTCAGCGAGCACTGGCCCCGGTGCCCGTTCACCTGCGCCCACCCCGTCATCCCCGCCTTCACATGCTGCCGCAGCATGTACCCACGCCAATCTTCCCGGAACCGCTCAATGAGTTCCGGTCTTTCCGGCCGCGGCCCCACCAGGCTCATATCCCCGATCAACACGTTCAGGAGCTGCGGCAGCTCATCCAGGCTCGCCTTCCGCAGCCATTTCCCGATCGGCGTCACCCGCGGGTCATCGCGCTCCGTCCACCGCGCACCCGTCGGCTCGGCTGTCTCATCCTGCACATGGAACATCGTCCGGAACTTGTAGATGTCAAACACCTGCCCGCCGATCGAGACCCGCCGCTGCTTGAAGATCACCGGACCCGGCCCGCTCAACCGCACCAGCCCCGCCACGATCAGCATCGGGATACTGAAAATCGCCATCGCCGCCAGCGCACCTAGCACATCGAGCAGCCGCTTCGTCACCCCGCCCAGCCCATGATGCGGCGTCTCGCGATAGCTCAGGATCGGCATCCCATCGAGCTCATTCACGCTCATGCTCTGCGCCACATATCGCGGCGACACATCCGGCACGATCCGCACATCCACCGGGTGCTTGTCGAGCGCCGCCAGCACCTGCGACAACTGCGATGCCCGCGAGCCCGGCAGCGCGACATACACCGCATCCGGCTTGTCCTTCGTCAGGATCTCTTCAAGGTCCGCCAGCCCCCCCTTCACCGGATGCTCCCCGCACTCGATCCGCCGCGTCTTATCTTGGTGCGAAACAAAGTACGCGACTTTGATCCCGGTCCACGAGTTCCGCTCCAGCGTGTGCGCAACGATCTGCCCAAGCCGTCCGCACCCGATGATCGCCACATGGCGCAGGTTCCAGCCGCGGCTGCGCAGCCGCCGCAGCCCGATGCGGAAGAGCACACGGTGCACCGACAGCATCAGCGGCAGCAGCACCGTCAGCGTGCCAAGCTGCACCCGCCCCGCATCGAGCGCAACGCCCCAGACCGCCAGCGGCTCATACGTGCCGCGGAAGACCGAAGAGTCCGTCGCATACAGAATCGCCAGCAGCGCAAGCATCGTCACCAGCGACGCCTTGAACACCTGCGACACTTCCGTCGTCAGCGATTTGTCCCGGTGCGGCCGAAACAGCCCGAACCACCGCAGACACATCAGCCCCACCGGCACCGTGTACAGCACCAGTGCCTCCTTGGGCGGGTGCTCCCACGATTCCGGCCACCACGTCTTCTCGATCGTCAGCCGCCGCACACCCCACGCCGCAAAGCTCGCACCCGCCACCACCAACCCGTCCACCACGGCCAGGAGCCCGACAAACAATTGATGCTGCTGCTTCAGCAACCCGCGGTCCCTTTGTCCGGCCCCACACCACTCACCGGTACGTCCGCCGCCGCTCCCCCCGGTCTGTATGGCCCCAACTTTCGCTCAGCTTCGCCGTCTTGTCAACTTCAACACTCTACCACTTTCGGTGCTCATCCGCCCTGTTCCGAGGGTAAGCACACCCACACTTCCTGCCTCATCGGGCCGGCAGTGCCGCCAGATACGCCCCTGCCACCACCAGCCCGATCCCCATCCAGTTCACCAGGGATGGTCGCTCTCCAAGCAAAATCACCGCCAGCACAATCGCAATCGGAACGCTCAGCTTGTCGATCGGCGCCACCTTGCTTGCGTCTGCAAGCTGCAGCGCACGGAAGTAAAACAGCCACGAAACCGCCCCTGCCACCCCCCCCAGCGCGATCAGCGCAAGCCCCTTCCCGCCCGCCTCGCGCAGTCCCGGCAGCTTCGACCACGCGCCCAGCGCGGTCCCCGCGATCACCAGGAACACCGTCATCACCATGCTGCGCACAACCGTCGCCAGCGTCGGATCAACGTTCTTCAGCCCCGCCTTCCCCAGGATCGCAACCAGCGCCGCGCAGACCGCCGACAGCCCCGCATACACCATCCATCGCTCGGCCAGCATCACGCGCCTCCACTCCTACGTCGACTTCTTGTGCTTGCCGTAAAACGTGTCGTAGATCTCATCAAACTCCGCGACGCTCGCTCGCTCGCCCTTCCCCTTCCGCTCCGCTGCGATGTTCTCCCACGAGTAGTGCGCAACGCCCCGGCCGCCATGCCCCGCCGCCTCGGCCCGTCGCTGCTCCAGCGACTCGTCATACTCCCGACGCTTCCCCGGCTCCGCCAGCACCTCATAGGCCGACGCAACCTCCGCGAACTTCTTCTCGTCTCCTTTGGGCCCGGTGTCCGGATGGTGCTGCTTGGCCAGCTCCCGAAACGCGCGGCGAATCTGCTCCGCCGTCGCCGCCGGCAGAACCCCCAGCGTGTCATAGTGCGTCCGCGCCACCATGTCCCCTCACCTGCCCCCGCCCGCAGCAGGAATCGCGGGCGCAACTGGCGCCACAGGCGCAGCCGGCATCGCCGCGGCATTGTCAACAAACACGCATTCCACATCAAAGATGAGTGTCGAGTTCGGCGGAATCACCCCGCGCCCCGCGCCTCGGTCGCCATATCCCAGCGTCGGCGGAATCACCAGCTTCCTGCGCTCCCCAACACCGATCTCCTTCATCCCATCGTTCCAGCCCTTGATCACGCCCCCGGGCAACTTCAGCTTGAACGCGTCTCGCCCCTCCTGCCGAGTCGTATCAAACCGCGTCCCATCCGTCAGCCACCCGGTGTACTGCACCGCAAGCTCCCCGCCCTCCTGGTGCTTCAGTGCATCGTCCCCCATCGGCATCACCCCGATCACCACCAGCCCCTCGCCCATCTCGATCCGCGTGAACCACGGCGTCGGCTGGCGAGAAAACTCTGTCCGCCCGGTCGTTCCCCCGCCCCACACGGCGCGACCCTGTGCATCCATCCCCACATCGTGCAGCGAGAGCTTCCCTTCAGCCAGTTCCATGCTGCTGGTCATGTCGACCGCGCCGCCCGCCACCGTCGGAAACGGATGCGCCGTCTTCGCTGTCGCGACCGCACCCGACATCTTCACCATCAGGTCCATGTTCGGAACCAGTTGCGAGAGCTGCGTCGGCGGAAACACCTCCGCCGCGGCCCAAAGCCCAGCCACCGCGCTCAGAAACCCTTCACCCTGGCGGAAATCCAGCACCCGCAGCCGCAGGTTCTCCCCCGACCGGAACAGTGTGAACACGCCCTGCCGGAACGGCGACAGCGGCGAATCCTCTCGTGTCACTTCGAAATACACCGCGTTATCCAGCCCATCCACGCGAATCCGCGCACCGTTGTACCGCAGCGCGGCCTGCCCTCCGTCGCCGCTCTTCCCCTCCGATCTGAACGAGCCCGACAGCAGCCCCAGCATCCGCTCGATATCCGCATCGGCATGCTTCGTCGCCGCCGCCAGCGTCAACGGCTTATCCGTAGCGCCCGTCAGCGGGCTCGCTGTTCCACTCTGCGCCGCAACAGGCAGTCGAGTCGCAAGAAGCACGCACACAGTGACAACCGCAATCAAACTTCGCATAGCCGAACTCTCTTTCTACGCAAACCAGCGGTCAAAGTCTCTGAGCAAAATGCCAATCAGTTTGAGGAGTCGCTGGCCATCGGCCGATCGCAGCACCTCCGCCACCTCAAACTCGTGGTCACATGGCGCCTTCCACGCGCCGCCCAACCTCCACGGATACTCAACATTTGCCCCATCCACCGTGCCAGCTGTCGGCACCTGAGGATGCAACTCCTCTATCGCTCTTGATATCCCGAACCCTCGGCTGGAAAAGTGCGAGTATTCCTTCGCGGTCATGTCCAATGTACTCGCGAGCCGCGGCGTGTTTCGCAGAATCCGAATCGTCTTCGAGAACGCCACATGGGTTCGCCCGAAGCCAGCCGCTGTGGATTCGAGACCGATCGCCTTTGCAAGCTTCTCTGTGGCCATCTGAAGAAAATGCAGACGATGGCAGGACGGAAGCTCAAGATCAGAAACAGAGTGGAACGCCTCAAAGTCACTCGCAGCCTGTCGAACAAAGGCCGCTTGCTGCGTCAGAGCGGCCATAGTCGTTTCTTCCTCCCAAGGTCCCATCCCTCAGGCATCAGAATCTGACCGCTCTCAATCCGCGACCACTCGTCGGGCGTAACTTCCGCAATCCGTGAACGAAACGGAAAGTCCGCACTCGGCGCAAGCGGAATCGGCATGACCTCCCCGCTCGCGGGTGTCAACGACGTAACCTCAAGCAACCGCACGATTTGACCGGCGGGGTCCGGGAAGAAGTAAATCGCCTGCGGCCGCTCCGACTCCGGCAGCCTCATGTGTTCCTGAGCAAGTCGCTCGACTGCTTCGTCGTAGTTCTGCGGTGCTCCGTTGGCTGCAACCATTCACGTACTCCCGACTCAATTTTAGGCCAACTCGGGAAACATCTTCTGAACCACGCCCACCAGGTCCTTCACGTGGCTGATGGATTCGTTCATGAACTTCTGCTCCGTCTCATCCATCTTGAAGCTGATG